>JADFYY010000050.1 GCA_015232825.1 Magnetococcales bacterium
AATCTGCGTAACCGCATAGCCTAGACTGGATCCGGTGGGGATGGTCCTGTTTCAGCAAGAATGGTCTCTGGCGTCACCCAGAACCGGTCACACCCACCCAACCACCGGCTTCACCATGATTTTTCGATTGCCTTTACGTCAAGCTGTGTATATATAATCAAGTTAACGACAAAATCAGTTGCCCAGAAAAGGTATCGATTGATGGAATGCCCAAAATGCAAACGAGATAATCCCCAGGATGCCCATTTTTGCGCTCACTGCGGAACCGAGATCTTATCCCTCGTCCAGCTTGACCCCCATCCAAACGACTTGATACCACCCAAGCCGGAAAAAAAGTGGCGCAAAGCCTTTTCCTCCGTACCAAAACCGCTGCTATGGCTGCTGATTGTCGTAATCATCGTCTGGGCGGGCGTTATGTTGGCGTGGTATTTTGTCAATCAAGACAATTCATTCAACATGAAATTCGTGATCGTTCCCAAAGGATGTTTCCAGATGGGCTCCAATGAATCCGAACGAGATGGACCCGTGCATGAGGTGTGCGTGGATTGGTTTTTCATGGGCCGGTACGAAGTCACTCAAGCCCAATGGCAAGCAGTCATGGGATACAACCCCTCCTCCTTGAATTGTGGGGACAACTGTCCGGTAAACAGCATTTCATGGGAAATGGTGCAAAAGTTTATCCAAAAATTAAACTCACAAGGGCCAAACAAATACCGCTTGCCCACCGAGGCTGAATGGGAATTTGCCTGTCGTGGAGGCGAGATACAAAAATATTGCGGTGGAGAAGAGCCAGATTTGATCGCTTGGCATAAGGGCAATGCGGCAGGCGACATTCATCCAGTTGGCCAAAAAAATCCCAATAAATTCGGATTATACGACATGAGCGGCAACGTCTGGGAATGGGTTCATGACCACTTTGACGCCAACTATTATACCGTATCCCCAAAAGAAAATCCTAAAGGCCCGACAACCGGCGTTCGGCGGATTTTTCGCGGCGGAAGCGTCAAGAGCAGCCCGGATTATATACAACCCACCAAGCGTAACTCCGACGACGTCCGCGCCAATTTTGGTGACCTAGGCTTTCGTTTGGTGAAAATGCCCTAATTTTGATATGGAAAACATCCATGAATCAACCGAATAGCAATAAAAATGGCTTCAAATATAGCGTTTCAATGGACTTTGAGACCGTTTCCCTGCCGCCTTTCAAAGATATTCTGATTCTGGCAAAAAAATGTCCAGTCGGGATCTCTGGCATCAGCAAATGCATGGGGCTGATGACTCCCGATGGCTTTGAGATGGTCGAGGTGGATGACGCCGTTGTGGAGGCCATTTTAATCAACAAACAAATCACCAAACGCCTACCCTTGCCAGAAATTTTAGCCCTATTAAGAACCAAAGTATTTCCATTCATTTCCCATGGAGAGATTGTCAAGATCAACTTCCATGTCAAAATCTTTTTTGAGCGGATTGAAGGAGGCCTGGAGTCACAGGATGGAAATTGACCGGTTGGTCTGCACTCAATACCCAACCGTTGACGCCTATTTCAGCATCCGCGCCATTGAGAAGACATTGCTGCAATACGGTTTCCTTGTCGTACTGCAAGAGGGTCATTTTCTTGGTCTGCTGGTGGCCGATGACATCCTTGAGCGACAACACAATCTGGTAATCGATTGTCTGCGACCCAAACCGGTTGTTAGCCGGGACTCACGGATCAAACAAGTTTTTGGCATCATGAAATCGCACAATTTAGCGATTCTGCCGGTGATGATGGACGGGGCCTTTCAAGGCGTGATCACACAAACCGCCCTGATTGATTGCATTTGTGAACAAGGGGATGCGTTTGAGCAACAAATCGCCTCTCACGCTCGCGAATTAATGCAACTAAACGAAAAACTCCGCACGGAAAATGCAGAAAGAAAGCTCGCCGAAGAAAATGCTCAAGCAGCCAATCTGGCCAAGAGCCGCTTTCTAGCCAATGTCAGCCATGAAATCCGCACACCGTTGCATATCATCATTGGATTCAGTCAACTTCTGGAGGAGAAGGGAGAAGAGATAAGCCGGAGACAACTGATTGATCATCTGCACAAAATCCAGGCAGCCGGTCACCACTTACTGACACTCGTTACCCAAATTCTAGACCTGTCCAGAATCGAAGCCAGCCACATTCCAATCCATCCAGCCCCGGTCAATCTTTCTCTTCTGATTAAAAGCTTGGTTGAATTATTCCAGCATGAAGCGAACCAAAAAGGCAACCGTGTTGAACACACCTGTGATGCAGCGATTGATTCTGTGTGGATTGATCCTCTCCGTTTGCGACAAGTGCTATTGAACCTGCTGGCCAATGCCAACAAGTTTACCGAAGGCGGTGAAATTTTCATCCGCGCACAATTGCTGGAAGAACATTCAGACAAACTATGCCTCTCTTTTTCCGTTGAGGACACCGGCCTTGGGATGTCGCAAGAAGAGATCCAACACCTTTTCAAGCCATTTACCCCCATTGCCAGCAACCACGGTGGTGCGGGTCTTGGACTGGCCATCAGCAAGAATCTTGTGGAGAGGATGGGGGGGACCATTCATGTGGAAAGTCACCCGCAGGAGGGGTGTTTATTCCAATTCACCTTGGAGTGTGAGCGTGTCTTGCAAGATCAACACCTTGCATCCAACTTAACCAACCTCCCCCCCCTTGTTCAGCCTCCATTTTGTTAATTGAGGACGATGGGTTGAGTCGAATGTTGTTGCAAGAGCTATTGAGCATTGACGGACACCGAGTTACGGCCATTGACAATGGCAAGGATTGCTTCAATATTTTGCAAACACACACCTTTGATTTAATTCTGACTGACTTACGCATGCCCGACATCGATGGATTATCCATCATTCAGGCCATTCGCACTTGGCCTGACCCAAGCAAAGCAACCATCCCCATTCTGGTTCTCACTGCAGACGCTCTCCAAGAGCGTTTAACCGTTGCAATGAAAGCGGGTGCCAATGCGGTCCTCACCAAGCCTGTAGAGTTAAACCGCTTGCGTACACTCCTCGCCAAACTACTGTCTGGAGAATCCGTTACCGATACACAGATAAACATCCCTTGTGCCTCGCCTCTTTTGAATCAGGAGATACTTACTAATATGCTTCATTCCGTCGGTCATCAGCGAATGAAGACCATCTGCCAACGCTTTCAGCAAACGTGCAGGCAGGCGATTCAAGAGATGGAAGCGGCCATACTCCAGAGAGACCATCACGCCTTGGCACATACGGCCCACCGTTTCACGAGCAGTGCCACCCACTTAGGCATGAGTCAACTGCTCTCCATCGCCCAAGAGATCGAAAAGAAAAGCCACGAACAGTTCCCAGACAAAATATCGGCTCTCATGGATCGATTCAAACAGGCCGTGCAAGATGCACAAGAACAACTGAATCAATGGCTATTGGATATTTGAACTGAACCGACAAGAGGAGAATCCATGGAGCGACGAATTTATTTCATTGTTGGCGATTGTCTTTCCAGTACTGTACTTGCGGCTATAGGCACTCTGGCGGCATACCAGTTGCCGACCTCCTGGCCCATGCCAATTGAGATGGGAGTGGGGATGGTCGTAGGGATGATGGCCACCATGGTGGTGATGCCGTTGTTTTTATTTTTATTCGGGGCTATGGAGATCATGGTGCCAGCCATGTTGGGGAGCATGATGAGCAGTATGGTGCCAAGCATGATGCCATTGATGCGAGGAGATTTGCCGATGTTATTGGAATTGGGTGCAGGATGCGGATTTACCGCTTGGCTCTTCACCTACTTGGTGGATGGCGTGCTGCATGGGGAGAGACGCCATGGTTGACAATCGCACCGAACGACGCTGGGATGGCACCGCCCGGTTTTATGATCTGCTCGCTTTTGGTGCAGAGCGACGTTGGAAACCAGCCAAGCAACACCTATTTGCCCGGATGCAACCTGGGAAAAAGATCCTATTTGCCGCCTTGGGAACCGGGCTTGACATTGCCTTTTTTCCTCCGAATCAAGAGATTATAGCCATTGACATCAGTTCTCGCATGTTGGAACGGGCCAAACCCAGAGTGGCCGTCTATCCAGGCCAAATGGAAGCGCGACAAATGGACATCTGCGACTTAGATTTTCCTGATGGACAGTTTGATCAGGTTTTCACCTCATGCACCTTTTGTTCTGTGCCTGATCCGATGCGCGGGTTGGAATCGTTATACCGAGTGCTGAAACCGGGTGGCGAGTTATGGATGTTTGAACACACGGGAAGCAAGGTATGGCCTTTCAACTGGGTTCTGGACATGTGCAATCCAATCTGTCGGCATATTGGTCCAGAGATGAACCGGGATACTGTGGCCAATGTCCGCCGGGCCGGTTTTCGGATTCAATCGGTCAACAATCTGTTTTTGGATGTGGTCAAGACCATTGGGGCCGTCAAGTCCGATTGAAAAACAAAGGAAAGGATAAAAATGGCTGGGCCGCCAGGATTCGAACCTGGGTATACCGGAATCAAAATCCGGGGCCTTACCGCTTGGCGACGGCCCAACAGCTTTCGGTTACTTCAAGGGCGACAGTATACACGGCTTTTGACGGATTGAAAAGGGATGATAAGGAAAAAAGGTCACCTGGATTGACCAAAGCCTGTACATTTAACCGTAAACGAATCAAAACCTATTGAAAAATCTGCTCAACTTGATCGGCACTGAGAATTTTCTTGCTCCACTCTTTCAGGGTTTGCAAATCGGCCTCGATCAAATTATGACGGGCCAAAAATTCCCAGCCAAGGTGAGAAACTCGCGACGGGTGGATAAGGCTACACCGGATAAACCAGTAGGTCATCCATGCCGGATCATGCAGAAGGCGGACGACGGATCACCAGGGTATCGGCGATCTTGTCATGCAGACCCTGCTTCTTTTCGGTGAAGGCAACCATGATGAAGCCAATGAACAAAATCAACATGGAGATTATCTTGGACCAATAGCGCGCATTGGCGCGTCCAAAACCGATGCGCTGTCCCTGTTCGTCGGTCACCATCAGACCGAGCATCTTTTTACCGAGCGAGGCCTGCCAGTGGGAGGATTCTGCAACCGTGAACCAGAGCCAACTGATCAGGATTCCCAACAGATTCCCCATGATCCAAGCAACGTCCTGAATCTCCTCACCGGCGTGATTTTCGGCCATCGAAGCACCCAGGGCATAACCGATCGGAATGGCGAGTACGACGATGACAACCTGACTAAGTACCATATCGACGACGGAGGCCAAAACACGAAACCAGAATCCGGCATAACGGATCGGGGGAATCTCCGGGGTGACAACAGACGTGTTGACCGTTTGGTTCAAGTTCATCGTGACACCGCAGTGGCTGCAGAATTTGGCATCCGACTCATTTTGGCTCCCGCATTGTTTACAAAACATAGTCTATGATTATCCTTTAGTGAATGTAATTTAACATGATGAATGATAGAAGCTCATTCATCACCCACTCATAAAAAACGCATAGCCTTTTTACATTCTCTCTTTATCAATCAAAAAAAGGATGCGTATGAAAAATCCGCCCAGAAAAAACCCGCCACCCCTTCTGTTCAACAGACAAACGTTGAGCCGCAGACGCAGCGGTGGCGGTATCGGGAAAAACACCAAAAACCGATGAACCGCTGCCAGACATCCGCACCCCCAAGGCTCCAGCCTTCTTTAACGCATAGAGTACCTCCCCAATAACCGGGGCCAATGCCATGGCCGGGGATTCCAGATCGTTTTCCAACAGGGTAACAAGATCAGTCACAGCAGGACCGGGCATTGCCAGTGGCTCACGACGGTCCAAAAATTTCCCGGCCCATGCGTGAAACACGCGACGGGTGGATAAGGCCACACCCGGATGAACCAGCACCAAGTCAGCGGATGGATGAACCGGTATCGGGGTCAATTGTTCACCGATCCCCTGAACCAAAGCACTCCGACCGCCTAGAAAAAAAGGGATGTCCGCTCCCAACCCAACACCCAATGCCATTAACTGTTGCAAATCAAGATGCAACCCCCACAGGCGATTGAGTGCCAACAAAACCAAGGCCGCATCCGAAGAGCCTCCCCCCAAACCCGCCCCATCGGGAATCCGTTTCAACAACCTCAACCGCGCCCCCCGTTGCACTCCCGTTGCATTCAACAAGGCCCGTGCTGCCCGCATCACCAGATTCTCTTCCGGGGAGGCAGTGACAACCGGTTCACACACCAATTCCAACCCATCCTCATCCCTTAACACCTCAATTTCCAACTGATCATACAAAGGGAAAAAAACCAGAATGGATTGCAATAAATGGTACCCGTCCGCCCGTTTTCCAACCACTCGCAAGGCCAAATTCACCTTGGCAGGGGCAAGGAAAATCCCGTGCGCTGGCCTATCTGCATTCATGGTAGACGATCCAGAGGACGCGATAATGAAAAACCGGGTAGAATCGTTTCTTCAAACAAAGAGGGAGCAGGACCGGCAGGCGGGAAATACCAACGCTGTAAAATGAACTCCAAACGAACCCGTGGATTATCCAGGGTCACCAAAATCCGTGCAGGCATGACGGATTGCGCCTCCTCTGGCCACGTATAAACCACCTGATAAACCCGGCCAGAAGTGGCCTCCCCAGAACGTTTTAGTACTCGACCCCGCAAGGGATCCAGATATAAACGCTCACCGTCCTGAGTTTCAACCGCCACCCCCTCTTCCCCCCCGAAAAGAGCAGAAGAGACCGGTGACAAAGACCCAGCCCGCCCCATCAGCATCTGAAAAAAACGGGCAGGAACCAAAGGAATCTGAATGAGGTACTCCATGCCAGCAACCGTGGCTGGGACTTGGGTCACGGTATGCTTTTGCGGATCCAACCAACGGATCCACTGTTCACCAGCCAAAAACTCCAACGCCACCTGCTGGAAAGGACCAAAGGCCCGCAAGCGGAGCCGTTCTTCCCCACTGCCCAACAAATCGATGCGATTGCGACGCCCCTGCTCTGGTGTTTCCATGTCCAAGATCCCCTCCACTCCCCAGTGGGTGAATCCTTCGCGACGGGCGGCCTGATCCCGTTGATAACGCTCGACCACCAACGTACCATCCACAACAGATCCTGTTACAGGCAACAAGCCCGCACAAGCGGTCAGTAGCAAACTGACACCAACCCAAAAAACAACCGTCAGCCTCCCCCCCCACGCTCGACTCAATGCGCACCACCATTACTGGATGTGGTGGTGCCGTCATTGCTGACACGTCGAATCTTGGCCCGCAAAGCCTCATTGGTGCCATCGAGTTCCAAGGCTTGCTGCCAAATGATCAATGCCTCCTTGGTGCGTCCCATTGCAGAAAGAACATCGCCTAAATGTTCACGAATGGTGGGATCTTTGGATTCTGTGCGCACAGCCTCACGCATTTTAACCAAGGATTCTTCCAAACGATTCATCCGATACAACACCCAACCCAAACTATCGATGATAAACCCATCTCCAGGGGCCAGTTGCGACGCCTTGTAGACCAGTTTGTAAGCCTCCTCCAGGTTTTCGTTCCGCTCTGCCCAAGTATATCCCAAATAGTTGAGAGCTTGCGCATCATCGGGATTTTTTTCGATATAGAGTTTCAAATCCTTCTCGGCTTCTGGCCACCGCTTCAACTTGTCCAACGCCATGGCGCGATTGAACAGAAAACGACTCTGATCAGGAGCCATCGTCAAACCTTGGGTAGACAACGCCACAACGGCCTCATGATCCTCTTCTTGCAACAAGACGATGGTCAAGGCAAGCAAAACCTCAAAGCGTTCTGGTTGACTCTTGGCTAGTGCTTGCAAACGAACAATCGCATTTTTTCCCTGTTTTTCGCTTGCTTCCAGATAGGCCAGACGGATCTGGGCCTCCATATAAAACGGATCCTCTGCCTTGATCGGTTCATAGGCGGCCTTGGCATCCTTGCTACGACCCAAGGCCTCCATGGCTTGACCAATATAATAGGCCACGCCACTGTTACCAGGATGAACCGCCTCAGCCAGACGCAACTCCTGCACGGCCTCCTCGAAATTCCGCTGGCTCATCAGGATGAGTGCCGCAGTAAGACGGGCCTGTACACTACTCGGCGAAAGACGGGTAATGGTACGAAACTCATCCAAAGCGGCGGAACGATCCTCTTGGTTGAGCAACAGCCTGCCCAAACGGGTATGAATGGCCTCGTTTTCCGGGTTTCTCGCCAGAAAATCGCGATACATGGCCTCGGCTTCCTTGGGACGATCCAACTCCTGCAAGGCCGCGCCCAAAGCTAAAATCGGCTCTAGTTGATCTGGAGCCTGCTTGCGCGCCTTACGGAAATATTCCAACGATTTCTTGATATCTTCGAGATGCACATAAGCGCGTCCCAACGCCAGATTGGCTTTCCAAGCGACATCGGGTTGACCAAATAACGGAGTCAATGCGCTTTTGGCCCGTACAGGATCCTTCAAACGACCATAAATCTGGGCCAACTGCAAACGCGCAGAGACATGATCTGGTTGTTTTTTAATTAAAATTTCATATTGAACAGCCGACTCTTGATATTTTTCCAAGGCATTCAGCAGTCCAGCCAGCAACAAACGCGCCTTGATGTTGCCTGGGTCCAGATCGACCACTTCCTGGGCAAAGCGGACAGCACGCGGGAGATCCCCCCGTTGCATGGCCAAATGGGCAATGATCAAACGGACCTCATGGGAATCACGATCCCCTTCAGCCACCCGCATGAACGCCTTTTCCGCCTCATCCCAACGACGATCCCCCATCATCATGTGGCCAAGGACATAATAATAATAGACCCCATCAGAAGCGACCTTATCCTGAAATGGCTCTGTTGGTGGCTGGGTTGCTGTCTGTTCCTGCGAGACCGACGACTCTGCGGCGGGTGTGGATGAATCTGTAACCCCAGACCCCACAGCCACACACCCGGCCAAAGCCATACCCAAAATCGTTGTCAAAAAACCCTTCCCTGTAGTGCCCATCTTCTCTTTTATCTCACCAGCCCAGTAGTATCCAAATTAACCCAGTCACAATCCGCCATGGGCAAGTAACATTTTCGTAACACTGCACGAAAAATGCTTGGGGGACAAACCAACCCAAGAACGAAACTGATATTTTTTTTATAGTGATTTCAAGGTAAACGCCAAGATTCAATCGATGGGGCGATTCTGTGATACAAATGGCACACCGACTAAAGCAAAAATATCACATTCCCACATTCAACACCAGAGGTTGCAACATTTTCTTTCAACAATCTTCACAAGAGCGCGGGAGAGCATTTTCCCTGGATCTCCCGCAATAACGCCTGCAAGTCCAAGTTATACATGCGAGCCACATCCTCTAAGGTATCCACCTCGGAGGCTAAGCACTCGCCGCAATCAATGCCTTTCTGTGCCAAAAGGTGCGACAATCCGGGATTCTCACGCATCAATTGGGCCATTTTTTTCTTCACATCGATGACACTCATAAAAGCTCCCCTCCAGGCTTAACACCCAACAATCGAATTGACTGACCCTAATCTTTGAGTGGCTATTGTGACATTGGAAACTGTGAATGAGCAACACACTTCTTACTCATGCGATCATAAATTTGCGCCATTCGACGAGAAACACCACAAAGACGCCTTGCGCATTCCCAAAAAACCGGCTATCATTCTTGTTTCATTTGTTTTGAACATCAACATCCACTTCGCCGACTCCCAGGAGAGAATTCGTGACGAGAAAATTGACTCTGGGGGGGAAAGCCCCGCAAATCGGGAATAATGTCTCCCACTCCCATCGGAAAACAAAACATGCTTGGTTGCCCAACATCCAAAAAAGATCGCTGTTCAGCTTGTCGCTGGGCAAAAATTTTCGCATGACCCTGCCCACCGAAACCATCCGATCTGTGGACAAAGTCGGGGGACTGGATAACTACCTGCTGAAAGCTTGCCCAGACTCGCTCAACCCACCGATGCGCCGTCTGCAAGCCCAAATTCAGGCCCATGCCGACCGCAATCCAGACAACTCCGACAAAGCTTAAAAAAAGGCCGACCCCTCACAAAAAACGCGGGAAACATTCCACTCCTGGAATCTCTCCCGCGTTTTTTGGTTTCAAACGACTGTTTCAGTCAATCCCAAAAAATAGGGCATCAGGCGCGTACCGGGATCAAAGGTCAAGGATCCACTTTTCAACAACCCTTCATCATAGACTTGATTGACATCAGGCCGAATGCCCGCTCCCATCATGGCAAATGGAACCGGTCCTGGATCGTGGGTCTTGGTCGCCAACGGGGTCGGATGATCAGGCAAAGCCAAAGCGCGAAACGGTCCCCGACTGGCCAAAGCCTCTAAAACGGGACCAACCAACCGGGTATCAAAATCCGTAATCGCCTGCATTTTATAATCCAGACGTCCCGCATGCCCAGCTTCATCGGGTGACTCCACATGCACAAACATCAGGTCATGCTGCTCCAACCCCTCCAGACAGGCCTTGGCTTTGCCTTCATAATCGGTATCAATCCAACCTGTGGCACCCGGCACATGAAACACATCGAACCCGATGTGTGCCGCAATACCGCGCATGAGGTCAACCGCAGAGATAATACCGCCGCTCTTGCCAAATCGATCCCGGAAAGCGGTCAATTCCGGCTTTTTGCCTTGACCCCACAACCAAATAGAATTGGCTGGCTTTTTGCCGTCCGCCACCCGTTGGCGATTGACCGGATGGTCGGATAAAAATTCCCAAGAGGTCCGCATGAGGGCTTCAATCGGAGTAGACTCCGCTCCATGCGGCAGGGATCCCGCAATGGGACGGTCAGAGATATCATGAGGCGGTTTGGTGATCATCTGATCGCTTCCGCCGCGCCACACCAAAAGATTGCGATAACTAACCCCAGAATAGAATTGAAACTGTTCTGAACCCAATTTCTCGTTGAGGGTAGCAACAATCTCCGCTGACTCCCGTGTCGAAATTTGGTCGGCAGAAAAGTCATCCATGATGGTAAAATTCTCAGACAAAGTCACCATATTGCAGCGAAATGCCACATCTTTTGGACCCAACGCAACCCCCATGGCGGCGGCCTCCAACGGACTGCGCCCGGTATAGCTTTGCGTCACGTCATACCCAAGCACACCCAGATTGGCAATGTCACTACCCGGATAATAACCATCCGGCGTATTCAGTGACCACCCCCCAACCCCTTCCCGAACCATTCGGTCCAGATTGGGGGTATGGGCGGCCATCAGAGGGGTACGACCATTGAGTGCTTCCAAGGGACGATCACTCATGCCGTCCCCCAGAAAAATAACAAACTTCATGCATTGCTCCTGTTTACAAAAGATCCTTGACCACCTCGCGCTCGGAGCGCAGTTCATTCAGCACCTTGTCAAACTTGGCCCGTCCCCAATCCGACAAGGGGAGCCCTTCCACCACTTCCCACCCTTTTTCGTTGACCCGCAAAGGAAAGCCGAAAACCAATCCTGGATCCACACCGTATTGACCGTTCGAGCGTACCGCTGCCGGAATCCAATCGCCAACCGGGGAAGGCTCTCTAAAAGAGATCAGATGATCCAAAGCGGCTGAAGCGGCTGAGGCCGCACTAGAGGCCCCTCTGGCATTGATCACCGCCGCACCCCTGGTCTGAATCGCAGGAACAAAGGTCTCCCGCAGCCAAGTTTCATCTTGGATCACCGAGGGGACCGGTTGACCATTGATCTTCGCATTTTCAAAGTCGGGATATTGATTGTTCGAATGATTGCCCCACACCGCAACATGACTCACTGCCGTCACCGGCACACCCGCCTTGATGGCCAACATGCCCTTAGAACGGTTATAGTCCAGGCGCATCATTGCGGAGAATCGGTCATTGGGAACATCGCTATGGTTCATGGCAATGAGACAGTTGGTATTGCAGGGGTTGCCCACCACGATCACCCGTAGGTCAGCCGCCCCTCGATTGAGGGCTTTACCCTGTCCCACAAAAATGGGACCATTAATTTTGATCAAATCAGCCCGTTCCATGCCCGCGCCACGGGGTCTCGAACCAATCAGCAAAGCCGTGTTGACGCCATCGAAAGCCTGATCGGCCTGATCGCTCGCTCTCATTCCAGCCAGAGTTGGAAAGGCACAATCCTCCAATTCCATCATAACCGCTTCCAAGACTTTCATGGCTGGTGCAATTTCCAGAAAGCTCAAATAAACCGGGCGGTCCTTGCCAAACACGGCACCCGAAGCCAGTCGAAAAATCACACTATAGGCGATTTGACCAGCGGCTCCAGTCACTGCCACACGAATCGGATCAGCCATGCTTTACCCTCCCCTTATTACAATTGAAGATTGAATCAATAGAAATCTCGATCCCTTAAAATGACGCAGTGCGATTACAAGTGCAACCCGTTCAAACTCCTCTGGGCAAAAAAAACGCAAAAGATCGATTTATAACTGCGCCAAGGCCTGATCTAAGTCCATCAGAATGTCTTCCACGTCCTCCAGACCAATGGAAAGACGCACCAATCCATCGGTAATCCCCGCTGACAAACGCTCCGCTTGTGTCAATTTGGCATGGGTCGTGGTGGCCGGATGGGTGGTCAAGGTGCGAGAATCTCCCAAATTGGCAGTAATGATCACCAGATTCAACCCATCCATAAAACGATGGGCACGCTCCATACTCCCCAAATCCAAACAAACCACGCCACCAAAACGGCGCATCTGCCGCTCTGCCAATTCCCGTTGAGGATGGTTTGGCAAACCGGGATAATGAACCGCGCCATTGAGTTGGGAATGGGCCGACAGAAAAGCGGCCACTTTTTCGGCATTGTCGCAATGCTTTTCCATGCGCAAGGAGAGGGTCTCCAACCCCTTGAGCAGCACCCAAGCATTAAACGGCGACAGCGAGGCCCCGGTATTGCGCATAAACGGATAGACATGATCCATCAAGAGTTTTTTCCCACCAACAACCGCCCCACCCAACACACGCCCCTGACCATCCATATACTTGGTTGCCGAATGGATCACCACATCCGCACCCAATTCCAAAGGGCGTTGCAGACAGGGGGTGCAAAAGACATTATCCACCACCAACAAAATCCCCCGACTTTTGGCCACTTGCGCCACGGCCACCAGATCGACCATTTCCAGGGTAGGATTGGCAGGGGTCTCCAGAAGAAACATTTTGGTGGCTGGCGTCACTGCCGCTTCCCAGGCCTTTGGATCGGACAATTGGACGTAAGTCACGCCAATCCCCATACGCGCCAACACTGTTTTGGCAATATTGATGGTCGAACCAAACACCGAACGGCTCAAGACCACATGATCCCCAGTGGACAAAAACGACATGAATGTTGTAGTCACCGCCGCCATGCCGGTAGCTGTGGCCACGGCATACTCTGCATTTTCCAATGCAGCAACCCTTTGCTCGAACAAGGCCACCGTCGGATTGGTGAAACGACTGTAAATATTGCCCTCCTCCTCCCCGGCAAAAACCGCACGGGCCTGTTCGGCGTTTTCAAACTGAAAACTGGAAGTCAGAAACAGAGCTGGACTGTTCTCCCTCTCCTGAGTGGAGCCACGACCGGTATGCAACGCCGTGGTGGCAAAACCATAGGAACGTTTTGTGCCTGATGAATCCATCGAAACCATCCTTTTAAAAGAAAGTGTACGACTCAACCCCGTTGCAATAAGTTCCGTAAGTCAATCAAGGCGGCATTGGCACGAGAGATATAGGCACCCATCACCATCGAATGGTTGGCCACCAAACCAAAACCACTGCCATTGAGAATCATCGGACTCCAGACCGCATCCTGCGTTGGCTCCAACTCACGAATGATCTGACGCAAACTGACCATGGCATTTTTCTTTTGCAAAATCTCCTGAAAATCGACCTCCATGGCACGCAAAAAATGCAACAAAGCCCAGCACGAGCCACGGGCTTCATAGAAGACATCATCCAATTGCAGCCAAGGGGTTTGGACGTGTTCCTGGTCATGCACGGGGGTCGATTGCTGCGCATTGGGATCCCCGCTCAAATCGGTATTGATGCGATTCTGTCCCACACTGGAACGCAACTTCTGGGATAAGGCCCCCATACGTTTGCCGACCAGATCGATCCAGGCTCCCAAATTATCGGCCCTAGCGAAAAACTGCGCATCCGAATGTTTGGGGTCAGACAGCCGGTTGATGTAGTTATTTAAATGGCGCAGACCAATCCGATATTCATCCTCCGTGGCGGGCATGACCCAAGAGTTGTTGTTAAAATTGAACTGTGGCTCCCCCTTAGCCAAATCAGGATCCTCATTGGATTGGGATTGAGAACGGCTGAAGTCGTTTCGCATCGACTGGGCCAGCACCCGCACTTGGGACAAGACACCAAACTCCCAACTCGGCATATTGTCCATAAGCACCCCTGGCGGAGTCTTATCATTCGTGAGATAACCACCCGATTTATTCAGCAAAGTCTCAGCCACACGCATCAGGGTATTGGTGACGACCACGCCAACCACGACCTTGGACTTATCCCCGACAAACCGTTCTTCGGCTGCGGCCCGCACGTTGAAGAGTTCAGGCTCTCGACTCCAATAGACCGCCACCAACCACAAAACCAAACCCAACACCACAACCATCCCGCCGCCCACACCGACGCGCACCGTCAGGGAGTGCCACAAAACCCCCACTGGACGAACAGGGTTCTTCAACGCAAGTTTGCGCTCTCCATGGGGTGGAGAAAACTGAATTGTCATGATAACACCCCCAAAAAAAATATTGAGAAAAACATCTCACTGAATCCATTTTTTACTTGAAGAGGATTCTAGCCTCAATGGCCCACGAAACGAAAGGTGAAGACCAATATTTTTGCAATGGACACAGAAAAAAAAAATCCCCTATACTTCACGCCACCAATTCAACACGGCACACAATCAGGAGCCAGACCCAATGTCTCAACAGCAAAAATATCGTCTCGTCACCCGTAGCGACTTTGATGGACTCGTCAGTGCCATGCTCTTACGTGAATTGGAGATGATCGATGACATTCTGTTCGTCCAACCCAAAGACATGCAAGACGGCAAAATCCCCATCACCGCACGGGATATCATCACCAATCTGCCCTATTCACCCGATGCTTATCTGGTCATTGACCACCACTCCAGCGAAGCTGAACGGACCGGGATTTTAAACGCGCCCAACTACGTCAACAAACCATTCGCCCCATCCGCCGCCCATGTTGTCTATCAACACTTTGGCGGCAAGAAGGCCTTCCCCCTCATCCACGAGGATATCTTGCAGGCTGTAGACAAAGCCGATGCCGGTCTGTTTGATGAAGACGACATCTTCAATCCTAAAGGATGGATGCTGTTAAATTTCATCATGGACCCGCGCACCGGTCTGGGACGCTACAAGGAGTTTCGCGTCTCCAACTATACCCTAATGATGGATCTGATCGACTATTGCCGCTATCATACGATTGAGGAGATCCTCGCACTGCCAGACGTCGCAGAACGGGTCGATTTTTACTTTGCACAAGAGGAACTCTTCAAAACACAAATCCAGACACGCACCAAAATTCATAATAATTTGGCAGTCCTTGATTTGCGTCATGATGACCTCATCTATCCTGGCAACCGTTTCATGATCTATGCATTATACCCCCAATGCAACATCTCGATGCATATCCTATGGGGACAGGATAGAAAAACCACGGTATTCGCCCTGGGAAAATCCATTTTCAATCGCACATCCAACACCCACATTGGCCTGTTGTGCCTGCAATTCGGCGGAGGCGGACATGCCGCAGCTGGCACATGCCAAACAGCAACCGAAAATTCGGTCGCAGTACGCAAAGCCTTGGAAACCAAAATCCTGGCAGACGGTTAACTAAAATTGACATCCAGAGGGGAAGTTCATGAATATGGGACCAAAGAGAGGGGCCGCGCTGGCCTGTTTACTCCTGGCAGGCTGCGCCACGGACAAAGCCACTCAAGAGAAAGCCGTAACGGAAAATTATATGAGCTACATCGGCTCAAATATAAAAGTAATCACTGACAAACTTGGCCAACCCAACATGACCATGGAAGTCAATGTGGTCGGACAACGCCCTGCGGAAGGCTATCTCTATTATCCCAAAGACGGCAAAGGCTGTATCAGTACTTTTGTAGTATCTGAACAGACTAATGAAATCATCAATTATTTTTGCCGATGATGCGGGGCCGATTCCGCGCCTAGGGGGCAAGAGGATTGGGAAAGCCAACTTGAACCATCCTCTCGCCAACACTGGCGCATAACTTTTCCGGTAGTATTGGTTTCCACGGCAGTTGGTTTCTCTACGGTCGCTTCTGCTTGAGGAGAGAACGGAATGCGCAATTGACGCTGTTTGGAATCAATGCGCCACGCGCCCAGTTGCTCCAAAACCGGGGTTCCGAGCAGAGGCATGCTTTTGGCTGGCGTCACGCTGACGGCAATATTACGCAACACATGCCGCCCGATTCGCAAACTTTCCAGCCGAACCACCGACATCCGCCCCATCGAACCATCCGCCAAGGTAGAAGCGGCCACTCCCAACCAATCTTTCGGCTTGACCGAACCCGATGCAACCAATCCATCCACAATATCTTGTGGCAGCACAACGATATTGGCCCCGGTATCGATCAAGAAATCCACCGTCATTTGACCATTGACTAAGACGGGAATCCAATATTGTCCACGAGTACCCCGCGACAAAAAAGGAATGGTTTCATCCTCTGGCTGCGGGTTCGCACTCCACTCCCCAGCGCGACAAGAGTCACTGCGCAGGATGGTTCGCCCTTTGGCATCGGTGCAATGAAACAGTGCCCCGCCCCAGGCAATCATACCCCCAGGCATCAGCCAGAACAGACCAATGAGGATCAATACACGCCCCATAACTAACCCAGCATATGCGCGAAGGCTTGATTCATTTTCTCCAAACGCTCCACCAGAATTTCCGCCAAACGGTCCTTGATTTTGATTTGCAATGGATAATCAAACTTTTTCACCGCCGCTTGGTCAATCTTGAAGACCGTCACCGGACCTTTGGCAATCACGCTCGCGGTTCGAGGACGTCCCACCAAAAAAGAGGCCTCGCCCAAAACCGCCCCGTCGCTCAAACTCGTGATCATCTTGCCGGGATAATCCTCTTTGACCACACACACAGTCCCTTTTATGATCACATAAAGTGAAAAATCGGAGTGATCGTTCTCCTTGATAATCAAATCCCCATCCTTAAACACTTGGAAGAAACTGTTACTCTCTACAAAAACAATCCTCTCTTTCTCGGTCATCTCCCAAAAAAAAGGGATCTTTTCCATCAGCTTCAAAATAACTTGCATAATCTAACTCCCTTTCACAAGCCTTATAAAATTTAGGTCGTAGACAAACCGAACAACGGCAGCAAATCATCCATCCGCTCCAGCCAATGATCAGGATAGGTAGTGGCCAACTGTTCTGGTGTATGACAACCAAATGTGACAGCGGCGATTTTGACCCCGGCCTTACGCCCCATCTCCAGGTCGTACAGGGTATCCCCAACCATCAACGCCTGCGAAGCGGAAAAACCGGTTGCTTGCAGGATATTTTCCACCATAGCCGGATGGGGTTTGCTTGGGGCTTGGTCCGAGGTCATCAAGGCTTGAAAAAAACCGTTCAACTGATGTTCATGCAAGGTTCTCTCCAATCCGCGAAGCGATTTGCCGGTCGCCACGGCCATCACCACCCCTGCATTCTGCAAGGCCATCAGCGTCTCCCTGACACCCGGAAACAGAGGAGCAGTCAACGCCCCGCCATCTGCCAACCGTTGGTAATGGGCCTTATACCCCAAGACTGCCTTCTCCCAAAACTCTGGGGAAGCCTCTGGAATCAATTTGGCCATCGCCTCATGCAACGAAAGCCCCACCACCTGAGCAATCTGCGTGTGGGTAAAATCCCGATG
>JADFYY010000051.1 GCA_015232825.1 Magnetococcales bacterium
TACCGTGACAGCCGTGCGACCAGCGGCCCGTTTCGGGGAACTGGAAATGAATGGCGATCAAGTAACCTGCTTCAAGGAGAAACCACAACTGCATGAAGGTTGGATTAATGGCGGATTTTTTGTCATTGAGCCAGCTTTTTTTGATCTGATTGCGGGCGATGAAATCATGTTGGAACGGCAACCTATGGAGCTAGCTGTTGCTGAGGGAGAGTTGATGGCCTACCGTCATGAAGGATTTTGGCAATGCATGGATACCAAACGGGATCATGAGTTGTTGGAGTCGTTGTGGAAGGCTGGAGTCCTGTGAGTTGTTTGATTTTTATGGTGCCCAGGGACAGAATCGAACTGCCGACACGAGGATTTTCAGTCCTCTGCTCTACCGACTGAGCTACCTGGGCACTTCATTTTTAAACTGCATTCCTTATACCTCAGGCTGAGACCGCTTGTCAATGGTCTATCATCAATTTTTGTTTGACTTTTGTCTGCACGGGGATCATGTTTGACTAAAAAGTGCTACGTGAATCCAAGGAATGAAGTCAATGAAAATCAGTATTGGTATGAATCTTCAGCCTGGAGCTTGGGGGGGTGGAAATCGTTTTGGCACGGCCTTGGCCCAGTTTTTGGAATCCAGAGGGCACGAAGTGGTGTTTGATCTGCAACCGGATGATCTTGACATCATTCTGTTGGCAGAGCCTGACCGGAAGTTAAAAATATCGGCTTATGATCATGGCGATATTTTGCGCTATCTCCTGTTTGTCAACCGCCGCGCCTTGGTGGTGCATCGGATCAACAATACCAGCGAGGCGCGAGATGATCTCTCCAAACAGTTTAATCGCTATCGCATTATGGCCAACCGGGTGGCGGATCATACGGTTTTTGTGAGCCGTTGGGTTCATCAACAGTATGAAGCTTCTGGGTTTGGGACACCTCCTTACTCTGTGATACTCAATGGCGCGGATCACCACTTGTGGCACCCCTCTAAGCCTAAGACCTCAGTGCAAGGTCGTCTGAAGCTGGTCACACACCACTGGAGCAAACATCCCAATAAAGGGATAGAGATCTATCGTGCTTTGGATGCGTTGTTGGATAAGCCTCCTTGGTCTGAACAACTGGAGTTCACCTATGTCGGTTCGTTGCCTGAGGGCTTTGCCTTTCGCAATAGCCGTCACGTTGCCCCTTTATCAGGTCAGCCGTTGGCCGACGAGTTGCGGAGCCATGATGCCTATATCACGGCGGCCCTCTACGAGGCTGGTCCCAACCATGTCTTAGAAGGGGGGGGGTGCGGTCTGCCCCTGTTGTATCTGGATAGCGGATCCATGGCGGAATATTGTACCGGGTTTGGTCTGGAATACACACCACATACTCTGGAGGAAGCTTTGACTCAAATGATTGCCAACTATGAGACGTTGGCTGCACGCATGTCCGCCTATCCCTTTACATCGGAGCGTATGTGTCAACACTATCTGGAGCTGTTTGAACAGATGATCGCCACGCGAAAAGATCGACTGGCCGCACGTCGATTGCGTGCTTCTTGGTCTTGGGTGATTCGTACCTTACTGGATCGTGACCGACGCCGATGAATGACTGGCCTGTTTTGCAAAAAAGTGTGGAGGCCGTCCAATCCACGGCGTTGCAACCCTCTTGGTGGAGGCGTCTATTGCAACGTTCGCATCATTCCAAACTGCCACCTGGCGTGTATATAGTGATTTATCATAGCATCGTGGAGCCGAATGACCGGCAGGGGTGGGAACACCACTATCGTAAAGGAGAAGTGACGGCTGAACGGTTTGCCAGACAGTTGGATATTTTGTCCGAACTCATGACTCCCATTCCTTTAAGTCAAGTACCGAGCCTTTGGGAGCAGGGAGGACCGGATCGTCCCTATTTTGTCGTCACCTTTGATGACGGCTATCAGAATAATTGGCGAGTGGCCCATCCCTTGGTACGGGCTCGCGGGATCTCTCCTGCCGTGTTTGTCAATGGAGCTTTTGCTGAAGGGGGGGTGCTTTATCGCATTCTGGTGGCCATTTTGGTCAAAACCGGATTGGCTTCGCCATTGGCGTTAGCCCTGCAGGAGCAGGTGCCAGCCATTCCCTGGAGTCGCGAGCCACAGCTGCTTTTTGACCAGACTAAGACCCACTACCAAGCCGAACTGCTAGAGACGTGTGTGGAACAAGTCTACCGGGACCACGTTGGTGAGTTGGTGGATCTCAATGCCCATTTGAGCGTGGATCAAGTGCGAATTCTGCAACGCGAGGGGTGGGAGATTGGCAATCATACCTTTGGCCACCGTATTTTGTCCGCTTTGTCACCAGAGGCCGTGGCTCAATCCATCATTCAAAATGCGGATTTCTGGCAAGCACACAAGATTCCTTTGATTCCGTTTCTCGCCTATCCTTGTGGAAGAGCCAAAGATGTCCAACCCTTTGTCCGCGATTTTTTGCAGACAACCCCTAAAATTCATGGACTGTTTGCCGCAGGAGGGGTAAATTTGTTCGCCAATCAGATCGAATGGTTGCGGTTTGGTCTAGGACAAGCCGATGATCGTAAAACGATTCTTGCCGCATTGGATCGCGAAGTCGCTAGAACGAAAAAGGCAATAGAACATATTTTTTGATGTGCAATTATAGGGATATACAATTTTTTTGCATCGTATCTTCATCATGACTTGACCTCAGCCTGACAATGAGTTACAAAGCATCACAACAAGATTGCAAGGGCGTTACCCTGAAACGAGTGCGAAAGCGTCGTGGAGAGTTTCAAGAATGCTTGAAAATTATTTTCCGATACTGATCTTTCTGGCAATGGCTGCGGGCATGGCCGTTTTCATGCAAGGAGTCTCATTCCTGCTGGGTCCACGCAAACCCTATGCGGAGAAAAGAAGCCAATACGAATGCGGGTTCTCCCCATTAACAGGTATACGTATACCCTTTGATGTCCGTTTTTATCTGCTTGCGATTTTGTTTATTGTGTTCGACATCGAAGCTGCGTTTTTGTTTCCTTGGGCCGTGGCCTTCAAACAGATCGGGTTTACCGGCTTTGTGGAGATGGTGCTTTTCCTGCTGGTGCTTTTGGTAGGATATGCCTACGTCTGGAAAAAAGGGGCGTTGGAATGGGATTAGACAAAACATTTGTCCAAGATGTGGCCAAGGAAGTGGATGAACGGGGATTCCTCCTGACATCCGTGGACACACTGGCAAACTGGGCGCGAACTTCGTCCATGTGGCCCATGACCTTTGGCTTGGCCTGCTGTGCTGTGGAAATGATGCAAGCCGGGGCCAGTCGCTATGACTTGGACCGCTTCGGCATTGTCTTTCGCGGCAGTCCCAGACAGTCCGATGTCATGGTGGTGGCCGGTACTCTGACCAACAAAATGGCTCCCGCATTGCGACTCCTGTATGATCAAATGCCAGAACCCAGATGGGTGATCTCCATGGGATCGTGTGCCAATGGGGGCGGGTATTATCATTATGGTTACTCCACGGTACGCGGTTGTGATCGGATCGTGCCGGTTGATGTTTATATTCCGGGTTGCCCTCCCACGGCTGAGGCCTTTTTGTATGGGGTGCTGCAGTTGCATAAAAAAATTCATCGTACCCATACCTTTGCATCGGGTTGGGGCGAGAATGGCATCCGTCGTTCTGTCAAGCAGATAGGGTAGAGCGATGAACGCAGAGAAACTTGACAAACTGGATGCGGCCATTGCCGAACGGTTTCCACAACTACGGCGGGAACGGTTGTCGGACGCCTTGATCCTGCATGTAGAGCCTAAAGGTCTGGTCGAAACCATGACCCGTCTGCGGGATGACCCTGAATTGAATTTTCATCAAATGATCGATCTGGCCGGGGTCCACTACCCGGATCGGGAACTTCCATTCGATGTGGTCTACCAGTTGTTGTCGGTTTATAAAAATCATCGTTTGCGGGTGAAAACCGCTATTGGTGAGGGGCATGCCGTACCATCGGTGATTTCAGTCTGGAGTTGTGCCGACTGGTATGAACGCGAGGCCTATGATCTGTTTGGCATTCTCTTCTCTGGCCATCCAGACCTGAGACGGCTGTTAAATGAATACGATTTTGATGGTCATCCACTACGCAAGGATTTCCCGGTCACTGGCCGCTATGAAGTGCGTTACGATGAAACCCAAGGTCGTATAGTCCGGGAACCGGTGAATCTCGAAAGAGAAGATCGGGAACCCTATTGCCACACTCTTTAGGAGCCGAGTCGTTGGCGATGGAAACGCAAAAAACCGAATTTTTGAATTATACGGTCAACTTCGGACCACAACATCCAGCGGCTCATGGTGTGTTGCGCCTGCTGTTGGAGTTGGATGGCGAGGTGGTGGAACGGGCGGATCCCCATATCGGCTTTCTGCATCGTGGCACGGAAAAGCTCCTGGAACATAAGACCTATCTCCAGGGACTGCCCTATTTTGACCGATTGGATTACATGTCCATGATCTGCGAGGAACACTCCTGGGTCTTGGCGGTAGAGAAGCTGATGGGCATCCCCGTGCCAGAGAGGGCCCAATACATTCGGGTCATCTTTGCCGAATTGACCCGCATGCTCAATCACTTGCTGTTTTTGGCTGCCCATGGGCTTGACGTGGGGGCCATGACCATGTTTATTTATGCTTTCCGGGAACGGGAGCGCATCATTGACATGTATGAAGGGGTATCTGGGGCCAGGATTCATGCCGCCTATTTTCGTCCAGGTGGGGTGGCACGGGATTTGCCAGAAGGTATGGCCGAGACCATTCGTGATTTCTGCGATGAGTTCCCCAAAAAAATCGATGAATACGAGACCCTGCTGACCAATAACCGCATCTGGAAGCAGCGTCTGGTGGATATTGGGGTGGTCACCAAGGCCGAAGCTTTGGATATGGGATTTGTGGGGCCAATGCTGCGGGGATCTGGTGTGGCTTGGGATTTGCGCAAGGCAGAACCCTACGACGCCTATGACCGGGTTGAATTTGATATTCCTGTGGGCAAGAATGGGGATTGCTACGACCGTTATCTGGTGCGGGTGGACGAATTGCGTCAGAGCAATCGCATCATTCAACAATGTCTGAAGCAAATGGCACCTGGACCGATCAAGAGTGAGAATTTCAAAAATTCCATTCCCTATCGCAAAGAGATGCAAAATGGAATGGAGTCGCTGATTCACCACTTCAAACAGTTCAGTGAAGGGTATTCGGCCCCAGTGGGTGAGGTTTATGCGGCCACCGAATCTCCCAAAGGTGAATTGGGGGTATATATTATCTCCCATGGCGGCACTAAGCCCTATCGGGTGAAAATTCGGGCAGCAGGCTATAATCATTTGCAATCGATGAAACATGTGTTGAAGGGCCATATGCTCACGGATGTGACTACCTTGGTTGGCTCCATCGATATCGTGTTCGGAGAGATTGACCGTTGATTTTCTTTGACTTTTGCATTAGGCGGCGCGTTTTATGAACGAGCGGAGTACGGTTACCAGTGAGGCCAAGCCCCGGTTTTCCGAGGATGCACTTCAGCAAATACAGGCGATTTATAGGCGTTATCCCGCTGACCGCCGACAATCCGCGCTGATGCCCATACTGCATCTGGCGCAACGGGAATTTGGTGGCTGGCTCTCCCGTGAAAGTCTCGATTATGTCGCGGAATTTATGGGTTTGCCTCCCATCCGGGTGTATGAGGTTGCCACCTTCTACACCATGTACAACCTCAAGCCGGTAGGCCGCTATCATGTGCAGGCCTGTACCAATATCTCTTGTTGGTTGTGCGGCTCCGATGCCATCATGGGGGCCCTTAAAAATAAGCTCAAGATTCAGCCGGGAGGAACCACCGAAGATAAACGGTTCACCTTGGCCGAAGTGGAATGTTTGGGTGCCTGTGTCAATGCACCCATGATGCAGATCAACGACGACTATTATGAAAATTTGACCGTCGATAAAGTGGCTGAAATCATTGATCGCTTGCCTTGAGATGCCATAATGGATAAGACCCCATGAAGATCGTCTATAAAAACATCCACCTTGCCAATAGCCACACCTTGGCGGTTTATCAGGCCAACGGCGGTTATAAGTCTGTGGTCAAGGCCATGGATATGGGTTGCGAAGAGGTCATTGAGGAGGTCAAGCGTTCTGGCATTCGTGGCCGTGGCGGCGCGGGATTCCCGGCTGGCCTCAAGTGGTCATTTATTCCCAAGAACGATCCCCGTCCTAGGTATCTCTGCTGCAATGCCGATGAAGGGGAGCCGGGAACTTGCAAAGATCGCGATATCTTGCGTTATGATCCCCATCTGCTCATTGAAGGGATGATCATTTGCGGCTTTGCGGTTGGGGCTGAACAGGGTTATATCTATATTCGTGGTGAGTTTTACCGTGAAGCCGAGCGGTTACAGGCAGCGGTTGATGAGGCCTATGCCCAGGGAATCCTGGGGGATAATGTCTTGGGTCGGGGCATCAAGTTTCATTTAGCAGTTCATCGCGGTGGTGGAGCCTATGTCTGCGGTGAAGAGACTGGACTCATTGAATCTTTGGAAGGCAAAAAGGGTCAACCACGTCTTAAGCCACCGTTTCCGGCCAATATTGGACTCTATGGCTGCCCAACGGTGATCAATAATGTGGAGACACTGGCCTCTATTCCAGCCATTATTGAACAGGGTGGGGCGTGGTATGGCAATTTGGGCGTGCCTAAGTCGAGCGGAACCAAAATTTTTGCGGTTTCCGGCCATGTCAACAAACCTGGAAACTATGAAGTAGAATTAGGCATTCCCTTAAAAACGCTTCTGGAGCAGCATGCAGGCGGGGTACGCGGTGGTTGGAACAACCTGAAAGGGGTCATTCCCGGCGGTTCTTCCTCACCCATTTTGCCAGCAGATCTCTGTGCCACCATCACCATGGATTATGAGGCGTTGGGCAAGGCGGGAACCATGCTGGGTTCTGGAGCGGTAATCGTGATTGATAAGTCTGTCTGCATTGTGCGGGCTGTGGCGCGACTGTCTCGTTTTTATCGCCATGAATCGTGTGGACAATGTACACCGTGCCGGGAAGGCACAGGCTGGCTGGCGCAAATCATGGAACGCATGGAAGCGGGCCAGGGTACACATGAGGATATCGACTTGTTGCTAGATATTTGCGCCAATATTGGGGGCAAGACCATTTGCGCCCTGGGTGATGCGGCGGCGGGTCCAGTATTGGGGGCCATCCGTGCATTCAAGGAAGAGTTCATATACCACGTAGAGCATGGCCGCTGCATGGCGGGATGAGGAGCAAGCTTGCACAATGCCTACTCTGATCATCGACGGTAAAGAGATTGACGTCAAGCCGGGTACCTCCATCATGGAGGCTGCCAAGCTGTTGGGTATCTATATTCCCCACTTTTGTTACCATCCGAAGCTTCCGGTCTCCGGGAACTGTCGCATGTGTCTGGTGGAAGTGGAAAAGATGCCCAAACCGGTGATTTCGTGCGCCATGCCGGTAAACGAAGGCATGGTGGTGAAGACCGATTCTGACATGGTTCATAAGGCCCGTCAGGGCGTGCTGGAATTTCTGCTGATCAATCACCCGCTGGATTGTCCAGTGTGTGACCAGGGCGGCGAGTGTTCCTTGCAAGATTTGGCCATGAAGTATGGTGCGGATCGTTCACGTTTCCACGACCATAAACGTCGCGTTCCTAATTATAATGTGGGACCGCTCATTGAAATGGAGATGAATCGGTGCATTCACTGCACACGGTGCATCCGTTTCTCCGAAGATGTTTCTGGCGTTGAAGAGATGGGAGCGGTCTATCGTGGCGACCATATGCGGGTGGGGCCTTTCTTTGATACGGTTCTCTCCTCTGAATTGACTGGCAACATGGCTGAAATCTGTCCTGTGGGGGCTTTGAACAATAAGCCGTTCCATTTCAAGGCCAGAGGCTGGGAACTCAAACACGTGGACGGGGTTTGTGGTCACTGTTCCGTGGGATGCCATACACGCATGGATCATCTGGATGGCCATATTTTGCGCGTGATGTCGCGTACATGGCCTGATGGCAACGAAACCTGGATTTGTGATAAGGGCCGCTTTGCCAATGATGGCTTGATCGAAAATCGTCTGGACGCCCCACAGTTGCGGGTGCCGGGTGGGCTTTTAAAGAAAGCCGCTTGGGCGGATGCCTTGAATCGCGCGGCGGAAATGATCAAGGGGGTCAAGCCAGAAGAGGTGGCTGGTTTGGCGACAGAGTCTGGGCTCGGAGCAGAAGAGCTGTTTGCATTCCAGGATTTCCTGCGAAATGTGGTGGGTACACCGCACATGGATCACCGTTTGCGCCAGAGAGATTTTAGTGCCGACGCTGTCCATTTGACCCGTGCTGACTTGATGATGAACACCCCGCTGGCTGAGTTGCCCAAGGCGGATGTGATTGTTCTGTTGGGCTGTGATCCTCGCTTTGAGGTGCCGATATTGAATCTGCGGCTGCGGCGTGCTACCCAAGCTGGGGCACAAGTGTTCGCGCTCAATCCGCGTCGCTTGAATAGCAACCTGTTGAATTTGACTGAAATTATCGTGCGCCCTGGCCTTGAGGCAGAGCGGATGAATGGTCTGCTGGCGTTGCTAGATGGTGGGACAACAGCAGATGCCAATCTGGATGCCATGGCCAAAGCTTTGCAAGCGGCGAAACGTCCAGTGATTTTGCTTGGTGATCATGCGGTCAATCATCCTCAAGCCGAAATTTTGCGCCGACAGGCCGTGGCCTTGATGGACAAGCTGGGGGCCTTAGGACCAGGGTGGAATGGTTTCAACCGAATCGCCTCGCAAGGGAACAGCGCGGCGGCCCAAGATGTGGGGGTGGTTCCCCATCGCGGTCCAGGATATACCTGGATTGATTCCCCTGGATTGAATACGGCTGGAATTTTGGCTGGGGCTGCAGAGGGACATATCAAGGTGCTGGTGGTGCTGGGTTGTGATCCGATTGAAGATAGCGTGGACCGCGACTTGGCCCGTCAGGCCATGGAGAAGGCCCAGGTTATTTATATTGGACCGTTTGCTGGCGAGTCGGAAAAAATGGTTCCTCACTCGGTGGTGAATAAGGCTCAGGTGTTGCTTCCTGGCTTGGCTTATGGCGAAAAACCCATGACCATGACCAACTGCGAAGGCCGGGCCCAATGGAGTGAGCGGGCGGTGAACGGTCCTTTGGAAGCCAAGGAAGATTGGCGTATATTCCGGGCCTTGAGTGATCGGTTTGCGGCCCCATTGAGCTACAATGACCTGAATGCGTTGCGCAAGACCATGGCGAGCAAAGATCTGCGCTACGACTTGATGAAATTGGGAATTGGTGAATCGCCACGTGCTTGTGACCATAGTCCAGTGACCAAAGGGTTGCCAATGGCCGTGCCAACTGGAGAGCAGTCGAGTGGCATTGTGATGGTTTTGGAGGCATCCTTCTATCAAGATGATGCGGTGGCCCGTCGTTCGAAAGTTATGGCGCAATTGGCGCAAACTGGGCGGCTGCGGATCAATCCAGAGGAAGCGGCTGGCCTCAAGATTGCGCAAAACGGTTTGGTTGGCGTGTTGCTGGGCGAAAAGCGGGTAGAAATGCGGGTTGACCTGGATGGACGAGTGCCTCGTGGTGTGGTTTTTGGCCAGTTTGGCCACGGAGTGATGGTTCCACAGGAGCTGTACAGCATAAATGGTGGCTTCCCCAAGGTTAGTTTGGTGTCGCTGCCGGGTTGATGAATAAAACGCGCACGGACCGGGAATGAAATGCCTGAATATCTAAAAGAAATCTTGGGAATTGTCCACGGCTACGGAGAGGGGTTCTTCGGTCTGATGCTGTGGACCTTGATTTGGACTGTGGTCAAGATTGTGATCTTGCTGGCCCCGGTCTTGTTCATGGTTACCTACATCACCCTGGCGGAACGTAAAGTCATTGGCTTTATGCAGGTGCGTTTTGGTCCGAATCGGGTGGGTTTTTGGGGTATCCTGCAACCACTGGCCGATGCGGTAAAACTGCTATTCAAAGAGCTGTTGCTACCTGAGAAAGTTGACAAGTCCGTTTTCTTTTTGGCTCCAGCTTTGACCTTGGTTCCGGCCTTGGTGGCTTGGGCTGTGATTCCCTTCTCACCGGGGATCGTGCTGGCGGATATCAATATCGGCATTCTGTATATTTTGGCCATCTCCTCTATGGGTGTTTATGGCATCATCATGGCTGGATGGGGCTCTAATAACCGCTTCTCTTTTCTTGGTGGTTTGCGCTCTGCCGCTCAAATGGTCTCTTATGAAGTCTCCATGGGCTTTACACTCATTCCCGTTGTTCTGCTGTCGGGCAGCCTCAATCTGACCGACGTGGTAAATGCACAAAAGGGAGTGTGGTTTGTGGTGCCATTGTTGCCCATGTTTGTGATTTACTTTATTTCAGTGGTGGCTGAAACCAACCGTTCGCCCTTTGACCTTCCAGAGGCCGAAGCAGAATTGGTGGCTGGGTTTATTACCGAATATTCCGCCATGAGTTCCGGTTTGTTCTTTATGGGTGAATACGCCAACATGATTTTGGTCTCTTTTATGGGATCGATCCTCTTCTTGGGTGGCTGGCTGCCGCCGGTGGCGATGCTCTCGTTTATTCCAGGAATCTTCTGGCTGGCATTTAAAGCCATGTTTCTGCTGTTCGTGTTTTTGTGGATTCGGGCCACTTTTCCCCGCTACCGGTATGATCAACTCATGCGCTTGGGATGGAAGGTGTTTCTGCCCATCTCTTTGTTCTGGATCTTCTTGACCGGATTGTGCATGCATCTTTTGGGCATGGCGTAAGGGAGTCGCACTCTATGGCTCAGAATTTCAAGGCGTTGGTAGACAGTTTTGCCCTTAAGGAGTTGGCACAGGGCATGGCTGTTACGTTACGGCACATGTTCAAGCCGCACATTACCGTTCAATATCCAGAAGAACGGACGCCGCAATCACCGCGCTTTCGCGGGGAGCATGCCTTGCGTCGGGATCAGGCTGGCAATGAGCGGTGTGTGGCCTGCAAGCTGTGTGAAGCCACCTGTCCTGCACAGGCGATTTACATTGAAATTGACCCGCTGAGTGTGGCGGAAAAACGGTTGACACGGGTTTATAATATTGATGAGACCAAGTGCATTTTTTGCGGGTTTTGTCAGGAAGCCTGCCCAGTGGATGCCATTGTCCTGGGACCGAACTTTGAATTCTATGGGCTGAAGCGCGAGGATCTTTATTATGACAAGGCCAAACTCCTTGCCAACGGCGAGCGTTGGAAAAAGGAAATCGATGCCAACCTCGAAGCAGACGCCAAATACCGTTAGCTGGAGCGAATGAATATCATGGCAACGGATATTGTTTTTTACTTCTTCTCCTTGATCACTGTGTTTGCTGCGGTCGGGGTGATCGCATCGCGAAATCAGGTCCATTCGGTACTGTTTCTGGTACTCACCTTCTTCAACACGGCGGGACTCTTCGTGTTGCTAGAGGCTGAGTTGCTGGCGGCTTTGCTGGTGATTGTCTACATGGGGGCTGTGGCGATTCTCTTCCTCTTTGTGGTGATGATGCTGGATGTGCAGTTCGAGGAGTTGCGGCAAGGGGCGATTCAGCACCTGCCGATGGGCATCTTTGTCGGTGTGATGATTTTGGCTGAATTGATCGTGATTTTGTCGGGTGTGCATTTGGATCATCACGCTGTGGAGGTGACGGCTAAAGTCTCTAATACCTTGGCCATAGGGCAGGTGATGTTTACCAAATATCTACTGCCATTTGAAATTGCCTCATTGATTTTGCTGGTGGCCCTGATTGGAGCGGTGGTGTTGACTCTGCGCAAACGTACTGGGGTCAAGCGGCAGAATATCTCCAAGCAATTGGCCCGGACGCGCGATGAAGCGGTGGAGTTGGTCAAAGTGACCTCTGGAGAGGGAGCCAAACCATGAGTCTGAATCATTTTCTGTTTTTGAGTGCCGCTTTGTTCACCATTGGTGTTTTCGGGATTTTCTTGAACCGACGCAACATGATCATCATCTTGATGAGTATCGAGTTGATCTTGTTGTCAGTGAATATCAATTTTGTGGCCTTTTCGCACTATCTTGGTGATGTGACTGGACAGATTTTTACCTTTTTTGTCATGACCGTGGCGGCTGCCGAGGCGGCCATCGGGTTGGCCATACTGGTTGCCTTTTTCCGTAACCGTTCCACCATTGATGTGGAAGAGATCGACTCTCTGAAGGGCTAAGGGGCCTCCCTTAGTCGGGATAAAGATGCCAATGAGCAAGAATCTTCTGATTATCTTACTGCCTCTCGTAGGCTCCATGATCGCCGGATTTTTCGGACGGCGTTTCTTGGGCAATGCCGTGAGTCGCATGGTGACCATTGCCTGCATGCTGGGTGCATTGCTTCTCTCCATCCAAGCCTTTATGGCGATTGCGGTGGGGGATGCGCCAGTGGTGCGCGAGGAGATTTTAACCTGGATTGTGTCAGGCAATTTCAAGGTATCCTTTGGCATCCTTCTGGATCGCTTAACCGTGGTGATGCTGGTGGTGGTCAATGGGGTATCTACCTTGGTCCACATCTATGCCGTGGGCTACATGCATGAAGATCCTGACCACCCACGCTTTTTCTCTTATCTCTCCTTTTTCACTTTTGCCATGCTGATGCTGGTGACGGGTGACAATTTCCTCCAGTTATTCTTTGGATGGGAAGGGGTGGGTCTGGCTTCGTATCTGCTAATCGGCTTCTGGTTCAACAAAGAGTCCGCCTGCAACGCCGCCATGAAGGCCTTTTTGGTCAACCGGGTGGGGGATTTCGGTTTTGCCTTGGGTATTTTTACCATCTTTATGGTCTTTGGTACGCTGGATTATGCCGAGGTGTTTCGTCTGGCCGGTGCGGGCAAATTTCCAGAGATGGTGAGCTTTCCGCTCTGGGGGGATGTTCCCACCATAACGCTGATCTGCCTTCTGCTTTTCATTGGTGCCATGGGTAAGTCTGCCCAGTTGGGGTTGCATACGTGGTTGCCCGACGCCATGGAAGGCCCAACCCCGGTCTCCGCCTTGATTCATGCGGCAACCATGGTGACGGCTGGTGTGTTTATGGTGTGTCGCGCCTCTCCTTTGTTTGAACTCTCTTCAACGGCGTTGAGTGTGGTGACCTTTGTGGGAGCGACCACCGCCATCTTTGCGGCCACAGTGGGTTTGGTGCAAAACGACATCAAGCGGGTGATCGCTTATTCCACCTGTTCTCAGTTGGGGTACATGTTTTTTGCGGCGGGTGTTTCGGCTTATCCGGCGGCTATGTTTCATCTCTTCACCCATGCCTTTTTCAAGGCCTTGCTCTTTCTTGGGGCCGGGGCGGTGATCCATGCCATGCATCATGAGCAGGATATGCGTCACATGGGTGGGTTGATCAAGAAAATCCCCATTACCTATGCGGTGATGATGATTGGCACCCTGGCCTTGACTGGATTTCCCTATCTGGCTGGCTTTTACTCCAAAGACGCCATTTTAGAATCCGCTTTCGCCGCTCACACCACCGTTGGTAGCTATGCCTGGGTTTTGGGTATGGTGGCGGCCATTTTGACCACGTTCTATTCGTTCCGTTTGGTCTTCATGACCTTTCATGGGGCTCCTCCTAAAGATTCCCATGCTCGTCATGCCTATGACCATGCCCATGAGGCCCCTTGGTCTATGCGTCTTCCGTTGGTGGTGTTGGCGGTCGGCTCTGTGCTTGGCGGGGTTATGGGACACGGCATGGTTGGGGATGGTTGGTTTAAGGAGGCGATCTTTATTGCGCCAGGCCACGATGCTTTGGCCCATGCTCATCATGTCTCTGCTTGGGTCAAGTGGTCACCCTTTGGGATGTTTCTGATTGGCTTGACTCTGGCTTGGGTGCTGTATGTCAAGGTGCCAACGTTGCCTGCTATTATGGCTTCACATTGGCGCAACACCTATCAGTTTTTGCTGAATGCATGGTACTTTGACAAGTTGTATGATCGTCTTTTTGTGCAACCCGCCCGGAGAATTGGCCATGGCTTGTGGCAGACGGGCGATGTGACCATCATCGATGGCTTTGGTGTAAATGGTGTGGCGGCTGTGGTCGAACGTTTGTCTTTGATGCTCAAACGGGTTCAGACTGGTTATGTCTATCATTATGCCTTTGCCATGGTGATCGGGCTTTTGGTATTGATCACGGTTTACGCTTGAACGGCGGGAGAATCTGGCAATGTTGAGTTTGGTTACATTTCTTCCGCTTATCGGAGCTTTGGTCATCTTGCTGGCCTGTCGCAAGGATGGCGCGGCCCGTTATACGGCGATGATTTTCTCCTTGTTGACGTTTTTGCTTAGTCTGCGTCTGTTGAGCGGATTCAACAACAACACGGCGGAATTTCAGTTTTTAGAGGTTTTTGAGTGGCTGCCTGCTTACGGCATTGCCTATCGCATGGGTGTTGACGGCATTAGTCTCCCCTTTGTGCTACTCACCACCTTCTTGACACCCATCTGTCTGTTGGCCTCGTGGGAATCGATCAAGACCCGTGTGGCAGAATACATGATGGCTTTCCTTGCTTTGGAGAGCTTTGTGGTCGGCGTCTTTTGCGCACTTGACTTCATGCTCTTCTATGTGTTGTGGGAGGCCATGCTCATTCCGATGTTCCTGATCATCGGCGTGTGGGGTGGACCGAATCGTGTTTATGCGGCTCTTAAGTTCTTCCTCTACACCTTGGCCGGTTCGGTGTTGATGCTGATCGCAATTCTTGCTTTGGGATATGCGGGTCACACCTTCTCCATCCCGGAACTGATGAAATTACCGATCTCCTTCTCCTTCCAGGTTTGGCTCTTTTTGGGACTTTTTGCCTCTTTTGCTGTCAAGGTTCCGATGTGGCCGGTCCATACTTGGTTGCCAGATGCCCATGTGGAGGCTCCCACAGCCGGTTCCGTGATTTTGGCTGGTATCTTGTTGAAAATGGGTGCGTATGGGTTTTTGCGCTTTTCCTTACCCATTCTGCCAGACGCCTCGCGGTTCTTTATTCCGCTCATCTTTGGGCTCTCCTTGGTGGCCATTGTCTATACGGCTTTGGTAGCCCTGATGCAAAAAGACTTGAAGAAACTGGTGGCCTACTCTTCGGTTTCTCATATGGGCTTTGTTACCATCGGTCTGTTCACCTTCAATCAGCAGGGTGTTGAGGGTGGTATTTTGCAGATGATCAATCATGGTATTGTCGCGGGTGCTTTGTTCTTGTGCGTGGGGGTCATTTATGACCGGATGCACACCCGTGAAATTGCCCGCTTTGGTGGGGTTGCTCATACCATGCCGGTGTATGCGGTGATCTTTATGCTCTTTACCTTGGCTTCTGCGGGTTTGCCGGGAACCAATAGCTTTGTTGGTGAAATCTTGATTTTGCTGGGAGCTTATTTGGCCAACAAGGCGGTGGCGATTATCGCGGCAACTGGGCTGGTGCTGGGGGCGGCTTATATGCTTTGGATGTATAAGCGGGTGGTGTTTGGTCAGGTCGCTAATGATGAAGTCCGAGTTTTACAAGACCTTTCCATGCGTGAAGTGGCCCTGTTTGTTCCCTTGATTGTCTTGGTCTTCTGGATTGGTTTTTATCCCGATCCATTTTTGTCCATGTTTCATGTCTCTGTGAAACATTTGTTGACACAGGCGAGTGCCGTCAAGATCGGTGCCGCCGTCGTGTTGGCACATTAATAAAAAATTGGAGCGTGTAAGGAAATGCCAGTCCAAATGCCGGATATCAACCTGGTTACTTTGCTTCCAGAGATCCTGATTGCTCTTTTGAGTTTGGTTTTGTTGCTCAAGAGTGCGTGGGGGGATGAAAATCGGGGTGGTTCGATTAGTGCCATGGTGATAGCTGGTGTGGCCATCGCAACGGCCATCACCTTGCGTGGTGGCGACACGACCACCTTTGGCGGATTTTTTATTAATGATGCTTTTGCCAGATTCATGAAGGTTCTCATGTTTTTGGCCACTGGCTTGGTTTTGTTTATGTCGCAGGAGTTCATGCGTCGTAACAAGTTTGATGGTGGTGAATACCAAGTTCTGACGCTGATGGCGTTGCTTGGTGGATTGATTATGGCCTCGGCAGGTGATTTTATTATTTTGTACTTGGGGCTGGAGTTGATGTCTTTGTCCATCTATGTCTTGGCGGCCTTCCGTCGTGACGATAAACGATCCAACGAAGCTGGTTTGAAATATTTTGTGTTGGGATCTATGGCTTCTGGATTTCTTCTCTATGGCATCTCATTGATTTATGGTACGACTGGGACCACCCTTTTTACCGGTGTTGCCACGGCATTGCAAGCGGGTACGGGTCACATTTCGCCAGCAACGGTCATGGGGGTGATTTTGGTGCTGGCTGGTATGAGCTTTAAGGTTGCTGCCGCGCCATTTCACATGTGGGCTCCCGATGTTTATGAAGGCTCTCCCACCTCGGTGACGGCTTTTATGGCGGTTTTGCCGAAGATTGCGGCGTTTGCGGCAATTTTTCGTGTGTTGTTGGTCGCTTTTCCGACATTGCATGTGCAGTGGAATCCGGTATTGCAATTTTTGGCGGTCGCCTCTTTGGCCGTGGGTGCCGTGGCGGCCATTGGTCAGACCAACATCAAACGCATGCTGGCTTATTCATCCATTGGTCATGTAGGTTTTATTTTGCTTGGTTTGACCACGCACAATGCGCTGGGCTTTCAGAGCGTATTGGTCTATCTGGCCATTTACATTTTTACCAATGTGGGGGCCTTTGCCATTATTCTCTTGTTGAATCGGGAAGGTATTGGCGATGAGATTGATGACTACAAGGGGTTGGCCCGTCAGCGTCCCATGCTTGCCATTTTAATGGCCATGTTCATGTTCTCCATGGCTGGGATTCCCCCGCTGGCCGGTTTCATGGGCAAGCTGTATGTCTTTATGGCCGCCATTGAGGCTGGCCAGTTTGGTCTGGCCATTACGGGTGTGTTGTTCTCTGCGGTGGGTGCCTTTTATTATCTGCGCATCGTCAAATTGATCTATTTCGATCAACCCAAGGAGGGTGCGTTTACCATGGTGATGGATCTGCCTGCACGGGCGATTCTGACTGTTGCTGGCGTGATCATTCTCTACTGGGGTATCTTCCCTGGTGCGTTGCTGGCCTGGAGCGCGGCTGGCGTCAAGGTGTTTTTGTAGATTTTAGGCAAAATTATGGGGGATGAGACAATCCCCCATACTCCATCTTTTTTGTTCTTAAGCAAAAATGTCTCTACTGATGTCAAATTCCGTGGTATGCTTTGCACGTTATCAATTTTGATTGGAGCATTGTCATGGCTTTACCGCTCAGAGTTGATGTTTGATGCCGATTACCCTTCTTTCTCTTCTGCTGTTCTCCCTTTTTTTTGTTTTGATGTACCTGGAAATTCTGGACCGGCGCGTGGCCATGCTCTCTGGTGGAGCGGCTTTTGTGGTGCTGGGCAGTATGCTCGGTTTTTATCCGCTCTACAAGGCCGTGGAATCGATCTATTTTGAAACCTTGGCTCTGATTTTCGGCATGTCGATGATTTCGGCCACCTTGGCCAAGGCGGGCTTTTTTGCTCTTTGGGCGCGGCGCATCGTCAACTATTCCAGGGGCAACGGCTGGCTTACCTTTATTTTGCTCTCCTTGATTACCTACTTCTTTTCATTGTTTGTCAACAATCTGGCCACCATGGTGGTGATGTTGCCCATCACGCTGGGGTTGTGCAAAACGGCGCGATTGAATCCTGTACCTGTGGTGATTGCTCTGATTATTGCCTCGAATTTAGGAGGAGCCTCCACGATCATGGGGGATTTTCCTAACATGATCATTGCTTCGGCAGGGACTCTTCAGTTTCTGGATTTTATCGGCGGAATGATGCCAGCTTGCTTATTGGAACTGGCGGTTTTGCTGCAAAAGTTCTCGACAATCTACCGACAACCCCGGGGGTTGTCATTA
>JADFYY010000052.1 GCA_015232825.1 Magnetococcales bacterium
GCGACTGTGGTCTGAATAATGGGCAAACCACCAACCTGACCACGGTGGGAGGTATCGCTATCACAGTTACAACACAAATACGACAACCGCAAAATAATCAACCCCTCCACAGCCGTACCAAGGGGATTATGGCAATTGAGACAATTATCCACTGGGGGATGGTTGTGAAGGAAAGGCCCCCGTTTTTCCATATGACATTGGAAACAGGTGTCGTTGACCGTGTCTTTCTTCAAAGATTTGTGACCCGCCGAACCATGAGGATTGTGACAGTTGGAACAAACCATTTTTCCTTCAGGAACCGGATGGTGAGAAGGACGATTGAACATGGCTCTTTGGGATTTATGACAACTATAACAAACGGTAGGTTGACTCTGTTTATCCAAAACTCGGTCATGATCGGTATGCAGTTCATGACATTGGGTACAAGCCACCTCCTGATTAGAATGGGCACTGCCAGACCAGAACATAAGCTTGTCCCCCTGATGACAGGTAAGACAGGTCTTGTTGATGATGGACGCTGGAGTGTCAGACGTTTTAAAATTGCCAAAATCTTCGTCAATGCGAGCATCCAGACGAATAGCAGGGGAGCGGCGTCCATAGGTGATATCGGGTTTGTAGCGTTTTTCTTGTCCAGGAACCTTTTTTTCGATATGGTCCCGACTCGGACCATGACAACTGGTGCAGGTTGGCGTTCTGCTGTCCGCCAGTGTACCATGTTTTGTTTTACCAATGGCCAGCACAGAAGAGGAATCCTCCTCATCGTGACAAAACGTGCATTCCGCATCTCCACGCAACGCGGCATCTTTGCGGACCGCTTTCTCCGCTGCCGCACCAGAAAACGAGACTCCAAACAACAAAAACACGACTAGCGCGAATCGTAACATCTGACAATTCCCTCTTTTATAGCGATAAGATCCAACGGATAAACTCTTTGAGATGTTCAGGATTCTCAAAATCGGTTTTTTTGTGATCTTCCTCAGTGCCATCTTCAAGCTTGACTTTTGGGGTTGTCGTCAGATGCTTGAACAATTTTTCTTCGCCCTTGGGATCTTCTTTGTACTTCTTGGCAACCTTGATGTAGGAAGGACCATTTTTCGATTTTTGAATCGAATGGCATTTGGTGCAATCGTTGCGCTTCAAAACTTCAAGCGCGGACGTGGCATCTAAATCCGCATGGGCTCTCCCGGCGACCCCAATCCCCATAGCCAACAAAACAAATAATTTATATAATCTCATATTTCATTCACTCAGGTTATTGTGTTTCGGCCATACAAACTTGATTGCGCCCAGATCTTTTGGCGGTATACAAGGCATTATCTGCCGCCTTGAAAAGATCTGCCGGTCCCTGGGCATTGGGCATATTCAATGGGTAGATCACCGCACCAATACTGATGGTCACTTTCAATCCATCGACCACCATGGCCTCCACCCGTTCACGGAAACGTTCCGCAGCCAACATCACGCCAGGACTGGCGGTATTGGGTGTGATCACACAAAACTCTTCTCCACCATAGCGGCAGCAATGATCCACATCGCGAAACGTGGCTCTCATGCAATTGGCAATGGCTTGCAAAACCCGGTCGCCTTGATCGTGTCCATGGGTGTCATTGAATTTCTTGAAGTGATCCACATCAAACAGCAACAACCCGAATGGTACGCCGTACCGTTTACCGCGCTGATACTCACCATTCATGAGTTCATCAAAATAACGACGATTATTCAATTTGGTCAAACCGTCTGTATTGGAGAGATCTCTGAGTTGCCGCTCCAATTTTTTCTCTTCGGTCACATCCCGAATCAAAGCGGCGCAACCGACAATCTCGTCTGTCTTATCCTTGATGGTGGCAGCAAAAAAGTTAAAAACCTTTTTGTTGTAAACAATTGTTTCTGGCATATCGATTCCTGACCGCGCCAAAAATTGCTGCACATAGTCAGGATCATCAAACATGTTCAAAAAACCACCTTCGACGATTTGTTCTTCGGTTTTTCCGAGCAACTGCACGGCGGCTGGATTGACCAAAACCACATGCCCCTCACGATTGGTTCCGATAATCCCCTCGCGGGCACTGAGGAGGATCGTTTTTAATTTATCCTGTTCAATTTGCAGCCCATTGTGAGCAGCCTTTAATTGCTGAGCCATTTGGTTAAAGATTGTCGCCATCTGTCCCAGTTCATCTTTGCCGATTACCGGAACTTGCGACTCCATATTGCCATCGGCCACATGCAACATGGCCTTGGTCACTTTGGAGATGGGATGAACCAGACTGTTGACCAGCAGAAAGGCAATCAGGATCATCAGAGCAATCAACACAATCGCCATGGTGAAGGCCAGTTTGGTACGATGACGAGCAAACGTTTGGGTCTCTTGCGAGGCCTGTTTCATGTCCTTTCTGACTTGGCTGAAATGATACTCCACCAAAAACTCGATGGCCTGATTCGCCTCTTCCATTTTTTCAAGATTTTCTTCGGCTGCAGCGTCAACCTCCTTGTTTTTCCAGGCATGGACCGAGGAGGCAAAGGCATCCCGATAGACATTGATATGCTGTAAGATTCCCTTGGGGGCTTTCAGATTTTCTTCACGGCCTGAACGTTGTTCCAGTGCCGTCAGTTGTAACAGTTTGTCCTGGAACTCCTTGAAATAGTTTTGATGATCTTCTGCCAGAGAATTTTTTGGAGAAAGACGAAAATTATATTCCACATCCCGCATCAAGGCCAATTTATGAGACAACTCGCTGCCCAAGGAAAACCGGGTAAAATCCTTTGAAATCAACTCTTCATAGTTCTCGCCTAGCTCCTTCATACTGATATGATAGAAAAAGACAATCCCGATAAAAAAACTGGCAATCACCACAAACCCAAGGGTAAATTTTTGCCAAATCAGCAAACGATTGAAAAGATTCATAAATAAAACCTCTTATCCGTTACGATTATACCTCTCCAGCAAAGCTGGAACCTCAGCCGCCGGTACGGCTTTGCTGTGCAACCATCCTTGCACATCGTCGCACCCGCCCTCCTTCAAGCTTTGTTGCTGATCCTCGGTTTCCACACCTTCAGCCGTAACCATCAACTCCAGACTGTGGGCCAACTGCAAAATGGCGGTAATGATGTTGGCATTGGTTGGGCGAGTGGGAATATTCATGATAAAGGAACGGTCGATCTTCAGCCGGTCAAATGGAAAATCTTGCAGGTGGGCCAAAGAAGAGTATCCGGTGCCAAAGTCGTCCAAAGAGATCTTGACACCAAGTGACTTAAGAGACTCAAGAATTCTTCTGGCCTTTTTCGCATCGGACATGACATGAGATTCGGTAATTTCCAACTCCAAATAGTGGGGATCCAGACCCGTTTTTTTCAAGACCTGAATGATATCGTTTTCAAGGCCTGGATCTGCAAATTGACGGGCCGAGAGATTCACGGCAATATGCAAATCCGAATATCCCATATCAAGCCATTTTTTCAACTCTATGCAAGCTGTCTCTAGCACCAAACGGCCTAAAGGCAGGATCAGGCCAGTCTCCTCAGCTAAAGGGATGAAATGGTCTGGATAGGCAAGCATTCGACTGGGATTGGCAGGATCCGGCCAACGCATCAGTGCCTCGAACCCAAGAATCCGCATATTTTTCAAGGATATTTTGGGCTGATAATAGGGCATCAGTTCGCCCCGGTCGATGGCGGTACGCAGATCCTGTTCAAGATTGATCAAAAATTTAGTCTTTTCATGGGCTTCTCGTGAAAAGAGGTGGTACTGCCCTCCCCCTTTTTCCTTGGCGTTTTTCAAGGCGAATTTGGCCTTTTCCAGCAATTGGTCTTGGTCATCAGGAAAAAGGCTAATACCAATACTGACGTTAATTTTGAGTTCGCGTCCACCCAAAGTTATTGGTTCAGCCACCACATTTTGGACCCTTTGAACAGGCGGCATGATTTCCCGGACATTTTGAATGGAAAAGAGCAATAAAAACTCGTCTCCATCGGCCTTGGCAACGGTATCGCCAGCCCGGAGGGTATTGCTCAATCGTGTGGCTAGGGTTGTTAGGAGTTCATCGCCCACAGCCCGCCCCATGGATTCGTTAATACGACTGAAACGATCCACGCCGAGGGCCATGACCATGGCAGATTCGTTGTTGCGTTGGGCCTTGCGAATGGCCTGATCCAGACGGTCTTGAAAAATGCGACGATTGGCAAGGCCAGTCAGGGGATCTTCCAAATTGAACTTTTGCAATCTTTCATTAGTCACATGGAGGCTGTGCAAAACCGATAGAGCCAAGGCCATGGATTCAACAAAAAATTTGGTTCTTGGATCCTCTTTGCACTGATCGGCCACGAAGAGATTGACCAGCATAAGCAGTTGGTCAGAATCCATGGCCTTGACTTTGAACAGGGTGTGACCATGCGGCATGGCTTTAGAAGTTTGAAAAACGTGATCATCGTCTCTTTCAGGGACAAACATGAATGGTCCGTCACAAGCAATAGCGCGTCCACAAAGACAACTTCCAAACTCAACGGTACTACACAACCCAATCTGTTCATCCGAGAAATTCTTGCTTGCTACCATACGCAACTTTTGATTGGGTTCGTCCACCAAAAACACGCACCCTTGATTCAATCCAAAGACACTAGGAACCGACAAAATGATTTCTAAAGCAAGTTGCAATTTTTCTTTCAGTGAAATTGTGGACGAAGAGAGACGGATCACATCAATGGTGGCATTCAGTACCATTTTTGATTCAATGACTTCGTTTTTCAAAATGTCGCTAATTGTGGTTTGCAGTAGATCAATAAGCCCACGCTGATCCAGATGAGACTGGTTTGCACCTTCTTCAAAAAGATGATGCATGAATGCCTGAAGCGGTAAACGGGCACCACCCAACATATTAGAATCACTCATTACATTGTCATCCAAATCGTGCCCGAACGGTTTAGTATCCATAATTGAGAATCATTCTACATTCAACCAAATCATTTTTCAAGAGCTTAATCTACCTTATTAAGGGTATTGTATTTTTTAAGCAAATCTGGAACCTCTCTAGCGGGAACGGCCTTGCTGTGCAACCAACCCTGTACATCGTCACATCCGCCCTCCTTCAAACTTTGCTGTTGATCCTCCGTTTCCACGCCCTCAGCCGTGACCAGCAACTCCAGGCCACGCGCCAACTGCAAAATGGCCATAATAATATTGGCATTGGTTGGCTTGGCTGGAAGATTCATAATAAAGGATCGGTCAATTTTAAGTCGATCAAAAGGAAAATCTTGCAGATGGGCCAAAGATGAATAGCCTGTGCCAAAGTCGTCCAGCGAGATTTTCACCCCAAGAGACTTGAGAGATTCTAGAATTATTCTGGCCTTTTTGGCGTCAGCCATGACGTAGGATTCGGTAATTTCCAGCTCCAAATAACGTGGATCCAGATTGGCTTGATTCAAAGCTTGAATGATGTCGCTTTCAAGGTCAGGGTCGGAAAACTGCCGGGCCGAAAGGTTCACCGCGATATGGAGATCCTGATATCCCATATCAAGCCAGTGCTTCAGGTCGTGACAAGCGGTTGCCAGCACCAAACGGCCCAAAGGCAAGATCAAACCGGTCTCCTCGGCCAGAGGAATGAAATGGTCAGGATAGGCCAGCATACGATTGGGATTAGCAGGATCTGGCCAACGCATCAAGGCCTCAAATCCAAGAATCCTCATGTCGCGCAGGGATATTTTAGGCTGATAATAAGGCATCAATTCGCCACGGTCGATGGCGAGGCGCAAGTCTTGTTCAAGGTTGATCAGAAAACGGGTTTTTTCATGGGCTTCCTTGGAGAAAAGCTGGAACTGCCCTCCTCCTTTCTCCTTCGCGCTTTTCAAGGCGAATTTGGCTTTTTCCAGCAACATATCTTGATCATCAGGAAAGAGGCTGATACCAATACTGACCGTAACATTGATATCACGCCCCCCCAAAAAGAACGGATCGGCCAAAGCGTTTTGAACCCTTTGAACCGGAGGCATAATCTCCCGGACGTTTTGGACCGAAAATAACAGCAAAAACTCATCCCCATCCGCTTTGGCTACCGTATCCCCGGCTCGAAGCGTCTCACTCAATCTTTTGGCCAGAACTTTCAACAACTCATCCCCTTGGGCCCATCCCATGGATTCGTTGATGCGACCGAAACGATCCACACCTAAAACCATGATCATGAAAGATTCATTGCTGCGTTTAGCCTTGCGCACGATCTGATCGAGTCGGTCTTGAAAAATACGACGATTGGCCAAACCGGTCAGAGGATCTTCCAGGGTTTGTCTTTGCAACCGCTCACCGGCCACATGCAGACTGTGCAATACGGATAGGGCCATTGCCATGGCTTCGATGAAAAATTTGGTGCGTGGATCTTCATCACACTGTTCATTGACATAAAGATTGACCAGCATGAGGGTTTGATCACTATCCAAAGACTTGACCTTGAATAGAGTATGGCCATGGGGCTTCATGTCTGGTGTTCGGATGACATGATCCTGATCGATTGTGGGCTTGAAAAGAAAAGGTTGATCCATCTCCATGAGACGTCCACACAGACAGTGACCAAAATCAACCAAGCCACACACTCCGAGCAGGGTATCTGAAAGATTTTTTTGTGCCACCATGCGCAGTTTTCGATTGGCTTCATCCACTAAAAACAGACACCCCTTGTCCTGACCATGAACGCTGGAAAGCGACAACAGGTCATTGAGGGCTTGTTGTAATTTTTCTTCGAGGGAGCTTTGTAAAGAAGAGATACGGATTACTTTGATGATGGCAGCCAGTACCATTTTTGATTCAACGACTTCGACAGCTAAGATATCCTGGATTGTGGTATGGAGAAGATCGATCAGTCCGCGCTGATCCAGATCGGCTTGGCTAATACCTTCACGAAAAAGATGACGCATAAAAGCCTGAAGTGGCAAACGCGCCCCCCCTAATACACTAATATTACTCATATTTTCCTCATTTTAGCACAACAAAAAGGTCTGCAATTCTAAAAAATTGGTCATGCATGCGCAATATCTGATGGAAAGGGTCAATCCAAAATATTTTGTTCAAGCAGTGAAATTATGTTACACTACAATATCAATGCTTGGCAAGCTCATTCATCATAAGTTTACCCGGTATAATCATCAAATAAGCATCTATCTGCCAAGGGAAACAAAGAGGTCATGAACGTAAAAAGGTTATTGAATGTTTGGGTTCTGCTGTTGATGTTCTCAACCACGGTACTAGCAGACGAGTACGAGGGGGTTCAATCCCTTGAGGAGACCATTCGTGCGGCCAATCAAGGGGTGACAGAAGCCCAAAACAATCTAGCCGTAATCTATCGCGATGGCCTTGGCGTACCACAAGATTACAAAAAAGCCATCAAGTTATATCGTTTAGCCGCTGATAAAGGTTTGCCCGATGCCCAGTTCAACCTTGGCATCATGTACCGTGACGGCAAAGGGGTAACCAAGGACGACAAGGAAGCCATGAAATGGTTTCGTCTGGCCGCAGAAAAAGGGTTGGCGGATGCCCAAGTTCTGCTCAGCAAGATCTATCATGACGGCAAAGGCGTACCCAAAGACGATCAGGAATCAATCAAATGGATGCGTCTGGCCGCAGAACAGGGTTGGGCCAGTGCCCAGTATAATTTGGGCATGATCTATCATGAAGGCAAAATCATCCCAAAAAATGACCAGGAGGCCGAACATTGGATGCGTCTGGCTGCCAATCAGGAGTTTGTCCGAGCGCAAACCACCCTTGGCTCCTTGTATGGTTTGGGAGACGGCGTGGAAAAGGATTTGGTTCTGGGGTGCATGTGGCTCAATCTTGCCATTGTGCAAGGGGACCAAATCGCTCTCAAAAAACGGGAGCAATTCCACAAAGAGATGACGCCTGAACAAATTGCCAAGGCGCAGGAGTTGACCGACCATTGGGAACCGCCAGCTTTGAAAGCCATCGAAAAACCCAAAAAAAGCTCTACACTCCAAAGGTGACTAAAGATTGATCACCCATTTGCATGTCCATTCAGCCTATTCTCTGTTAAATTCCACGGTTCGTCTGGATGGATTAATCGCCAAGGCAAAAGCGTGCCATATGCCAGCCTTGGCCCTTACCGATCAGGGCAATCTGTTTGCAGCCGTACAGTTTTATCTGGGATGCCTGAAAGCTGGTATCAAGCCGATTCTTGGTGCGCAGGTCTATGTAGTTCCGAATCGTCACGATAAGAGTTCACGGGCCGATCTAGAAACCCGTGATCAACTCATTCTATTATGCCGCAATGCCACGGGATGGCGCAGTCTCACTCGACTGGTTTCAGCAGGCCACCTGGAAGGGAGTCATGACAAGCCTCGTGTAGACCCTGAATTATTGCAACAGCACAAAGCGGGTTTAATCGCCCTTTCAGCCGGTCCCAAAGGAGAGGTCGGGCGGTGGCTCTTGGCCAATCGTCTGGACCTAGCCACCAAGGCCGCCCGCTGGTTGGGGGATCTCTTTGCCGATGAACAAACCGGTGCCCCAGGATTCTATCTGGAGCTGCATCGTCATGGAGACCCCGAAGAGGAAGAACTCATCCAAGCGACCGTGGCCTTAGGCCATAAATTGGGATTGCCTTTGGTTGCCACCAACGATGTCCATTTTCTTGAACGCAAGGATCACCGTGCCCATGACGCTCTGGTCTGTATCGGGACGAGTTTGACCTTGTTGGATGAAAAACGACCACAAATCAACAACCGACGCCACTTTGCCACACCAGAGGAGATGGCAGAACTGTTTGCCGATCTGCCGGAAAGCTTAGAGAATACCCTGCAAATCGCCAAACGGTGTAATTTTCGTATGGAGTTGGGCAAAACGGTATTGCCGGATTTCCAAGTTCCAGAAGGTCAAGATCTCTCCTCCTGGCTTAAAAGCGAAGCGGCAAAAGGGTTGAACAAAAGATTGGCATTGTTTGTGACCCCCTTCACTGAGCCCGCCCGCATCCAAGAGGTGGAACAACAGTACCGAGAACGACTGGATTATGAACTCGATGTCATTATCCAGATGGGTTTCCCTGGATATTTTCTCATTGTCTCCGACTTCATTCGCTGGGCCAAAGCCAACGGGATTCCCGTAGGACCGGGACGCGGTTCTGGGGCCGGTTCTGTGGCGGCCTGGGCCTTGGACATCACCGATCTGGACCCCTTGCGTTATCAACTTCTGTTTGAACGATTTCTCAACCCAGAACGGGTCTCCATGCCAGACTTTGACGTGGATTTCTGCATGGACAAGCGAGAAAGAGTCATTCACTACGTTCAACAAAAATATGGCCGCGACCGGGTGGCGCAGATCATCACCTTTGGCACGTTGCAGGCCCGCATGGCCATTCGGGATGTTGGACGGGTGTTGCAGTTCCCTTACGGTCAGGTGGATCGCATCGCCAAGCTGATTCCCAACATTCTTGGCATCACACTTCAGGAAGCCATTGACCAAGAGGATCGTTTTCTTACCCTACAAAAAGAAGAACCAGAAACCAACGAACTCATTGAACTGGCCCTAGCCCTAGAAGGCCTGCCCCGTTCCGCTGGAACCCATGCTGCAGGCGTGGTCATGGCCAATGGCCCACTCACCGACATGGTTCCTCTTTATCTAGACCCCCGCTCCGACATGCCGGTAACCCAATTCAACATGGGGGATGTCGAAAAAGTGGGTCTGGTCAAATTTGACTTTCTTGGCCTCAAAACCCTGACGGTCATTGACGATGTTCTTAAATTAGTCAACCAAAGTCCGCCCATTGACATCACGCTCATTGACCTAGCCGACCCGGATACGTTCAAACTTCTCCAGAGTGGCCAAACTCGTGGTGTGTTTCAACTGGAATCCTCTGGCATGCGAGATATTTTAAAAAAACTGGCTCCTGACACCTTTGAAGACATCATTGCCTTAGTCGCGCTCTATCGACCGGGTCCGTTGGGATCTGGCATGGTCGATGATTACATTAACCGCAAACATGGGCGGGTCGAAATGGCCTATCCCCTGCCCCAACTGGCTCCCATTCTCCAAGAGACTTACGGGGTAATCCTTTATCAAGAACAGGTGATGAAAATCGCCCAGGTTCTGGCTGGCTATACGCTTGGCAGTGCCGATCTTTTGCGCCGCGCCATGGGAAAAAAGAAGCTCTCGGAGATGCTTGCACAACGGGAAATCTTTGTTCGTGGTTCCATGGCCAACAACGTCAGCAACGAACGGGCTGAGTTCATTTTTGACCTTATGGAGAAATTTGCTGGCTATGGGTTCAATAAATCTCACTCGGCGGCCTATGCATTGATATCCTACCAGACCGCTTGGCTGAAGGCCCATTATCCAGTGGAATTCATGGCCGCGACATTGACCTGCGACATGATCAATACCGACAAATTAGGGCAGTTCATCCGCGAATGCCGCAACATGCGGGTGACGGTACTGCCACCAGATGTCAATCGTTCTCAAACCATTTTTACCGTGGAGAATGGGTGCGTTCGCTACGCACTGGCCGCCATCAAAAACGTCGGTGAAGGGAGCATGGAGGCACTGGTCAAGGCAAGGGGTTTAGGGCCGTTTCTCTCTTTATATGATCTTTGTCAACGCATTGCCGCAGACGGCATCAATCGTCGGGTTATGGAGAATTTAATTAAAGCCGGGGCCTGTGACTCATTGGGCGGCAGTCGGGCGGCGATGATGGCCGGTTTGACCGATGTAATCGCCATGGCACTGAAACGCCAATCCGACAAAGGCAAAGGGTTTATGGATCTTTTTGGCGAGATTGAGGAGACTCCCCCCTTACCGGAAATCCCAGAGTGGTCATTTGAGGAAAAGCTTGCTTTTGAAAAAGAAGCAATCGGTTTTTTCATCACCGGTCACCCCTTGCAAAAAGATGCCGTCGAGTTACGAGATTATGGCATTGATGGCATTGCTCACATCAAACACCGGGCAAAGCATCGCATCGATTCGTCGGCCAAAGTTCGCGTGGCGGGTGTGGTAGCCGAGAAGAAACTTCATCGCACCCGCAAAGGGGAGCGCATGGCTTTCATCACCCTGGAGGACATGGATGACCAGATCGAGGCGGTCATCTTTGCCGATCTCTTTCAGACCTGCCAGGAGTTATTGGAAGGGGAAGGGACGATTATTCTGGAAGGGGCGTTGGAAGTCAGTGAGGAGGAACCCAAAATCACGGCGGATCGGATCATTGATCTGGACACCTGTCGGCGTGAATGGTGTCAGGAACTCCATTTGCGCATGGACTCCCTGATGCTGACCAACACGGTTCTGGAGCGTTTAAAAGAGATCATTCACCGCCATAGTGGCAAAACTTGTCTGGTGACCCTGGAGATGCGACTGCCTGACCGGGTAGCCCGTTTTGCCTTTGGTGACGCCTTCCGGGTCACGCCGGGCAAAAATCTATTGGAGGAGATGCGCAAACTGCTTGGAGCCGATAACGCCCAATTCCGTCGTCACACCACCCCCTTGGTTTGAACGCTTTGACCAATCAAAAATGGATGGCGGTTGGCGCAAACCAACCAATCAAACCAATCACCAGACCGATAATACCGAGTGCCCCAGACCCATAGGCAAGGCCGATCACGCTCGTGGTAACGGAAGCCGCAGCCAGCACAATGGCAATTTGCAAGGCTGCCGAGGCGTATTCAAACAGGTGATAAGCCGCCAGTGTGCTATCACGCTTCTTCTCAGCTTCCTTAGCACGTGCCATCAACTCTTTACGACCTTCTTTGGTCTCTGGTTCGCTGTCAAAACGGGCGGCATCGGCTTTCCATTTTTCCCCCATTTTTTTCAACTGCTCAGCCTTGTCCGCTGGCAGGTCGCTAGAGGGGATGGTCAGCAGGAATTCACTGCCTGAGCGCATTAGAGTCATGCGGATGGTCTTGGCTTGAAAAAAAGACCATAAATTGGAAGCTTCGATGTTGGCGGTCATGGAGTTGTGCTGGGCACTCTTTCCCCCCATTTCAAACACAGCCAAAATGCAGGCCAGAAGGCTGATCAGAATGGCAATTTTCTTGTTGTGTTTGTTGTCGGTATGCGCATCATGTCCGCCATGCCCACCATGACCGGCTTCATGCACCATTTCTTGGGTTTCACGTATTTCCATGGGATCTCCTCGCACTCTTTTTTGTTTACTCCAAAATGAATGGAACAGTTTACCGGATTCAAATCTGACTTGCAATCGTTAATTTATCGATAACGATTGCAAAACTTGGTATCGTAATTTACGTTAATTCAATTATCGTAACCTTAAATAAAATTAACGAACTATTGAGTAAACGCCAGAAACCGTTTTTCAATCAAAATAATTGCATTCACAAGCCATGCAACCCTATAATGCGGAACTTTAATTCAACCATTCGTTTGATCACGAGCCATGTCAAATAACATTGCCATTCAAGAACTTCTACAATCTGTCACCAAACAAATTCTGGGACAGGATCTCCTGCTCAACCGCCTAATCATCGCCTTGCTGGCTGACGGTCATCTTTTAGTGGAAGGGGCCCCTGGACTGGCCAAAACACGGGCGATCAAGGTGTTGGCCGCCCGGATCGAAGGTGAATTTCATCGCATTCAATTCACCCCTGATCTGTTGCCAGCCGACCTGACAGGAACCGAAACCTTCCGACCACAAGATGGCTCGTTTCAGTTTCAACCTGGGCCGTTGTTTCACAATCTTGTTTTAGCCGACGAGATCAATCGCGCCCCGGCCAAGGTTCAATCTGCCTTGCTAGAGGCCATGGGCGAACGCCAGATCACCGTTGGCCCGACAACTTATCCGCTACCGCCATTGTTCCTGGTGATGGCCACGCAAAATCCCATCGAACAAGAGGGAACCCATCCTTTACCCGAAGCCCAACTCGACCGGTTTCTACTCATGGTTCGCATCGGCTATCCACAAGCTGGCGTGGAACGAGAAATTCTCCACTTGGTGCGGGAGGAGGCGCGCCGTGAGGGATCCCCTCTTCCCATCGATATGACGAAAAAAATCCCAATTGCCACGCTACTGGCCGCTCGACGGGAAGTGTTGGATATGCATATGGCCGAAGCGGTGGAGAGTTATCTGCTCCATCTTATCCTGGCCACCCGGACTCCCGAAAAATACGCATCGCAACTCTCTGGCATCCTGCAATACGGGGCCAGTCCGCGTGCCACCATTGCCCTGGACCGTTGCGCCCGAGCCCATGCGTGGCTTGCTGGACGCGATTTCGTCACCCCGGACGACGTCCGCGCCTTGGCACCAGATGTTTTGCGTCATCGACTGATTCTCTCCTTTGAGGCCGAGGCTCAAGGCCATACCACCGACTCTTTTATCAATCAATTGCTGCAACAGGTTCCCGCGCCGTGATTGACAACCGGTTGCAATACAGCGTGGAGGAGTTGGTTGCCCTGCGCCATGAAGCCAAGGGAATCCCCCCTGCCCCCAGACAGGCCCGCTCCTTGTTAGAAGGTGGCTATCTTTCGCCATTCAAGGGGCGCGGTATGGAGTTTGCCGAAACCCGTATCTACCAACAAGGGGACGACATCCGTCACATGGAATGGCGCATCTTTGCCCGTACCGGTAAACCCCACATCAAGCTTTTCCGGGAAGAACGGGAACGGACGGTACTGGTCTGGACCGATTTTCGTCAACCGATGTTTTTTGCGACTCGTGGACGATTCAAGGCGATTCAGGCAGCCCGCGCCGCCTCTCTGGCTAGTTGGGGCGCGACTTTACGCGGGGACCGTTTGGGAGGTTTGATTTTTTCCGAACAGGAGCATCGTGAGCTACGCCCACAACGCGGCGATCGGGCTGTCTTGAACCTAATTCGCGAGATGACCCGCTTTCCATTACCCCCACCGCATGAAGACGATTCTCGTGCTTTCAGTCAGGCTTTAATTCGCTTGCGCCGAGTTGCGCTTCCTGGCAGTTTGATTTTTCTCTTCAGTGACTTCAGAGGCATGACCTCAGCCGATCATACCCACCTAGCCCACATGGCGAAGCACAACGATGTCACGCTGTTTTTTCTCCACGATCCCCTGGAGCGTTCCCTGCCCCCACCTGGAGGACGCTATCCAGTGGCCTTTGGTTCTGGACCACCCAGACTTTTGCAAGTGGATGATCCGCGCATTCGGGCTGAATACGCCGCACGATTTACCCGACGTCTGGAACAACTCACCACGCTTTGTCGCACGCTTGGCCTGTTATTCATCTCCTGCTCAACCGAAGAAGATGCTACTACAGTTTTACGTCGTGGTTATGGTTTGGTTCCATTATGAACACAGAGCCTTTGCCATTACGAGACATTCACCTCCCAGACCCTCTCTCTTGGTGGCCCCCGGCCTTGGGTTGGTGGATTGTGGCCATGATTCCAACTCTGCTGCTTTTGGTGTGGTGGCTTTATCGCCATTGGTTGAAACGACACCGCATTCGCAAGGCCGCACTTTTAGAACTGAATCAGCTTGCCCAAACCTTTGCCCTCCATCAGGATGTGCCGCAATTCACCAGTGAACTCTCTGCACTGTTGCGCCGCGTCTGCCTGATGCGTCATCCTCGTTCGCAGGTGGCCTCTTTGGCAGGCGAGGCGTGGTTGCAATTTTTGGATCAGGGATTGCCCTCTCCCTCATTTTCAAAAGGTCCAGGACGGGTGTTGATCACCGCCCCCTTTCAACGCCATTCGGCGGTCAATGTTAACGACCTAATCGCCGTATGTCGCCAATGGCTACAAGCGTTACCTTCAGAAAAGGATTTCAACCACTCATGAGCGAATGGCTGCATGCAACGGATCCCAATGGGAACTTTGTCAAAATTGAAGAACGGGTTGCTTTGCTCAAGGAGATTCGGGATCACTCCCGGTTACACGGAGAAGCCCCGTTGGCAGTGCCGGTGGTGCATATCATTCTCCTGACCAGTGACCGCCAGATCCGTATGGTACAACGGGGCAACAAGCCAGAGAATCCATTTTTGTGGGATAAGGCGGTGGGTGGTCATGTGGTAACCAGTAACCCACGCCTGTCTCAGCAAGATTTCGATGACAATGCCCGCAAAGAGATGGCTGAAGAGATCGGTCTCAACGAGGTGATCATCGCCCAAGACGATTGGCACTATCACCAAGGGATTCAATCTGGCACGCTTGATCTGCAAAAATGTGCTATTATCCGTAGGATCGATTATGATCCTTGGCAAGGATCGGTCAGTCGGGTTCAAAACGGCGAACCTTGGTTAAAACGTCACAACGTGGTTGTTTATGCGGGGGTATTTGACGGCCCTTTTCAATTCATCGATGGAGAAGCTCTCGATCATCGATTGATCACACGAGCCGAACTCATGGATGATCTATTAACCAGCCCATGGAAATATGCCGATGGGGCGAGGATTTTCATGCAACGGTACTACCACAAGCTTCGATAACCCAAAGAGGTAACACCATGCAAACCGATGAATTGTGCCGCCAAATTGGCCGGTGGTTTCAACAACACAAAGATGAAAATCCCTTTGCCTTTGGAGAAGTCCATTTAATCACCGAAGAACCGGAGGCTGAAATTCTCCTGATCATTGGCAAGCCAGAAGAGGATTGCAAAGATCCTGAAACCTTTGCCAATCAATGGGAAGGAACCATTTATGATGCCCCGGTGACTTGGTTGTGGCAAAAATTGGCTGATGAGGAGGCCGACGAGTGGCTCCGGTTGATTTATGGCCGGGAATCCCAATCCATGAAGCGGCAGATGTTGCAAGCCCTTCTGGAGTTTTTTTCGCTGATTGAAAGCAATGGCTATGAAATCGAATGGGAACCCGAAGAAGAAGAATCGTTTCGCACCCGGATTTACATCAACAAGGCCGAGAAAAAAACCACTTTCGAGACGGATCGTTGGAGCGCATTAAAATAAAGAGAGATCACGATGAACATTAACGTCGCCATCATTGATCAAAGATTGGAAAACGTGCTAAAGGAGATTCAACAGCGAGCGCGTGATGAACTCAATATTCAAGGAGAACGATTGAAATCGTTGGCTTTCGTGTTTCTTGTGGTCAAAACCATGCTGGATATTCCTAACGAAGATGCTTTTGATTGTCTTACGGAGGGTGGTGGAGATTTTGGTGTAGATGCGATGCACCTTTCTGAGGAAAGGGATGGCGAATTTACCGTTTCTTTGTTTCAGGCAAAATACAAGCAATCCATGGAAGGGAATGCCAACTTCCCTGAGGATGGTATTAAGGCATTGATAAATGCTATTAGGTATCTCTTTAACCCTTCGACCATTCTAGAACAGGTCAATGAACGACTCAGAGCCAAAGTCGAGGAGGTGCGATCTTTAATTCGTGATGGATATATTCCCCAAGTACGCGCCTTGGCTTGCAACAACGGATTGCGTTGGAATGACGCTACACAAGAAGAGATCACCAGGGCTGGCTTCGGAAATCAAGTGACCTGGGAATACGTCAACCATGACCGTCTTGTTTTGATCATGCAGGCGGCCAAGCCAGTCAATGACTCCCTGCGCCTGAGTGGCAAGGCCGTGGTTGAAGACTTCAATTTTAGTCGTGTGCTGGTAGGTAGAATGGCGGTGACTGAAATTGCCGCTTTGGTTGAGCGTCATGGAGAACGCCTGTTAGAACGCAATATTCGTCGCTATTTGGGACTCCATGGGAATCGGGTAAACGAGGGGATCCGAGAAACTTTGAAAAATGACGAGAGCGGAAATTTTTATTTTTATAATAATGGAATTACCCTTATTTGCGAAAAATTTTCGTATAACGCGCTACAAGCGAATGATTATCTGGTCAAGGTGGAAAACTTGCAAATCATCAATGGCGGACAGACCTGTATGACCATTTATAGGACTTTGCAAGAACCAACGCTCTTTCCTTCTATTCAAGACGCCTATGTCCTGATCCGGTTATACCAACTGGCCAGTGATAATGAGGATCAGGTCCGCCGCATCACTTTTGCCACCAATAGTCAAAATCCTGTAGACCTGCGGGACTTGCGTGCCAATGATGAGCGGCAACGTCGTTTGCAGATCGATATCGAGCAATTAGGATATCGTTATCAAAGGAAACGGTTAGATATTTCTCTCAAACCCATTGATATTACATCTGGATTGGCGGCAGAAGCCATACTATCCGTCTGGCGGCACCGTCCTCATCAGGCAAAATTTTTTGCCAGAGAGCATTTTGGCAAACTCTATGATGTCATTTTCACAAATGATCTCACTGGGGCGCAACTCATTCTTGCTGTTCTCATCTATCGTTTTGCTGAGAACCGACGGAAGCGTCCCCAACAAAAGGATCCACTCTTCGTGCGTTATGCATCCAGCTTTCTCGCGATGAGAATGGGAACTTCATTGCTGAGAGATTTGAAGATCGCTTTACATGAAATAAATCATAAAAATTTTTTCAATGCAAAACAATTGATTGAAATG
>JADFYY010000053.1 GCA_015232825.1 Magnetococcales bacterium
TTCCTTAAATCACGGATAGCCATATTGCTCATTTCGATGGAATAAGGCATATTTTGTTCATCCAATCCCCAAGTCTCGTTTGACTTGATCCCACGGCACTCCGCCGCCATTCCGTTCATACTCTTCCAAAGCAAACCGGGCATCCTCCACATCCTCAAGTTCTTCCATTTCGTCAAGGTAGCGGCGCATAACTCCTGCAATGCATTCATGTAAGGATTGCCCGGCACCTTCGGCCAACAGGCGAAACGATTCTGCTAAATCATCCGGTATAGTGACGGTCAACATGGATTTAACCCCTTTGAAAAAAAATTCATATAGTTACAACGATTGATAACGCAGCAATCTGTCCTTACGGTCAACCAATACTTGGCATACCCTCCAACTTTTTCAACATGAATGTGGGGAGACTCCTTCGTGACATTACCGACAAATCGAGTTCACACGAATTGACGAAGGATAGCAATTAACGGAAGAAACAACAAATTTAAAACACCACCGATGAGTTTCCATCGTCCTTACAAACCAGCATACGCCTCAACCGGAACCATGATCGTCTTCATAGGCTTTTTTCCGGTATTCTGAATGGCGACGAAATCCCTTTCGATTTTTTTCAAGACGACGGCTTCAAAATATTGCTCCCCGCAGAATTCGCATTCCAGGCAGGGAACATCCGTCACCACAAGAAATCGTTCACCGCTTCGGTAAAGGTATTCAACCTGTTTGTCCGCCATGTTCCGATGGCCGCAGAAAGGACATTTTCCAGTCATGTCAATCACCCTTTCTTATTTCTGGGATACCATGAAAAATTTCATCCCTGGAACAATTCCATATTAATAATTTTTTTCGACATCCGTTGACTACTTGCGCATTAGAAGAGTGTCAACTGAAATATCCTCATCCACGGATGCCCAATGAATTCCCACGCCCCCGCCGATGAATCGCCAATTCTTTCGTTGTTCTTCTGTTGCCTCCTGCAATCTCGGAAACCATACCAAAGGCGCGGCAACCTCGCGCCCATCGGCCAGCATCACCCGGAGCATGTCCGCTGACACGACAACGTTGACCGCCAGGGGATCATATTCAACTGCCAAAGTGTTCATGCCATTTCTCCTCGAAAAATGTTTGTTGCTCTTTGACCATACGGGTCATTTCTGCCAGTTCCTTTCCTTGAAATCCACGTGACCTGGCCAGCATAACCGGATTCAACCATATTTGGCATACCCATCCCCTTTTTCAACATGAATGTGGGACGGTTCGTTCCCTTCCAGACTGAAGAAGAAAAATCGGTAGCCATTCTTTCTCAAGACAGTCGGCATGTATCTCCCCTTTACTACTGCCCCATCGCCAGCAAGGCAACGGCCTTGGCCTTGTGACCGGAAGCCAAGTGCGCATAACGTTCTGTCATCGTGATGGAAGCGTGTCCCAACAACTCCTTCACGACATACAAATCAACGCCCCTCATCACCAGTTTGGAGGCAAAATCGTGGCGTCAATCATGCAAATGAAAATTCATGATAAGCCTGGAAAGCTGTTTCTTTGCGGATTCTTTCCAAACAATAGAATGGGTCATACCAGATCACTGCGAGTCAGCCCCACATCTTGCAACAATTTATCAAGGGGAATTCCAGCTTCTCCGCTCTCCTTAAACTCCCGATAAAGACGTGTTGCATCTACTGCATCCTGGCGGTCTTCCCACTCCTCTAAAAAACGTCCAAGAGCTTCTTGCACCAAATCGTTCAAGGTGCGTCCAGTATCCCTGGAAACCGATTGGAACATTTTTTCCATGTCATTAGGTAGTTCAATGGCCTGCATAGCCTTTTTCCTGGTTGGTGTTGTTATCAATTATCATGGTCAATCATGGCGCGCTTTTCCGTGGGCAATGCCTTCAAAAGATACCCGGCCAAGGGATGAAGGTTTCCCCGTATTCGGTGTTTAAAAAATATCAGCCTTTTCGAGCAAGTGGGACATGAAACGAATAAATAGAATGACGGTCTTGATCACCAGCAAATCCTCCAATGCTACAGCCGCACAGATCAAATTGTCATGACGTTCCAGAAGGGCTTTACTGATCCACAGATTGCGTTCGTTTTTTGATGTGATGTCTCCGGTTGCGAAATCTACCGGAAAAGCGCGCTAGATAGATAACGATCCCCTCGATCCGGTAAAATCACCACGATCACACCGGGTTTGGGCAACTCTCCTGCCAGACGTAAGGCTGCGGCCACCGCACCACCAGCGGAATGACCAGCAAAAACCCCCTCCTCGCTCGCCAGACGATTGGTGATCTCCTTGGCCTCCTCTTGGTTGACATCCATAATCCGATCCACTCGTTGCGGCTCGAAAATCTTTGGCAAATACTCCACAGGCCAACGCCGAATGCCGGGAATGCGCGAATCCGCATCCGGCTGAACCCCAATGATCTGAATGGCCTCATTGAACTCCTTCAACGCCCGCGAAACCCCCATGATGGTCCCGGTTGTCCCCATGGAACTGACAAAATGGGTTACCGAACCATGGGTCTGCGCCCAAATCTCCGGCCCAGTGGTACGATAATGGGCCATCCAGTTGTCCGGGTTGGAAAACTGGTCAAACAGTATCCCCTCCCCAGCCGCTACCATCTCATGAGCGCGATCAATGGCCCCTTCCATGCTGCCCGCCTCTGAGGTCAGCTCCAACCGCGCCCCAAAAGCGGTCATGATGGAGCGTCTCTCCAAAGTCATATTTTCTGGCATCACCAGTGTAATAGGATACCCCTTGCGCGCCGCGATCATGGCCAAGGCAATACCGGTATTCCCACTGGTTGGTTCAATGATTTTCATCCCAGGCCGCAACACACCACGTGCCTCGGCCCCATTGAACATGCTCAAGGCGGCCCGATCCTTGACCGACCCTGCGGGATTGGTCCCCTCCAATTTGACTAAAATCCGCGTCCCCGTAAACGGAATGGTCAGTCGAGTCAAATCCACCAATGGGGTATTACCAATACACGCTTCCAAAGTGACCATTTCTTAATCTCCGCTAAGGAGTCCGGGGATCTTTACTGTTTCAAAGCTTTGATCAAACACCCTTGTGCCACACAACTCAAAGGATCACCGGCATAACGGATCTCAGAAAGATCCAAAGGCCAAGCGTTCTCTTCGACCTGCGAGCGGATAAAATCCAAAAAGCCACCAGCCAAGGAGGTGCCACCCGAAATGATCAATGGGATGCTGTTCGGAAATCCCAAGTCCAAATCACGGCGATCCAGTTCCTGCAAACAGCTCTTGACCACAAACTGAATCAAATTCTTATAATAATACCCCAAGGCTTCGCGCACCTTGCGCTCTTTTTTGCGGCCCATATCATAACGATCCAGATGGAAATCCTTCTCTTTGATGGCCACCACCCGGTTGGGAATGGTCCCCACCGCCATGGCCACATTGTCGTCAATCCAGTCCCCTCCACGGGACAAGGCAAACTCCAGCACTGGAATGGACTTGTAAACCACGGCCACATTGGTCAAACCCGCCCCAAAAGAGATGCTGATGCCAGAAAAATCGGTTTCAGCGCACTCGGCGTAAATAATGGCGGTCGCTTCATTGAGGGGTTCCGGTTCAAAGCCGATCTCGCTGATAATCCGACCCAAAATATTGCGATGGTAGAGTACATTGGATTTTGAATTGACCGGATCACCAGGAACCGAATAAACACACTTACCCTGCTTGACCCCTGGTTCGATGTTGAGCAGTTCCCGAATCATAACCGCCAGAATGTCCGTGGAATTGATATCCTCTGGACTGATCATGCCCTTTTGCATGGAACGACTGAGGCGATATCCAAAAATATTGGCAAAATTATACGCATCGTTGGAGAGAATAAACACACCATCGTCGATACGCGCGTGACTGATCTTGGAAAGATCCATCCCCTCGATGTGAACATCATCCACGGTCAAAAAGACATTTCTCAAGTTAGCAATCTCGATTTTACCGGCCTGATTGGCCCGTGCGCACACGAGATTCATCGTCCCCACATCCAGACCCAGATTAATCGGCTTGGCAACAACGGCTGCTTTGGGTGGTTGAGCCACGGGTTGCACAACGGGTCGCGCAACGGGTTGGGCCACAGGCTGAGCCACAGGTTGGGCCACGGGTTGGGCCACGGGTTTGGCTACGGGTTGAGCAACGGTTGCCGGTTCTTCAGAAGCTGCGCTCATAGGACTTAATCTCCCCCTAACATTTTGATTAAAAAGTTATTGTTAATGATATTCATTCACCGCGTTGCATGGATGAGAGCTTTCTGGCAACATCCTCAACGCTACGCTCTACCGTTCGGCGACCTTGCGCCATCACAGTTCGACCTTCAACGTTCGATTGAATGGCAGGCATGAAGCGGTCCTGATCATTTTCCGCCATAAACAAGCCATGGGAAAACTCCTCCTCCTCCTCTTCCTCTTCTTCCTCTTGCGGCCTTAGTTTGAGCGTCTCCACTCGCTCCTCCAGACTACGAACCGCAGAGAGCAATAACTCCATACGTCGATCCTGCTGTTCCAAAGGGATCAAAACCCCCATCAGGACCATCAGAGCCAGCGACGCGAGATAAAGCTCACCAGAGAGCATACTGGAATAAAATAGCGCGCCGCCAAATCCCAATCCCACCAGCAGGCCACGCAAAAATTTGATCATTTTTTCTCCTCACGATCCGCATCCAAGGCAGTTAAACGACTCACGCTCTGATGCAAGTCCCCACTAACAACTTTTTTTCCGGTTCGCAAAGGAACCCCCTCCAACTTCCCAGGATGAACCGATGGGATAAACAGATCGTCTGTCTGCGGTTCCACCTGATTCAAGACATCCTGCACCATGTTTGGATGCTTTCTAACCGTCATCAGCAACAATTTATTCAAATTTTCCCACTGGGCCTGTTTGTTCCAACGCCGTCCCAACAACAACAAAATCACGGCAAACCCCACCCCCCCGACCAATGCAATAACCCCGGTCCACTGAAACAGTTTGGATTCCGTTTCCTTACGAGGCACCGACTCTTCCTGGGGCTTGGACGCACGCTCCTGAATGATTTTTTCCAACGCCGCAACCCGATTCGCCAAAACCTCTCCACTGGATTGAGAAGATTCCAAAGTCGTCACCCGCGACTCCAACTTGACCTGCTGAGCTTGGTTGGCCTTCAGCACCTGAGCCAACTCTCCCAACTGGGCCTGCAATTGCACCAAAATATTCTCCAGCCCAACCGAAACATTGGGGCTAGATACACTCTGAAGCGGCGTCTGGGCCGATGGCATGAGTGACTGCAAAGAGGGCTGTTTGTCCACAGGAACCGGGGTCATTGCAACCGTGGTCTGGATCGGAGTGGGGACACACTGTCCTGCCAAACACTGTTCCCGGATCTTGGCATGTTCCATCCACAATTGCCTAGAGAGCTTTCTGTTGATCGTGCGCATCTCCTCTATAGGAGGGATGATCAGCTGCCCTCCAGAAACGAGGTTATTCATGTTGCCATCACGGAATTGATTGGGATTGCGTATAAAAATGGCAGCGATGCTCTGAAAAATCGTCACCCCTTTGCCAACGGGAAAGAGCTTACGGGCAATCGAACTCAGATTCTCCCCTTCCTTGACCGGACCGTATCGCCCAACAGAAGAGGGGGCGGAAACGGATTCAGTGGACTTGACCGGTTGATCGGTCGTCGCAATCGCCGCAGGGGGCTCGGTTGCTGGGGGGACTTCTTGTTTTGCGACGGGTTGTTCCTTGGCCTTGGCTTCAACTGGGATCTTTTGGGCCTTTGGCTCCTTAGGCTTGGTCTCTGTTACGGGTTTCTCCTCGACCTTGGCCTCGACCTTGGCCGGAACTGTGGGCTCAATATGAAATACGGGAAAACCGGTCTGTTTGGTAGACGAAACGCGCAACAGAATATCCATTGGTTTTCGCGGCAAAGTCTTGTCGGAAGTGAGCAGGATGCGGGCATCCTTTTCAACCTTCACCGTCATAGAGTCCATGGCAGCTGGTCGTTTCAAACCCAACGCCTGATAATCGGCTACACTCCCCAGCTTGATCACCTTGACTCGTTCATCATCACTTAAACTCAAGGGAATTTCCGCCTGAAATTTCTTTTCCAGAGGAGAATTCACCACGATATCCCCAACCACAAAGGCTGAGGCATCTTCGGGCAGGAGGCCTATCCAACTGACGAGTACTGCCAAAAAAATTCGATGATTATCCACATTCCCATCCGCGATGCGTGAGTGACCCAATTGAAATATTAACGATACTCGATTTTTTAACCCTTTTCCATGGTCCGCGATACCGTTTTTAGTTTCAAGTAACCAAAAAACGGCGTGTTGCCCCTTCCAGAACCAGACAGGTCAAGTGTCCAGAGTGATACGCCCCGGTATCGATGCCAATTCGGTTATGGCTAACAAAAGGGAGTTCAGTGATGGAATGACCATGGACCACCATTTTTTCCAACCGACCTTTATAAGTCAAAAATGGTTCCCGTATCCACAACAGGTCTGGAGGCTTTTGCTGGCCCAATGGGAGTCCTGGACGAATACCCGCATGAACGAAAAAAAAGTCCCCCAACTCGTAACGAAATCGCAGGGAGGTAAAGAAAGAGTGATGGTTTTGCGGAACCGCTTCCAACATTTGGTCGCGCAACTCCCTCATTCTCTGCTCAGCGGAAACCCGTCCAGGAACACGAACCTGATAGCTCAAGGCCGTAGACAAGCCGCCATACTGGGTCCAAACATGTCCAGCCGTCGGATTGACCAGAAAATCTTGAAACTCAGCCTCATGATTGCCTTTCAAAAAGACCCGTTCATAGCCAAGGAGTGGTTCATCCAACAAGAGGTCAATCACTCCCTTGCTGTCGTCCCCTCGATCAATATAATCCCCCAAATAAACAATGATCTTGCGTTGCAGCACAGAGGTCTCAGCCTCATCCTCTGCTATCAGGGTATGTATCCGCCGCAACAAATCAGCGCGCCCATGAATGTCTCCCACGGCATATAAACGCACCCCATCGGGAAGGGTCGGGATAAAGGTCTCTCCATCAGGAACGACCTCCTCTTCAACGACCGTGGACGTTGGCTTGATAAAAACACGCTTTAGAAATGTCAACACTTAGCATCCCACCTAAAAAGCCACGATGGGCAAAATTGACCGAGTAGGTCAGGAAAATATTGCCCGTTGGTAACTGTGACTACCCAATAAAATGGCCAATAACGCCCATTTGAATCCCCGGCACAAACATTGCGATTAAGAGAGCCAGACAGTTAAACTCACTTTCCTGCCACACCTTGGGAGAAACGCATCATGATGCCCCAAATGCAAACGGAATCCTGGATTGATCAGGCTCTCTCCATTGTTGAAGTCGGTCCTGAGCATCCCGCCTTCGATGATGCGTGGGAATATCTCGCCATGAGCAAAGAGCCCGCCGTTCGCGAAGCCATGCGCATGGCCTTAGAAGAGATCTTTGGACCCCACCCACTGCCCACCGAATACAACGATGACGGAGAACCCTATTGGCGCACCTCCATTATTGCGGCATACCTCAACATCCCGGAAGAGGAAATCATTGAAACCGCCTTGGAAATGCAAGAAAAATGGGGTTATTCTGCGGGTGTCGCCTCATCCCATGACCTGCATTCTGTCCATTAGGCATCTTAAGTAACAAGGGGCAACCGGATTTCAATGAATGTCTCGCCCTCCTGTGAGGTATCCAGTTCGATCCCTCCTCCTAAGGTGGTGGCGATCAATTTGGCCGAATAGGTACCCAATCCGACCCCCTTGCTTTTGCCAGAGGTGACATACTTGTCAAAAAATGTGGCACGGATTCCAACCGGCACACTCCCCTTGTTCCCAATGCGAAGGAGGGCCTGCTCTTGGATGTCCAAAGAAACCCGCAAGAATTCATTGGCAGGAGAGGCCTCCACCCCATTTTTAAGCACATTGGACAACATGGAGTGACATAGCAACTCCTCGCCAGAAACCATAAATACATCCCCAGGGAGAACCGGGCGACCGTGCAGAAGAATATCTAAGGTGATTTTTTTCTTCTGCATGACCCGGTTTATTTCTGACAAAATTCTTTTCAACACCACCAAGATATCCACTGGTTTGGCTTCCAGTGGATAGCGGCCCTGCTCCATTTTATATAAATCATGGGAATGGTTGATCATCTCCAGCATGCGAAAGCCAGCCTCTTCGATGGCCTGCAAAAAGAGTACTTGATCCTCATCCAGCTTCCCCTCGGCAATCAAGGCCCCCGGCATGCCGATGATGGCATTCAAAGGGCCTTTGAGGTCATGACGAACCATCTGTTCCACATCATCCCGCAACCGGGCTGCGTGACGCAACGCTTCATTCTGCTGCTGAATGAGCCTACGAGCCTGTAGCAACTGCAAATGGGTCTTGACCCTAGCCCGCACAATCGCCCCCTGGACTGGCTTGGTCAAATAATCCACCGCCCCAGCCTCAAGCCCTCTGACCTCATCCTCTGTTTCAATTTTGGCCGTGACAAAAATGACTGGGATATCCCGTGTTGCCTCATTGGCCTTCAAACGAGCGCAGGCCTCGTAACCATCCATATTCGGCATCATGATGTCCAACAAAATCAAGTCGGGCTTATCCACGACATAACGCAACATCTCTTCCCCGTTCCTAGCGAAAACTAGGGCGTACTCATGCCGCAAAATCTCCCGCAACAGTTTGAGATTGGTCGGCTCATCATCCACCACAAGAATCTTATACGGCTGCGAGAGTGTCTCCATGATCTTTAATTCCCAAAGCGTGAATCAGATTGACCAAAATCTCTTTTGCCTTGGCACAATGGATATCCTCCACCTGTTCCATAAGCATCTTGCAGCTGCTTTCATGCTCGGTGCCTTGTAACCATGAGTCCAATTCAGGCAGGCCATCCTCAGCCGTAAAAATATCACCATGATCCAGGGCATCGGCAATCCGTTGCAACAAGTGAAGATGGTGGGGTTCGAGATCACCCACAGGACGCAGGGTTGTTTCCGTTTCAACAGGTTTATCCCTTTCAAGCTGGCTGCACAGGGTCACCAACTCAGCCAAAGCCGCATCCACAGGCGCAATCAGCCATTCCAACTCCTCTCCCATCACCCCCTTTTGCAACCCGACATCCAAGGCAGTTGCCGTCTCGGCTAAAACCACGGCAGACAAAGATCCCGCCACACCCTTCAGGGCATGCGACAATGCCTTAGCCTCCTTGAAATCCCCCTGCTCCACAGCCGAACGGATCACTTGAACGCCTGTGGCATAACGACGCGCAAAAGAGATCAAGGCACGCCGATACTTCTCGGCATCGCACCAACGCATCAAGCCACTTGCCACATCCAGACAGGGCGAATTGGGAAAACCGGAAATCTCATTGATCTCCTCTTCGGTTTCGATTTTGGAGAGAACAGAGGCATCGCTTGCTGGAAACAATCGGGCCATTATAATAAAAAGCTGCTTAAAATCAATCGGTTTTGAAACATACTCATCCATCCCAGCAGCCAAGCATTTCTCTTGATCCTCCACCATGGAATGGGCGGTCAAGGCAATGATCGGCAAATGGGACGGCGTATCCATCCGCGCCTCCCTAGCCCGAATCTCCCTAGTTACCTCAAGACCATCCATATTGGGCATCTGCAGATCCATCAAGATCAAATCAAAGTTCTCTCTTTCATACGCTTGCAATGCCAACACCCCATCTTCGGCCACCGTGACCATATGGCCACGCTGCTCCAATCGGGTAATGGCCAAGAGGCGATTGGCTTCCACATCTTCGGCAAGCAAAATGTTAAGCGGTGTCTTCATTGCGCCGATTCTAGAGACCATGCGAACCGGGTCTCGTCGCTCCCGACACCTCGTAATCCCATGGGCCTCCTCCAATGGCAACAGGAAAAAAAAGGTACTCCCCTGATTGACCACACTCTCAACCCAGATGCGGCCCCCCATCTTTTCCACAATCTCCTTGGCGATGGTCGTACCCAATCCAGTTCCGCCAAACTTGCGGGTCGTGGATTGATCGGCCTGGGTAAAACTATCAAAAATTCGCACCAACCGATCCTCTGGAATGCCGATACCCGTATCCTTGACAGCAAAAAGAACCCCATTTTCTACTGTCTGCTCCACAGTGACGCGAACAGACCCTTTTTCCGTAAACTTAATCGCATTTCCAACCAAATTGGTAATGACTTGAACCAAACGTGCCGAATCGCCAACAAAACAACCCGGAACCCCTGCATCCACCTTGCAGGTCAACACCAGTTGCTTGGGCAATGCCATGACCGAAAGGGCTTGCATGGCATCATCCAAAACCTGTCGCAGATCAAAAACAATCGCTTCCAACTCCCATTTGCCACTCTCGATCTTGGAAAGATCTAAGATATTATTGATAAGCCCCAATAAACTTTTTGCGGAGGTAATCGCAGTGGACAAATATTTGCGACGGGTGGCATCGGTTTCGGTTTCCAGGAGCAATTCCGTCATGCCAATGATGCTGTTCATGGGGGTACGAATTTCATGGCTCATATTGGCCAAAAAGCCGCTTTTGGCACGATTGGCCTCCTCGGCTTCTTGTTTAGCCTTTTCCAATGCCTTGAGCATTGCGTCAACGCTCAACTCATCCTTGGCCATCACTGAATGGTCACGCGCATTAACCGGTTGCACCATCTGAATGGAATTCATCACCTGATTAAAGAAAAATTCAAACCGTTCCAACAAGTGGGTACAATGGGTCATATCCCCTTGTTTAAGACCTTTTTCCAACGCATCTGCCGCATGGGACAACTCCATGGCACCCAAGTTACCCGATGTCCCCTTGATGGCATGCAGCTTGCGGGCAGCCAACTCCAAAGCTAGATCATCCCCTCTGAGCAATCCTTCTCGTATGACCTGAAGCGAGGAAGAGAACTCCTGGACAAACTCCTTCAGCAAAGCCAAAAACAACGACACATTACCATCCATCCGCTCCCTAGCCGCATCGATATCAATACCTGACACAATCGGCCACTCATCCGGTTCGACCTTTAAAGAGTCTGTAACGGGGAGTACTCTTTTATCATGGGAAATCCATCGCAACAAAGCATCATAAAGCTGTCGCTTGTCTATGGGCTTGGTCAAGTGATCACTCATGCCAGCAGACAAGCTCTTTTCCCGATCCCCAGACATGGCATGGGCAGTCATGGCGATAATCGGCAAATTTTCGCAACCCGACTGCTGGCGAATCAAGCCCGTAGCCGTATAACCATCTATGCCCGGCATCTGAACATCCATCAAGACGGCATCGAATGGGCTCCCAGCCACCATACTCACGGCCTCTTCCCCAGAGGTTGCACAGTGGACGATCAGTCCAACTCCTTGCAGAATCTCTTTGGCAATCATCTGGTTGATGGTGTTATCCTCCACCAGCAATACGACTGCCCCACCAATCTTCTCCTTCACACCAATGACAGCATCCGCATCCTGACAACCCGTTCGATACACCTTGGCCACCTCTTGGCCAAACGCCTCCATAATCCCATCAAACAGCAAGGAACAGTTGAAAGGCTTGACAATCCAACCCTCCACATCCAGATGGTCCAGCATCGTAGAACTCTGCTCGTCCAGGTCATAATCTGCCATCAGAATGATCCTTGGTGGCTGAATATCCGCCCTGGTGATCTTCCGAATGGCGTTGGTCATTTGTTCGCAATCTTGATCTGGCATCCACCAATCCATCAGAATCAAGGCATAAGATTGACCGCTCAGCATCCCCTGCTCCACCTGTTTCAGGGCTTCACTCCCAGCATCCACCAGAGTCACATCGAACTTGAACACCTCAAGCATAGATTGCAACGCCATCCGGGCCGCCGGGTTGTCATCGACCACCAATACCCGCGCATGCCGCATGGCCTCTGGCGGGTTCATAGCCTCCTCTTCTTCCCCAAAACGGCGTTCAAACGAAACAGTAAACCAAAAAGTGGTTCCTTGACCCAACTGGCTTTCTACCCAGATGCGACCTTGCATCATTTCGGTCAACCGCTTGCAGATGGTCAACCCCAAACCAGTACCGCCATATTTTCGGGCGATGGAACCATCCGCCTGGGTAAAAGGGTTAAACAGCTGCGCACATTGCGCTTCGGTCAATCCAATCCCGGTATCTCGCACTGAAAAAATCAACACGACCTGATTTCCACGCGCTTCGAGGGTCTTGACCCCGACCTCGATCTCCCCTTCTGAAGTAAACTTGAGGGCATTGCTGATTAAATTCATCAGGATCTGTTCCAGACGCAAATCATCCCCCCTCAAGGCAAACCGACACTCTTCACCAACGTGTAAAATCAACTCCAATTTTTTCTCGCTGATCCGACTGCGAAACAGGTCCAACACATGATCGAACACGTCGCGTAGTAAAAAATCAACAGGTTCCAACTCCATCTTGCCAGCCTCGATTTTGGAAAAATCCAAAATGTCATTGATGATGCGCAATAAGGAACGCGAGGCGTTGGCACTTTTAACCAAATAATCCTTCACCTTAGCAGAAAGGCTATTTTGCAGGGCCAGATCCGTTAAACCGATAATGGCATTCATGGGGGTACGAATTTCATGGCTCATGCTGGCCAGGAAATCACTCTTGGCTTGACTGGCCTCAATGGCAATCTGCCTTGCCTCCTCCAGTTCCACAGTCCGTTCAGCCACCTTTTTATCCAAAGAGATGTTGATCTCCTCCAAGGCCTGATGGGAAGCGCGAATCTGGGTAACCATCTGCTCCAATGCAAGAGAGAGGGTAAGAATCTCGTCTTGACCGGTAAGCGGAATCTCTACATTGGACTCCCCAGAGCGAATCCGGTTGGCCACACGGGTCAATATCGTAATAGGACGGGTAAAATAGATGGAAAAAACAAAGGACAAGCCCAATCCAAACAGGAAACAACCCATCGAGACAAGCAGTTGGGTATAAAGGTTGCTGGTCAACCGTTTTTGCATATCATCCAACGACAAACTGAGCGCGAGCCAACCCAATGGCGTGGAACTCTCCAGAAAAACCGGCGCGCCGATATTTAACGTATGATCATCCACTAAGATTACAGTGTGAGAGACCTTTGGTAAATCACGCAAAAAAGGGACAACCGGCACACTGCCACGCATAGGATTGTCATCGGTTCCATCAACCAGAATGCGCCCCGACGAATCAAGAAGAGTGGTGGCGACAATCTCGTGATTTTTATGCATGGCCCCCAAATGTTGACGTAATTTTTTGAGATCGAGTCGATACAAATCGTTTAAGATATTTGCCGTCAGCGTATCCACCATGCGCTCGGCTTCGCCACGCAAACGCTCCACCATCTGTTCCCGATGGGCCATAATCGAAATGTATGTCAAGGAGACCGAGACCAGCAAAATAATCAATGCGGTAAAACCAAGCAACTTTAAACGAATGCCAGACATTACAAGGGACCAATACGATTCAACAAGTTCAAACAAGCTGACTTTTTGGTTTCCTCACCGCGTTGCGAAGTATTCATATCTGTAACAATCCCCCCAAGATTATAAAGCATGTGATTTAGAAGCGTGCGATTTTCTGATACCCATTGTCAAGAGTTGACGTCACTTGACAGCTTCCCAGGGTCTGCTTTCCAGAATTGACTTCCACATCACGTCTCGTGTATTCTATACATTGATGCTGTAAAATCGGATGTCACCTCATACGGAGCCACCATTGCTATGTCCATTACCCTGACACCTAATGCTGCAAAAAAACTGGCTGAATTGCTGTCGGAAGAGACCAATCCCTTAACAAAACTACGTATTTTTGTATCCGGCGGTGGATGCTCCGGCTTCAAATACGGCTTCACCTTTGATGAAACCCAAGATGAATTCGATCTCCTCATTGAATCCAATGGTGCCCAAGTTCTGGTGGACCCTACCTCCATGAACATGCTAGCCGGAGCTGAAGTGGATTTCGTGGAGAGTCTCTCTGGTTCCCAGTTCGTCATTAAAAATCCCAATGCTGGCAGTTCCTGTGGTTGCGGACAATCCTTTACCCCCAATACAATGGGTGGTTGTGCCAATTCTTGATCACCGCCCTCCTCCTTGAAGAAACTTTTTTGACCACGACAGGCCAAAAAGAGATTTTCTTTGTTGCATCCACGCCATGCACACCCCATATAATCACTCGTGAGATTCTTATGAGGTGCTTGCTATAACTTTCTTTAATTATCAGGCATAAACCATGGCCGATGACGAGCAAAATAACGACGACCCCAATTTTCCATCTGCCGCCACAGTGGAAGCGATCCAGAACACCCTGGAAACCATCGTCGAACCTGAACCAAAACCAGATGCTGTGGCAGTCCGCACCGAAGATCTATTACCGGGTGAACTGGTAATCTACCCTTTGGGAGGACGCCCTTTTTTTCCTGGCATGTTGACTCCGATTCAGGTGGAGGGCTCTCCCTACTACGACACCATCAAATACGCCTTGAACTCTCCTGGAAAAATGTTCGGCATTGTCTTAAGCCATGCCGAAGATGGAGACGAGGTGTTTGAGGCTGCAAAACTCTATCGCTTTGGGGCTGTGGCCCGTATCATGGAAGCGGCCATCAACGACGAAGACAAACAGATCAAGCTGCTGGCTGAAGGGCTCTCCCGGTTTGAAATTGTCAGTATTGTTCACGCTGGTCCTCCCATTGTGGTTCGCGTTATCCATCACGACAAGCTGTCACTCAATCTCGACCTAGATGCCCTGAAACCTTATACCATGGCGGTCATCAGTTCTCTGAAGGAAATTTTAAAATTCGACTCGCTCTATCAGGAACAGGTCAAAATGTTCCTGTCTCGCCATAATTTCGGCGAGCCGGATCGTCTTGCCGATTTTGTCGCCTCCATGACCAGCTCCAAGCGAGAGGAGTTACAAGAGGTTTTGGAGACCCTCAACATTCGAGAACGGCTGGAAAAGGTCTTGGCCCTGCTCAAAAAAGAGCTGGAGATGGTCAAAATGCAAGACAAAATCTCCAGACAGGTCGAAGAGGGCATTTCGAAGAATCAACGTCAATTTTTTCTACGAGAACAACTAAAAGAAATCCAAAAAGAGCTAGGTATCACCAAAGACGACCGCACTGCCGATATGGAACGGTTTCGAGATCGGGTGAAAAAACTGGCTCTCGCTGACGAACCCAAAAAGCGTATTGAAGAAGAACTGGATAAACTATCCATCTTGGAAACTGGCTCATCCGAATACGGCCTGACGCGCAATTATGTAGACTGGTTGACCATTCTGCCCTGGGGAGTTCACACCAAGGACAAACTCGACATTGCACGGGCCAGACAGATCCTCAACAAGGATCATGACGCCTTGATGGATGTCAAGGAGCGGATTTTGGAATTCATGGCGGTAGGCAAGCTCAAAGGAGAGATTGGCGGCTCCATTATTCTTCTGGTCGGCCCTCCTGGCGTGGGCAAAACCTCCATCGGACGCTCGGTGGCCCGTGCGGTGGGACGAAAATTTTTCCGTTTTTCTGTAGGCGGCATGCGAGATGAAGCCGAAATCAAAGGGCATCGTCGCACCTATGTCGGGGCCATGCCTGGCAAGGTGATCCAGGCTCTACGCCGCACAGAAGCGGCCAACCCGATCATCATGTTGGATGAAGTGGACAAGATCGGAGCCAGTTACCATGGTGACCCGGCCTCTGCATTGCTGGAAGTCCTTGACCCAGAGCAAAACAGTGAATTCCTGGATCATTACCTTGACGTCCGTTTTGATCTCTCCAAAATTTTATTCATTTGCACAGCCAACCAGTTGGATACCATTCCGCAACCCCTGATGGACCGCATGGAGATCATTCGTCTTTCTGGGTACATCACCGAAGAGAAAATCAAAATCGCTCGCAACCATCTGATTCCAAAGCAGTACGAAAAGAATGGAATTGCCTACACACAATTGCGCATCAGCAACGAGGCCATTCGCGTCATTGTGGATGGATATGCCCGCGAGGCGGGAGTTCGCCGTCTGGAACAAAAAATCGCCGCGATTGTCCGCAAGGCTGCTGTCAAAATCCTAGAAGAAAATGCCGCCACACCCATCCGCGTTGGCAAGGAGCAAATCGAAACCTTTCTTGGCAAACCCAATTTTCGCGATGAACTCCCGATCAGTGGCATTGGCGTTGTCACGGGATTGGCCTGGACCGCCATGGGTGGGGCCACTCTGGACGTGGAAGCAATCACCCCTGGCGGTGAAAAACCGGGCTTGATGTTAACAGGAGCCCTCGGCGATGTCATGAAAGAGTCCGCCCACATTGCCTTGAGTTATATCACTTCCAATTGCATTCAATTAGGTGCGGATTCAAAAATTCTCACCCATCATCCAGTCCATCTGCATGTACCCGAAGGGGCCACACCCAAGGATGGCCCCTCTGCTGGCATCACCATGGCAACGGCCTTGTTGTCTCTGGCCAAGAATCAACCCATCTCGCGCTGTCTAGCCATGACCGGAGAGATCACCTTGACTGGACAGGTTCTGGCTGTCGGTGGCATTCGAGAGAAGGTCATTGCGGCGCGTCGTGTTGGGATTCGCGAGTTGATCATGCCCGAAGCCTGTCGCAAGCAATTTGAAGAGGTTCCCGAACACATCCGGGAAGGGTTCACTGTCCACTATGTACAAAAATATCCCCAGGTAGCTAGGCTGGTTTTTGAGAGTTGAATACAAACTCTCCAAAGAACCAGAGCAAAACCCGCTGGCATTGCCTGTTAGGTAAAGTATTGGAGGAGCCTCTGACACGACTCAATGTGTCGATTCAGACAGAGGTTGACGTGGTGAGCGGATCACCAAAGGCGGACATCCTATTGTTACGCCGTGAGGGAAACGATTGGACAGAAGAACAAAAAGAGTGGCTGGCAGACGGGCTGCGAGACACCTCAGCCAGAGAACTGTTAATCGAGTTTAAATTTACTGAAAGTATAAACGAAGAGGCGATTGGGCAAGTTTTCATCAATGACAGCCTCTACCGTGCCAAGCAGAAATTGGAATCGGATGAATTGAAGAGTTTTTTGTTGACCTCCAAAACGCCACGCTTGGATCTTCTAGAATCGCATGGCTTTAAACAGGCAGGCCTACCCGGCGTATACAGAACAGAATATCCTCAATTCAGTCGGTTACGTTTAATTGTATTGAACGAATTGGCCGATTT
>JADFYY010000054.1 GCA_015232825.1 Magnetococcales bacterium
TATTCTGGATCGTCGAGTATATGCAAGAAACCTTCCTCGATGATTTTTTCTTGGGTTTTTTCCAGCAGTCGTTCTGCGGCTGGATTGGCCAGTACGACCTTATTCTGGCGGTCGGTGATCACGATTCCTTCTTTGGCACTCAGAATGATGGTGGTCAATTTTTCTTGTTCATTTTTCAGCCCGACAAGCACCTTGGCCAATTCGTCGCTCATCTGATTGAACATTTTAGCCATCTGTCCCAGTTCGTCTTGGCTGGTTTCAGGAACCCGATGATGCAGATTGCCGCTGGAGACCTCTTTCATGGCCTCGGTGACTTTTCGGATTGGCCGGACAACCGAATGGCGGATCAGCAGTAAAGTCAGCATCAGTACCCCGGCCAAAGTACTCCATAGGATGATTTGACTGTGGGAACGGATCTCTTCGATCTCCTCTTCGGCGGCGGCCATGGAAAAGGTCAATTGAACCAGACCTCGCACGAGTGTTCGGCTTCCATGACAGCGATGACAGCTTTTTTGGTTCGGGATGGGGGAGAGGACCGTCAGGTAGGGAATTTGGCTTGCCGGGTCAATTGTTTTTTTAATAACTTGAGTTTTTTTTGTAAGTGCTTGTTGCAAGTCGGGGTCATTGGCATCCAATATACGTTCTTGCGTCTCTTTTTCCCTCTGGTTAAACTCTTCTTCACCGATTCTTGTGTTTACATCTGTTATCGTTTCATTATCTTTGAATGCTTCTAAGCCACTATTGCGAATAATGGTGAATGATTTAATTTCTTTTATTTTTTTTAAATTTTCGGCATATTTGCTGGCAATCTCGGCATTGCCAGCCAGCATGATGGCTTCCAACCCTTGATGGACGCTTCTGGTCAGCATGTAGAGTGTCTGTTCATGCTGATCTAGGATGCTCTCCACCTGCTTTTTGGTATGAAAGTTGGAAATCCAGAACAGACCTGCGAAAACTGAAATGCCGACCAGAATAATGATGCGGTCTCCGATACGTTTGAATCTGAAATCCATGAGAGATGCAAGCCTTTCTGCGTTTGAGTGATCCAACAAAAAAAAGCAATGACCGGTGTAGAAAATTGCGGTATTTTGGCGTTATTGATGTCATAATGCAATGGAATACAAATGGATGAACGGATACTTTTTTTTTGATCGAGCAATGGGGGTGGTTTTGTGAAGAGGTCAACCAATCCAGTGACATCTCGCTCCAAGTCGTTTATGGCTTGGCGATTACAGCAGGTGGCGAAAATCGCCTTGATTACTGGGGCTGTGGCTCTTTTATGCTTGACAGCGACCCTTTATTATCTGGCCGGTGATCGTGGCACCAATTACCAGGAAATTTTGTCGGCTTATTCCATGACAAAGCGTCAATTGGTTCCGGCTTTGCTGCTTTCTGGCTTTGTTCTGATCACCTTGACTTCTTTGATTACCTGGATGATCGCATTATACAGCACCTATCGTATTGCTGGCCCTTTGCATCGGTTTGGTTTGAACTTGAAACGGCAAATTCAGGAGGGGCCATTGCCAGTAGAGGCGTTTCGTGAGGGGGATTGGTTGCAGGAAGAGCATCTCCATTTTTCTGCTGCGGCCAGTCGTCTGCAATATCATTATGACTCCATGAGCGAGTTGACAGATCTGGCTATGGCAGAACTTCAACTGGTTGAACCCGATCTGGGGGGAGGATTGACGACTACCTTGCAACAGTTGAAGGAACTGGACCATTTTGTTAAATTATAAGACGTTGCTCTTTGGGATCTTGATTCTGTGCGGATTCGTTGGCTGGATTCGGATCGGGGGTACGGGAGCTGGGCACTTGGCCGATAGTCAGTGCCAGGAGTGCCATCTTTCCGAGCAGGTCACTCCAGACCGCGCCCGGATGCTCATTTCCAGTCAGGAAAAATTGTGTGTCAAATGTCATCCCAAGGCCATTCAATTGAGTCACCCATCTGGTTTTATCCCTAGGCGCATCTTGCCAGAGACCTTTCCTGTGGACTGGAAAGGGGAGCTGACCTGTAGTTCGTGTCATTTGATTCATGGCAATAAGCCGGGGTTGATGCGTTCTGAAGACAAGGGGGCGGTTTTTTGTCTAAAGTGCCATGATAAAGAATTTTTTGAACGTATGCCAGACCATGGGGAGTCCATGACTATATCGGGTCATCTGGATGCCAGAGAAGGGGATTCGAGTCGTCCGTCTGTCGATTTGGATGTCTATTCTTTGCAGTGCTTGGGGTGTCACGACGAGAAGGTTGGGGATGCTCCAATGCGAGTGGGCATGGATCGCAGTGGCATTATGCATCATGGGGGTGCCTCTTTGAGTCATCCCCTGGGTCGTTCATATGCGCAAGCGGCCAAATCTGGGGGATATCGTCCTGCAATCAAGCTCCCTGAGGCCGTGTTGCTGCCAGATGGCAATGTCGGGTGTGTTTCCTGTCACCAGGGTTACAGTAAAAAACATGGTGGATTGACGGTGGATAACCGGGGATCGGCCTTATGTCTGACCTGTCATGATCTGTAATTTAAGGAGAAAGCGTTTGTCTGATCCAATGAGCAATAATCCGTCCACTTCGCCCCCAGAACGTCTGTATGTGGATTTTCGTATCCAGATGCGGATGCTGATCGCCTTGGTTATCTTGGAATCGGCGTTGGTTTGTGGTGGTGTTGGTTATCTTTATTTGCGCTACAAGGCGGTGATTGAAGAAAATATGTATCGCATCCATCACGTGCCACAAAATTTCTTTTCATTGTTATTGGAAGAGACTGGATGGGTGGTGGCGTTTATGCTGGTGCTGAATCTTCTCGGTCTGTTTTTCGCGGATCGGGTGTGGGGTTGGTATGTCAAGCGGGTGTTGGGGAGCTTTACCGCTTTGTCATTCAAGGTGACGGATTTGGATTTTTGTGAAGATCGGGAATCCCCAGAGCAACATGTTGTGTTGGATCTGATGTTGACATGGCGACAAAAAGAACGGCGTCGTGCCTTGGAGATTCGCGCCATTATGGAGCAGATCGAGACCGATAAAGACCAACATGAACAGTTGGTAAAGCATCTCAAACAGTTACGTGCCGTTCTGCCGGTTTACAGTCGGCGGTTTGTGGGACGTATTGTTTCTTAGGTGATTGCCGATTTTATCTGTGTTACTCAAGCGAGTCAGGTTGGCAGGAGTCAGTGAAAAATCGCCTGCAATGAATCAGCTTTAAAGATTTTAATGGCCCAGGTTTTTAGGAGAACTGTTCTGCCGGTTTACAGTCGGCGGTTTGTGGGACGTATTGCCTTCAAATGATTTTTTTGTGCCTGGGACCATCACGATCCCAGGCACTTGTTGTTCAACGGGTTCCAGTCGTGAAGGAACGACCGCCGCTGCCTTGGATAGTGGCGGATCCGCCACTTACTTTCCCGTCTGAAGAGAGATCGGCTGTTCCACTCACCTGGACGCTGTGGCTTCCTCCTGTGCCTTGGATGTTCGCGGATCCAGAAATGTTGGTGCCGGTTGATGTCGTTGTGGTGGTCGCAGACCCGTCAATGGTTACACCATGATTCTGTGGCCCGGTAACCGTCGCGCTTCCCTCCACGGTGACCCCAGTTGAGGTTTGGGTGACGGAGAGTTCCGTATGGACTGTGGCTGAATTTCCGCCCGGTCCAGTGATTGTGGTATCCGCATTGACTTGGGTCGCACCCGAATCCCCCTCCGTGACTGTGGCATCGGTATGAGTGGTGATCGTGCCAGAGTTGTCCCCGTATTGAATGGTGACAGACGAATCACCCGTGACGGCTGTGCTGTCGATGCCAATTTCGGCGGTAACTAGGGTTTGCGCGGTCAAGGTTCCGCCCTGCTCTCCTTCGAGTAAGAGATCCTCGTCCACCAAAACAACAGGTTCAATGACAATATTTGCCGATGTATTGGTTGCTTCCGCTGGTATCTCGATGCCACTTAACTCGCTTCCAAACATGGCAGGAGCAATGCGATCTTCCAGAGTTTGGATTTTCCAACTGGAGCCTGTGATTTTCTTTTTCATAATAATCCCCCCGAATTGAATTATTAAAAGATGGCTTGATCAGAATTTGATCCAGGAGATCGCTCTCCTGGAATCGGTTCCACTGGTTTTATTTAGGATCCTGGCGGGAAAATCCGCGCCACGCCACCAAAACTACCTACCCATATGGTGCCGTTGCCCTCAGAAGCAAAAGAGAAGACATTCTCGGCAAACAAGCCGTCGGCCATGGTCAACACTTTGTATCCATCTCCCTCACGCCGTGCCAAACCTTTGCTGGTGCCAATCCAGACGGTTCCCTTTTCATCCAGGCGCAACATGAAGATGAAATTGGATGGTAACCCTTCAGCCGTGGTGATGTTGGTCCACTTTTCCCCATCGAAACGGGCCAAACCACCCCCCCATGTGCCACACCAGACAATGCCGTCTTTGTCCACTTCCAGAGAAATGATGTAATTGGGGTTATAGGCCGTGGTCACTTTGGACAACCCTTGCTCCTCCTTCTGCTTGGCATGATGGCTGGAGGTCTTGGCAGGATCGTTCATGTATTGATTGACATCCTTGACTTGATCATAAGGTGCGCCAAGTCCAGATTCGTGGGTCCAATGGGTCCATTGGTCATCCTTGAAACGGGCCAATCCACCTTCTGTGGCAATCCAGATTTCGCCGTTCTTGCCAGCGGCCAGACCGTATACCCAGTCATTGGGCAGCCCACCTTTGGTGTTTTCTACGGTAAAGGTATCCCATTTGGTCCGATCATCCAATGCACCCCCCCGAATTCGGTTGGCCCCAGACCAAGTGGCCAGCCAAATGTCTCCATTGGGTAGCTCTAAAACATCATAGATGAAGGGGTCAGCCAGACCGTTTGGAATGTTATACGTGGTCCATTTTTCGGTTTTCAAGTCTAGAATAGACCAACCGCCACCATAGGTGCCAACGGAAATCCGATCACCAGACAGGCGACCGACATGAAACACCCCGTTGGCCAGCAGGCTGCCATTGCGCACATCAAACAGTTTGTAATCGTTGGTTTTGATGTCATAGCGGATTACACCACCGGACGTGCCTACATAGATGAAATTACCATCCAGCAACATATCCTTGACGTTACGATTGCCAACCTGGAAATGGGTGAATTTGGCTCCTGGATTGGTCGGGGGTGCAGCCTGGATTGAGCCATCTGGGTTTTCCTTGATGATGTTGGCATGACTCGGCGGTGCCACAGAACCGGGCGGCAGACGACCAACGGATTGGGCATTTTGCGGATTTAATGGGGCTCCCGTCTGCGGGGTGGGAATTTGTGCTTCGGTTGCGGTTTTAGCGGTTTTTCCAGCCGTATTAACCCCCAACAAGTATCCTCCCGCTGCCAGACCACAGGCACCGATGATGACAACCGCAGCAATCATGATTTGTTTGGTATTGGAACTCACGGTATTCTCCTTATTTTTTTCCAGTCTGAGGGGGAACTTGCTCGACCTTGGATCCTATGCGAAACACCTTTCCCCTGGCTCCAGCCCATATCTCCCCTGAAGGGGTCGCGGCCAGAGCATAGATGTTTTCTCCTTGCAGATGCTTGTTTTCGGCAAAGGCTTGCCATTTTCCGTTTTGCAGGAAGCCCAAGCCGTTTTCGGTTCCAGCCCACAGTACTCCTTTGGCATCCAAAACCAAACTGTAAATAATATTGCCGGGCAGACCATCCTTAGAGTTGAAGCTGGTCCACTTAGTGCCATCAAAATGGCTGACTCCGCCGCCCCATGTCCCGGCCCAGAGATCCCCGTTGGGGAGCAACTCCAAGGAGAAGACATAGTTTGGATTGTAAGAAGGGGCACCACCGGCCAAAATGCCTAGGTCATGGCGGTTCCGGGTGCCGAGTCCTGTGTTGGGGCTCGATGGCAGGGCATTGGTATTTTGGCCGCCCAATCCATCCTTGTGGGTCCATTCTCGCCAACTCTTGCCATCGAACATCGATACGCCACCCTCGGTGCCAAACCAAACCTGCGCCTTGGCGTCTACTTTGATGGCGTAAACCCATTCATTGACCAGTTCTTTGATGTAGGTCTTCATGGTTTCGGTTTTGCGGTCCATGCGATTGGCCCCGGCCCATGTACCAACCCACAGGCTGCCGTCTGGGTGATTGGCAAAGGAGTAAACCCAGTAATCCGCCAGTCCGTGCATGGGGAAAAAGGTTTTCCATTGACCCTCCCGATAGCGGGACATGCCGCCTGCATTGGTGCCAAACCAGATGGCCCCCTCGGCATCTTGGCCAATGGCAAAGACATATTCATTGGCCAAGCCCTCTTTGCGAGTGAAGGTCTTAAGAGGGGTCAAGGTTTGCAAGTCGATTTCATGAACACCAGCCGAGGTGCCAACCCAAAGCGATTTGCGGTTGGCATCGGTCATCATGGAACGGACATAGACATTGCTTCCCACTTCAAAAGAGTCAAGAACCGCATAACCCAATTCAGGAGAGGTGGTGGGCTTGACCGCCGTGGGTACGATGGCTTTTTTGGGGGTGGTCTCAGGCTGTTCGGAGCAACCTGCGATGGTCAGGGTCAGAATCAGTGCCCAAATGGGCGGTCGTAGAAAGTTCATATCAGCGTAATGTCCTTAGATGGGCAATGACGTTCATCACATCTCCTTCGGAAAGTATCCCTTGAAAACTTGGACAAATATTTTTTCCTCTCAGTATACGCATGGTCAGATCCCGGTCTCCCATCATGAGGCCATTGTTCTGGAAACCGCGCCAGGAAAAGTCAGGGGCATTGGCCATGGTACCACGACCCTTGGCACCATGGCAGTTTTTGCAGTAACGCATGTAAAGTGGCTCACCCGCAAAGGGATTTCCGGCCAGGGCTTCTGCTGGCAAAAGAAAAGGCACTGCAGACCAGAATACCATAGCAAAGAGAACCATGCGATAATGGATCATTTTTTCTTGTCGGTTCCTGGATTGGATTTGGCCTGTTGTTTCGCGGCATTGATCGCAGCTTGTTCGATTTCTTTGACTGCCTTGTCCCAACGCAAGGCCTCTTTGGCATTGGGGCTTAGTCCCAAAAGTCCCTGTGCATGCACCTTGCTGAGTTCTTTCATGGCTGGTGTGTAGCCTGCGTCCGCAGAGCGTTGCAGCCAATCCAGTGCGATTTTATAATCCACGGGTTGACCCAATTTGCCCATCGTATGGACATTGGACATGGCGAACATGGCGGCGGGATGATTTTTTTCGGCGGCCAGAGAGAGCCATTTCAAAGCCTCTTCTGGGCCATGTGGGATCGATGATTTTGGAGCGGCTTCCGGTTTTGCGGTTTTGGGCGCGGCCCTTGCGGCATCGATTTCAACTTGCAGCAACACGCCCAGCCAATAGGCCCCTTCCAATGAGCCAGCTTCGGCGGCCTTGTGATACCACTCCATGGATTCTGTGGTTTCAGCGGCGCGGTTTAAGATCATGGCCAACATTTCCATGGAAGGAAGATGTCCGGCTGTGGCTGCGCGACGCAAGGGAGGGATTGCGCTGAACCAGTCATCTCCTTGATAGGCGAGGCTTCCGGCCTTGTAATCAGCCTCTAAAGGTGTCTCTTCGGCATGCACGATACTGGTTATGGCATTCATGGCAATCATCGCGCCAATTGCGCCATACAGGGTTCGATAGACCAACAGACCAGTTTTTCTCATTCTCTTCTCCATGTCTTTTAGTAGAAACAAAAGGGCGATTAATCGCTAAAAATGGGTACAGGGGCTGCGAGTTCCAGTTTTCGGTAGAGGCTGGAAAGACCAATCCCCAAGGTACGGGCTGCCACACGACGGTCTCCATCCGCCTCCTCGATGGCGTCATGAATCGCCTGGATTTCAAACTGTCGCATTCGATCACGCAATGAGCCTTTGTTTAGCGAGCGTCCAGTTGCGAGACCATCTCCTGCTTGAGCGGTGATTACACTCGGCAGATCGTGCAGAGTGATGACACCATCTTCTGCAAGAATTAAAGCACGCTCAATGACATTTTCCAACTCCCGAATATTTCCAGGCCAGTGATAGTTTAACAAGGCGGCCTCGGCATCGGGGTCCATGCGAAAGACGCATCCTCCAGGAGCCCCTCGTTTTGAGTTCTCCAAAAAATATTTGACCAGGGACGGAATATCCTCGATTCGTTGCCTCAAGGGAGGAATGTGGATATTGAACACGTTTAGTCGAAAGAAAAGGTCTTCACGAAAAGTACCGGATTCTGTCATCTCCTTGAGGTCACGATTGGTGGCAGCAATAATTCGCACATCCACAGGACGAAATTTTTCACTGCCGACAGGTCGGATCTGTTTTTCCTCCAAAACATGGAGCAGTTTGACCTGGAGGGCTAAGGGCAGTTCGCCGATTTCATCCAGAAACAAAGTACCTTTATCTGCTTCAAGAAACAACCCCTTTTTGATCTTATCCGCGCCAGTGAAGGCTCCCTTGACATGACCAAAAAACTCGCTTTCCATGAGATTTTCTGGGATGGAGCCGCAGTTGACCGGAACGAATAGTTCACCGTTGCGCGCACTGCGCTGATGAATCTGACGGGCGGCAATTCCTTTCCCGGTTCCACTTTCGCCTGTGATGATGGCGGTAAAATCGGTGGGGGCCACCTTGCGAATAAGACGGTCAATATCTTGCATGCGCGGGGAGGAGAAACGGCAACGATTTTTCTCTTCCACCTTGACCAGATTGCGCAGGGCTCGGTTTTCGTCCCGTAAAGCAATGACTGTGCCGATCTGTTGTAACCGATGGAGAATGTTCTCTTTTCGCAAGGGTTTGGTCAAATAATCATACGCACCAGCCTTCATGGCCATGACTGCGGTATCGATGGAGGCAAAGGCGGTCATCATCAAGAAAATGGTCTCAATGCCCATGGACTTGGCCTTTTGCACCACTTCAATGCCATCCATACCCGGCATCTGGATATCGCAGATGGCGATGTCAATATCCCCTTGCGTCAGGCGGTGCAAGGCTTCTGAACCATCGCGTACTGATTCGGCGTTGAATCCAGCCTTGCTGAGCGTGGAGGCAAGGATTTGGCGAATGGCCGGTTCATCGTCGATTACCAGAATGTTCAAGGATTCGGGCATTTTTTTTCCTTTCTGGTCATATCAAATCCTCAGTCTGCGGCAGAAGGAGATGAATGGCACACCCTTCCTGTTTTCGTGAATGCACCATCATTTTACCACCGTGATTCGTAATGATCGAATAACACAGGGAAAGCCCTAATCCTGTCCCGCGTCCAGCCGGTTTGGTGGTAAAAAAAGGCTCGAAAACCCGTTTGGCGGTTTCTTCATCCATGCCGACGCCGTTGTCGGCGACGGTCAGGCGGACATCATTATCTAACAAGTTGGTGGAAATGACCACCTCTGGCGTACACTGAGTGATTCCCTCTAGAGCGTCGGCTGCGTTGATCAGAAGATTGATGATCACTTGACGCAGTTGGGAGGCGGAACCATTGATGGCTGGTAAATTTTTATCCAAATCCAGTTTGATTTCAATGGCTCGCATCCGTTTGTCAAATCGCATCAGACGCACGCATTTTTTGATCAGGTCGTTTAGATCCAGCAGTTGAATTTCGTCGGGTTGGGTCTGAGAAAAATCCGAGACGTCGCGGGTGATGCTGGTGATGCGGTCAATCTGTTCGTGCATCAGGTCCAATAGTCCCACACATTCGTTGTCTGCATCCTGTTTCAGGTCGCGAAGCGTCTCTAGAATGCCGGTAATGGCCGCAGTCGGGTTGTTGATCTCATGCAGAATACCCGATGCAAGGGCACCAATGGCACTCATTTTTTCTTGGTGAAATTGTGATTGACGCGCTTCAGCAAGTTGTTTTTCCGCCATTTTTCGGTCACTGATGTCGCGTATGGTGGCGATAAAGTGTACCTGCTCTCCGGTACGGACAACATGCACGGCCAATTCCATGAAAAACCGGGAACGATCACGCCGATGGGCCTCAACTTCCCGTTGAAAGGCCAAACCAGACTCTCCACCACTTTGTGCCAAGGTGTATACCCGTTCTTCGTGACCTGGTTTGGAATGGTCTGGCACCAGAATTTCAATTCGTTCACCGATTAATTCGCTGGCTTGATAACCAAAAATCGTTTCAACCGCTGGATTGACCGATTCAATGATGCCACCCGATGAGACCACGATGATCCCTTCGGCCACATTGTCCATGATTAACTGGAGATGCATCTCCCGGTCTTTGAGTGCCTCCTGGGCTGCTTTGATGTCTGAGATGTCCTCTTTGACCGCCAGATAATGGGTAATTTGTCCTTGTTTGCCGCGAATGGGTGAAATGGAAGCCAGTTCCCAGAACAAATCGCCATTTTTCTTACGATTGAGAAATTCACCACGCCACTCTTCCCCGCGTTGGATGGCTGTCCACATTTCTTGGTAGGTCTGGGGAGAAATTTTGCCTGATTTTAAGATATTGGGGTTTTCGCCTAGTATTTCTTGCAAAGAATAGCCCGATATCTGACAAAATTTCGGGTTGACGTACTCAATTCGGCCTGTCAGATCGGTGATGATCACGGATGCAGGGCTTTGTTCCACGGCTCTGGTGAGTTTGAGCAACTCGCCTTCTGCCTGTTGACGTTCGATAATTTCTGTTTTTAGGACATCATTGGTGATCCTGAGGGTTTCGGTACGTTCTGTCACCCGTTCTTCTAGGGTTTCATTGTTTCGGCGGATCTCTTCTAAGTATTGGCTCAAGCGTTTATGTTGTTCCCCGATCACGATATCGGCGCGGCGCACAATGCCAAAGAGCAGTCCGTAGAGTACCGCAAACAGTCCCATAACTCCCAGAACCATCCACCGTTGTGAAAGATGCATATGGGTTTGCAGAGTGCCGATATCATAGTAGAGTTCAAATACGCCGCGTACTCGGTCGTCGCGGAACAAGGGCGCGTAGGTGACGATCATGTCACGGTCGGCCACCATACCATCGAAAGAGGTGAAGGCAACCTGATGGATCAGTTCGCTGCTGAGATGGTCGGTAAGTGCGCCGTAAACCTTTGGGTTTTGGCTTTGGTCTTCACCGATTTGATCGGCTTGGCTGGAATAGAGGGTTATCCCACTGGCATTGTAAATTTTTACTTTTACAACGTTCATGTTGCGCATTAATTTACCGAGTAACTGGTCCAGATAGGGAACCAGAGGGTGTTTGCGGATTTCTGCGGGAGTTATCTCTCGCGATGCGAGCAAAAAGCCAGAGAGGCTTGGCCAGAGCGCATTGGAAAAGGCCTGTGTCATGGCTAGGTTTTGGGCTTCACCCAGCAGCAGCATGGAACGTTGTTCAATGCGTTGGAACAAAAAGGCGGTAAACCAAGCGGCCATCGCCATGGCGATGAAACTCGTTACAGAGAAATAACGCAACAGTCGAAATCCACCGACTTGTTCCGTGGCCGGGGTCGTTTTTTTGTTCGTCAGGAAACGCATCAACAATGGCCGAACCTTTGCTTCAATACTGTTTATAGTTACTTGGGAGCCTACTGCAAGGAGAGATACGCATGAACCGTTCCATCCGATGGTTTATACTTTTATTGTTGGTCGTTTTACTAACAAGTTCAACTGGTGTCTGTCGTGAAAACCTTCCTCTAGCAAAAGATGAGCCTCTTGTCATGGCTGCCGCTGAGGCTCCAAGTGACACAGCATCGGACAAAAAAATCAAGAAAATCTCAAAATCCCCTGGCGCGGAGCCAGTGAAAAAAGCGGCTTCCACGCCAGAAAAACGTGTTATTCCAGGAGATAACAACAAAAAATCCCCGCCGCTAGACAAGGATGGTATCCATGATCCAGCCAGTCCTGCGATACAATTATTGCAAAGTCCCACTCAATCCCTCTCGGCCATTCCAGAGGGAAAATGGGGTGAGGTGGATTGGATGATGGCTCTCAGGGAAGGAATCATCAAACCTTTTGCCTCGTTGAATGGCAAGAGCAAAATGGAGCCCTTGGATCTTGATATCATTCTTACCAATACCAAGTCTATGCCTCATGTTCGTTTTCCTCACAATTCTCATACGATGTGGCTGGCGTGTTCTAATTGTCACCCAGATGTTTTTGTTCAAAAAAAGGGCGGAAATCCCACCATGAACATGGATGCCATCTTTAAAGGGCGTTTTTGCGGTACATGTCATGGCCGTGTGGCCTTTTCAGTCTATATTTGTCAAAGGTGTCACAGCATCACACATGAAAACTCTCCGCCCAAGTGGTGGTGATCCGTTCAAGGTTGATTTTTTCTCGAATATGAGAAAATGGGATGTGAGAATTATCATTATTGAGAATGGTTAAAAAAGAGTTTGACGTCTGTATTTACGCTTGATACAGTTGGTTACATAATTTGGATAAGGAGGTGCCATTCACAAAGATTTTTGTCTGGAGAGATTCATGCGAGGCATGCGTACATTGCACCTTCTTGCGATTGCCGTTTTGACTTTGGTCACTCTGGCGGAAATTTTTCCGCTTATGATGTTGGCGCATTGGCAAATTGCAGCACTTTGTGTTTTTGTGGTGGTTTTGTTGGGTCTCATTCAACAACGCACTCAGGAACTGATCGCAACCAATCAGGCTCTCAAAATCGAGGTAGATGTCCGGCGAAAGGCCGAAGTGGAGTTGTGTCTGGCGGCCAACGTCTATCAAAACACCACCGAAGCCATCCTGGTCACCGACCCGCTCAGGATCATTGAATCGGTCAATCCAGCTTTCACAGACATCACCGGTTACACTCAGGATGAGGCGGTCGGTCATTCCATCACCCTGCTTTATTCCAACCATCACGATGAAGCGTTTTATCGGCAATTGCATGATGAACTCGATACCCACGGAAGTTGGCGTGGCGAGATGTGGAGCCAACGCAAAAATGGTTCGATTTATCCCGAATATGTCAGTATCAACGCCATCCGCGATGGTGATGGAGTCATCCGTCACTTTGTCCGGGTGTTTTCGGATCTGTCTGGTATCAAACGCTCTGAACAACAATTGCAGTTTATTGTTCATCACGATTCTCTGACAGGTCTGCCCAATCGACTGTTGCTTAAGGATCGGATGCGACAGGCTTTCTCTTATGCCCTTCGTTTCAATCAAGTCGTGGCGGTTTTATTTTTGGGTTTGGACCGTTTCACCATGATCAACGAAGCGGTTGGCCGGGGGGTTGGGGATTCCATTCTGCGTGATGTCGGCAACCGTTTGCTCCATTGCTTGCGCGATGAAGATTCGCTGGCGCGGGTGGGTGGGGATGAGTTTGTGATTATCGCCACAGGACTGCAACATGGAGGCACTGCCAACCGTATTGCCCAAAAGCTTTTGTTGTCACTGAGTGAACCCTTTATTGTGGAGACGGATCGTTATTTTCTTTCGGCCAGTATTGGCATTTCGCTTTTTCCTATGGATGAAGGCGATGAAGATGGCCATCTTGGTAAAGCCGAAGCCGCCATGCGGCGTGCCAAGGATCAAGGTGGGAATAGTCACCACTTTTTTACCAAGGAGATTAATGCTGTTTCCAATAAGCGTATGGCCATTGAAAATGGTCTGCGTCTCGCACTGGAGCGCAATGAACTGTTTTTGCACTATCAACCTCAGATTCATATTATCACCGGGCGTCTGGTAGGGGTGGAAGCCCTGATTCGCTGGAAAAGCCCGGAATTGGGTTTGGTCTCTCCGGTCAATTTTATTCCGATTGCCGAGGAGAGTGACCTGATTGCCTTGATCGGCGATTGGGTGTTGCGGACAGCCTGCCAACAAAGCGTACTCTGGCAAGAGGAGGGGTTCGCACCCATTCGCATGGCAGTCAACTTGTCGGCCCGTCAATTCCAGAATCGTGATCTGCCAGCAAAGGTCAGGCAGGTGTTGCAGGATACGGGATTGGATCCCCAGTATTTGGAATTGGAACTTACCGAAGGGATGTTCATGCGTAATGTCAATGAAGCAGTGACCACCCTGCAAACTCTTAAAGATATGAACTTATACCTCTCAATTGATGATTTTGGAACGGGTTATTCATCTTTGAGTTATCTAAAGCGGTTTCCAATTCACACCTTAAAGATTGATCGTGCCTTTGTCCGCGACATCATTTCCGATCCAGACGATGCGGCCATTACCAAAACCATCATTTCTATGGCTAAGAATTTAAATTTACATGTTGTGGCAGAAGGGGTGGCCTCACCGGATCAGTTGGAATTTCTCCGTTCTTTGGGTTGCGATTTGGTACAGGGATTTTTGTTTAGTCCGCCTGTTTCTCCTGAGGAAATCTCGCTGTTTTTGGAAGAGGATGTGGTTTATCGGCAGGAGGACTCCTTTGCTCCCAAGCTTCATTCGGGTAGTGGATCGGTCATTGTTTTTCCTGAACATTAATGGATAAAAGGGAGGATTTTTGGGTGAATATTCGATTTTTTAAAAACCTTTCGATTGGACTTAAAATGGGAGTCGGTTTTGGAGTCACCGGTTTATTGTTTTTGGGTGTGGTTTTACAGTATCACCTGACGTTGTTTGATGCCTTGGGATCTGTTGAATTCATGCATCGGGAATATGGGGACCGGCAAGATCATTTTTTAAATATGCATCGATATATCCTGGAAGCCCGTCGTAGCGAAAAGGATTTTTTGGCCCGTAAGGATTTTAAGTATGTCGAACGGGTGGAGAAGTTTGTTGACCTAGCCCAGAAGGAAGCGCGTCAATTGTCTGGTTTGCGCGAGCCTGTTGGTAACGGGAGTGGGGCGCAGATGGCCGAGCGGATTCGTGGCCTTTTGGATACCTATCTCTCTTCGTTTCGAGAGATTGTTGAGGCTTGGAAGATCCAAGGATTGGATCATGAATCCGGTCTGCAGGGGAAGTTTCGTGTATCGGCCCATGAGTTGGAAAAAGCTTTTAATGAATTCGATACGTTGAAAGTGGATCTATTGATGATGCGTCGTCATGAGAAGGATTATCTTTTGCGCGGTCAGGAGAAATATGTCAAGCAGGCGCGCGATGTGGCGGCCAAAATTGTGGGACATATCCAGAGTGCCGCTATCCCAGATGCCACCAAGGCGCGGATTGTTGTCAATATCAAGGCGTATGAAGAGAGCTTTTTGGCTCTTGTGGCGCAAAACGACCATCTGGATGGCTTGAATAATCGAATGCGGGATGCGATTCATCGGATGGAACCCTTGATCGAGGAGAATGTCGCGGCGGCCATTGCGCAGATGAAGCAGTTGGAGGTCAAAACCGATGAGCAATCGCGTTATCATGCCAACTTGGCATTGGTGGTCGCGATGCTGGCGGGTATTTTGGCGGCGTTTTTTGCGATTATGATCACCCGTTTGATTACCAAACCATTGCTGACACTCAATCTTTTTGCCAAGCAGGTGGCCACTGGTGATCTGTTGGTGGAAGTCGATTTAAATCAGGAGGATGAAATTGGTCATTTGGGGCGTTCTATGAGTCAAATGGTCGCCTCGTTGCGCGATTTAGTGGTCCAAATGTCTGGCAATGCCAAAGAGTTGGAAACAACTGTCGTGGAGTTGGCGTCGATTTCCACTCAAGTGAACGGCAGTGCTACCATCATGTTGGAGAAGGCTTACATGACGGCCTCTGCGGTCGAGGAGTTGAGTGCCAATATGATGCAAATCTCTTCGGCATCTCAGCAAGCGAATGAAAATTTACAAGTCGTTTCTGCTGGGACTATGCAGGCCAGTAACACCATTAATGCCGTGGCCATGGCGGCGCAGGATACGGCGGCGGTTCTCAGTCAGGTGGCAGAAACGTCGGAACATGCGAGCAATAATATGCTTTCTATTGCTGAAGGCGCGAAACGGGCCAGCCATTCGGTCACATCAGCGGCCACTTCCATTCAGGAGGTGACGGATTCCTTTGTGGCGGTAAGGGAGCGGTGTGGTTTTGCGGATGCTCATTCTGTGAAAGCCGCAGAGCAGATTCAATCTTCTGGGACGGTCATGGTGCAATTGGCGCAATCTGCCCATGAGATTGGTACGGTGGTGGATGTGATCAATAACATTGCTGAGCAGACCAACATGTTGGCATTGAATGCCTCTATTGAAGCCGCCGGGGCGGGTGATGCGGGCAAGGGGTTTGCGGTGGTGGCCAATGAAGTCAAGGAGTTGGCCAGACAGACCGGTTTTGCCACACAGATGATTTATGAGCAGGCCGGGGCGATTCGGGGGCAATCGAGTGCTGTGAGTGATGGTATCCGGGATGTCATCCGGTTGATTGAAGGGATTGCGGAGGCCAACAGTGAAATTGTGCATGCAGTCGATGCCCAGTCCTCAGCGGCGGAAGCGGTTTCTTTGGCCATGGAGATTGCTGCAGGGGAGTCTGGCGAGGTGAACGAGCGTCTCGGTGAAACGGTTGGCAGGGTTGCGGAGAGTTCTGTTCAGGTCATGCAGGTTTTTTCTCGCATGTTGGAAGTGAGTACGCAAATGGGGCAGGCGAGTCAGGGGATACAAGAGGTCTCTACCAATCTCTTGCAGGCCTCTCAGGGGGCCAATGAGATCACGCGGAGTGTGACTGAAGCGGCCTCTGCGACGGAGGAGATCGCACGTACAATGGTGGTGGTGCATGAAGGGGCCGGACAAATGCAGACAGTCAGTGGTGTTTTGAGTCAACGTGCCACTCATTTGACTGCTATGGCCAAGGCATTGCAGGGGTTGGTGGCACGGTTTAAAGTATGAACAAGAATATGCCATCATTTTCACATTCAACATTAGTGAGGAATATATTATGCGTGAAATTATTGAAAATGCACAGGAAAGATTGATATTGACTCTTCCTCCCCATCTTCATTATCGGCGAGTTGAGGTTGTAGTGACTCCTATAGAGAAGCAGGAAGACAAGCAACCAACTCAGATTCAGAAGTATCAAAGATGGCCAATAAAACAAAGAATCATTCTTACACGTGAAGAATGCAATGAACGATAGAATTTTAGTCATATGAACAAGAATACGTCATCCTCTTTTCCCTGGGTCGTCATTTTGGCCTCCATCGTTTGTCTGGTGGGGGTCTCGGTCATGGTCGGTTGGCACCTCCATCTGGAGTCATGGATTCGTATTCATCCCAAATTGGTGCCAATGGTATACAATACGGCACTTTCCTTGTTTTTTTCTGGGATGGCACTCCTTGCCTTGCATCGGAACAATTCTGGATGGGCCGCCCTGTTGGC
>JADFYY010000055.1 GCA_015232825.1 Magnetococcales bacterium
CAAGCGATTATTGACTGCTATTCAGCAGTTTACCATGCCATCTGATGAGCCAAATAAGTCGATCAATCTAGCGCAACTCATTGATAAAGTGTTGAAAAATTTACAAAGCGAGCAGAAAATAGTCGCCCATTTCAATCGCGATGATGTGTTTGATTTGGAAGTGTTTGGAAATGCTTGTACACTTGAAAAGGGCTTGAATGATCTATTCTATTTGGCTTGGCAATCCATTAAGACCACCGATACGATATTGAACATTCAGGGAACTCGACTCAAGAAGAGCGAGATGCTGGAAGTGCTGATGCAATCTTATTGGCGTCCACTGGTCTGGTTACCATCTGATTGTAATGAGGTGGTGGAAATTTCTCTGCCCATTGTGGAAGAGATTATGCCTGCTTCGGAGCAGAATCACAGAGATGTCTCTTTCTTATGTGTTCCAACTGAAGATGGTAACCCTGGAATCTGTTTGCTGCCTGTCATTGTTCGTCAGCATGCTGGTGCCTTGTTGGTGAAACGCATGCAAGGCTCCCTATTGAAATTCTGCTTATGGCTTCCTCTTGCCAAAACTCCGGTCAATGGTCTGATGCAAACGACTGAGGATCATTGACTCCATGTCTGATTCAGTCCGAATTCTGTTGGTAGATAAAGATAATGTTGCTTTGCGTAATCTTGAAATCATATTGCGCAAAGATGGATGCTTTGTCACCTCGATCACTGGGGCAGGGGCAGCGATTAAATACTTGGAATCACGAGCCAGTGATTTGAACCTCTTTGATGTCGTTCTTGCTGATTTAGGGCTCGATTCTTTGGATGAGGGACACTTTCTTGATCAGTGCATGCGTTTGCAACCGGCTTGTGCGTTGATTTTTATCTCGGACAAAATCACGGTCACCTCGGTAGTTGATGTTATTCGACAAGGGGCTTTTCACTATTTAATCAAGCCTATCAGCCCTCAGGAACTAAGGCAGACGGTTACGCTGGCGGCGGAAAATAGTCGCCACAGGCAAATGCAACAGGGAATTTGTCAGGAGTTGGTGTCTAAAAGGGGTTCGCAACCTTTGATCACGAATGATTTGGCTATGTTGCGTCTGTTGGAACAGGCCAGAAAAGCGGCCATCATGGAATTGCCGATTTTGATCACGGGTGAAACAGGTACGGGAAAGGAGATTTTGGCTCGATTTCTTCATGATGCCAGTCTGCGCAACAAAAAACCGTTTGTGGCAATCAATTGTGGGGCTTTCAATGAAGAACTATTGGTTAATGAACTTTTTGGTCATGGTCGTGCAGCATTCACCGGGGCGTTTCGGGATCATAAAGGCCTCGTGGAAACGGCACATGGCGGCACTTTGTTTTTAGATGAAATTACAGAAATGTCATTAAATATGCAGGTCAAGCTTCTACGAGTTATTCAGGAAAAGGAGTTGCGTCGCCTAGGGGTTACTACTCCGGTCACGATTGATGTGCGCTTCATTGCCGCTACGAATCGCCCCATTCAGCAAGAGGTAGAGGCCGGTCGTTTTCGTCGCGATTTGTATTATCGTTTAAATGTTATAGATTTTTATCTTCCACCACTCTCAGATCGACAAGGGGATATTCCAGTACTGGTTCACCATTTTTTGGAAAAGCATTCTAAGGATATCAATCCAATCGTGACCGGCATTTCCAAACCAGCTCTTGACCGTTTGTGTAATTACTCTTTTCCTGGCAATGTGCGTGAGTTGGAAAATATTCTTCAGCGTGCGATGGCGTTTGCAACGGGTTCAGATGTAACTGAGAATGATTTACCTAATTATATTGTTAACAGCAATTCGCAGTTTGTCTTTCAAAATACCGACAGGCAATTTCTTTCATTAGAGGATATGGAGGCTAAATATATTCTTTGGGTTTGTGATGAGGTAAAAGGCAATCAGACTATGGCGGCCAAAATTCTGGGCTTGGATCGGGTTTCTCTTTGGCGAAGACTTAAAAAAATTCAATTGGAAGCCTGAAACTGCAAAGCATACAACGTGGCAAACAGTCCGTTCTGTTCCATCAACGCCTGATGAGTGCCTTGTTCCACGATGCTCCCCTTGGCCATCACGATGATCCGATCCGCATGACGAATGGTGGAGAGGCGATGGGCAATCACCAGAGAGGTACGGTCCGCCATAAGCCGCTCTAGGGCGGCCTGAATCAATCGCTCACTGGCGGCATCCACGGAACTGGTGGCCTCGTCTAACACCAGAATCGGCGGATCAAACGCAAAGATTCGTGTCATGCCCAGTAATTGCCTTTGCCCAACCGAAAGATTGTTCCCCCGTTCCGCCAGGATCGAGTCCAATCCATTGGGTAGGGTCTGAATGAAACTCATGGCCCCGGTCTCTTCCGCCGCGCGGCGGATGCGTTCGCGGGAGATGCTGGGGTCGAACAGGCCAATATTCTCCGCAATGGTCCCAGAAAAAAGAAAAGTCTCCTGTTGCACCACACCCGCCATGCGGCGTAGTTGGGGCAGGGGGATGCGGTTGACGGGAATGCCGTCAATCTCGACATGCCCTTTATCCGGGTCGCAGGTGCGGTTGAGTAGCTTGATCAGCGTGCTTTTGCCTGCTCCCGTCGGTCCCACCACGGCGATGCGTTCTCCCGAACGAATGTGTAGATCAATTCCCGTAATCACCCGTTGGGCGTCATAACCGAACTCCACCCCGCAAAACCGAATCTCCCCAAGGGATTTTTTAACCGTCGCCAAATTGGACACCGGGTCCACGATGGCAGAAGGGGTGTCCATCAGATGAAAAATACGCTCCAAGGCACTCATGGCCGATTGCATGGTGGTGAACTTGCCTGCCAAATCCCGAATGGGAAAAAATAGCCTTCGTACCGAATCGATGAAGGCAGCCAGCACACCAATGGTGAGTTGTTCCTGAGACATCAGGCTGCCGCCGTACCAGAAAAGCAGTGCCACAATAATCGTGGAGGACGACTCAACAAAGCTGAATTGAAAGGCCTCTAAAAAATTGCTTTTGTCGGCATTTTCCCGATGTGGGCGGTTGAGTTGGTCAAACTGTTCCATGGCCGCGCGTCCACGATGAAACAGACGGATGACATCACGGCCTTCGGTCTCCTCGGTGATACGGGCGGTCATGCGGGCCTGCAACAGAATGCTTTGACGCTGAATCAGACGCATGCGTCGAGTGACCCGAAAGGCAACCCAAATCACCAACGGCATCAGTGCCAGAACCAGCAAAGAGAGTTGCGGCGAAAGCAGAACCATGCCGCAACCCATGGCCACCAGCAATAAAATATCCCCGGCCAGATTGACCACTCCCGCCGAAACCATCTGACTGACAGCCTCGGTATCGTTGGCAACCCGATTGGTCAGAGTGCCACTGGGGTTACGGGCAAAAAAATTGGCGTCCAGGGTCATAAGATGGGCGAATAGATCCTGACGCAGATCCCGAACCACCCGCTGTCCCAACAAAGAGTTGACCGCGAATTGCAGATATCCGACCACCAACTGAAAGATGTTCAAGCCTGCCAGCGCGGCCAACAACAGCGGAAATCCCGCCATGTCGCCGGTGACTAAATGACGGTCCACGGCCAGTTGAATGACAAAGGGTTGGGCAAATTGAGTCAAGGCTCCCAGAGGGGGAAGTAGGAGGGCCGCAGCCAGCCATTTGCGATGTGGACGGGTGTATCCCAAAAAACGGACCATGAGTTTGGCGTCCAGAAATGTCCCGTAACGGGTCTCTTCGGTCTCGGATGTCACAGCGGGCATCATTGCGCCAAGGCCTCCAAGGCTTCTGTGCGGGTCATGGTGTCGTGGAGTTCGCGATATAATTGTGAAGTGGACAAAAGGGTCTCATGCGAGCCGTCCGCAACGATTTGGCCCGCTTCTAACAGATAGATCCAATCTGCCTGACGCAGGGCGGCTACCCGATGGCATACCATTACTACGGTATGCGAGTCGCTTAAAAAGCGGATATTGTTTAAAATTAACTCTTCTGTCCTGGCGTCCACATGCGAGAATACGTCATCGAGTAACACGATCACCGGATTGGCAGCCAAAGCACGGGCCAGGGCCGCCCGTTGACGTTGCCCGCCAGACAAGGTGATCCCCCGTTCGCCAATCAGGGTCTCTAGTGCTTGAGGAAAGCCTTTGACCTCCTCATCCAAGGCCGCCAGTGCGAGGGCTTTTTGCGCGGTCTCTTGGGTGGCGTCGGGACGGTCGAGCAATATGTTTTGCAAAAGAGGGGCAGAAAACAGAAAACTCTCTTGCGGGGCCATGGTGAGGTTGCGACGCAATTCAGCTTCTGGGATTGTGGTTAAATCTTGTTGATCCATAAAAATCATGCCAGCCGGTGTGGGATAGAGTCGGGCTAATACCTGAAGCAAAGCCGATTTTCCCGATCCAATCCGTCCAGCCAGACCGGTGAGTCGTCCCGCACGGATTTCTAAAGAGACCCCACGCAATACCGGAACCGTGGGTTGATAAGCAAAATGAAGGTCGCGAATCGAGATGTGACCGTTCCAGCGATTGGTTTTGGCTGGGGCGTTAATCAATTCTGGCAAAAGAAAGGGTTGAACGTCTAAAACGCCACTGATGCGATCCAATGCAGCCAAGCCGCGCTGCATCACCGTGAGGATCCAGCCAAATCCCACCGTAGGCCAGATCAACAAGGCAAGATAGCCGGAAAAAGCGACAAAATCCCCCATAGTCAGACGTCCCGCCGCCACCTCATAGCCGCCGTAAGCCAGAATCAGCCAGCCGCCTAGGCTACCCGCAAACAGCACCATGGGACTAAACAGGCTTTGCAATTGTGAATGTTTCAGACTGGCCAAACAGAGGGCCTCGGTCTCCTGACGGAAACGGCTGTTCCAATCGTTTTCACGGGCGTGGGCGCGAATGGCGGCCATGCCAGCTACGCTCTCTTGGATGAATCCCGACATCTGACCAAAATGGTCGGCAACAATTCGGCTCAAGCGGTACATGCGTCGGGTGAGCAGGCGTGTAGAGCCCAGAACTAGGGGAATGGGAGCCAAGGCAAATACGGTAAGCCAAGGATCTAGGGCGAGCATGACCGGCAGGGTGGTGGTGTAGGCCATGATGACATTGGAGCTTTGCAGAAATCCCGGTCCTACGAACATGCGAACCGCACTGACATCCGCTGCACCACGGGAGGCGAGATCCCCAGTTTTCTCCCGATCAAAGAAGGGAGCGTCTAAAGAGAGAAGCTTAGCATGATACTGTTTTCTCAAGGCATATTCCACATCACGGCCCATGCCGAAAATGGTCATGCGGGAGTGAATGCGAAAAAAGGCGTTGGTCAATGCCAGTCCGATCAGAGCCAGAATGTAGAGAATCAAGCTGTCGTGAGTCGGTGTCATCAGGGCTTCAGTGGCCAATTTCATCCCATAGGGAATGGTGGCGGCAGTGAGGTTGGTGGCAGCCAGCAGCAAAAATCCCCAAGTCAGGGTTTTTCCCTGTCCACGAAATAGAGGGAGCAGATAGCGCAAACGTCGTCGCAGAGGTGTGAAAAAAGGAGGATTCATGGAGAAAATCGGGTAGTGTGAGAAAAAATCATAATAAAAAGTGCATTAATTGATTAAAAAACGGTTTTTATTGGGACTGAATTTTGTATCATGTCAAATGAATCATTCGGAACCGGGCCGTCAAGGACGATTTTTGCCTTTGTCACTAAAGAAACAGGATGCTCTTAGTATGCTTCGAGAACAAGGTATGACGCAATGGATGGGTTGCACGAGACGGGATGGATTGCGCAGGATGGCTGGTGCGATGCTCACGTTTGGGTTGTTAGGGCCAGTTGCGGCGTTGGCTGGCACGAAGGAGGAGGATCTGGTTGAGCGTTATCCTTGGATGGCCTCCTGGATCACTCAGGACCATTTGGAGCGGGCTTGGTTGGAATCTTTGTTCACTACCTTGGAGCCGGATTCACGGGTGATTCGATTCATGGATCATCAAGCCGAGGCCAAGCCTTATTACGAATATCGCGCACGGGTACTCAACAAGCAGAAGTTTATCGATGGACGTCTGCAGATGAAGAAGCACCGGGCTCTTTTGTCGCAGGTTGCGGCGGCCTATTCGGTCTCTCCTGAGTATGTGGTGGCCCTGTGGGGCATGGAGAGCGATTTTGGCCGGAGCATGGGTCAATTCAATATTTTGCGTACCTTGTTTACCCTAGCGGCCCATTATCCCCGCCGAGCAGACTATTTTCAAAGCGAACTGCGGGCGTTTCTGCTGTTGTGTCGGGAGGAGGGGTGGAATCCCCGTCAGCCTAAAGGTTCCTATGCCGGGGCCATCGGACAGGTGCAAATGATGCCTGCCACCTTGCGCCGCTTTGCGGTGGATTTCAATCACGATGGCAAGCGGGATGTGCTGGGTAGTGTGCCAGATAGTTTGGCCTCCATTGCCGCATTTTTGCATGGGCATGAGTGGCGTCTTAATGCCCCGCTTGCGCAGATCTTGGAGCCGCAGGCCGGATTGCCTGAGATTTTTTCCGCGAACGTCAAAACCAAAAAAACTTGGCGAGAATGGCGTACTCTGGGCATTTCATGGCCCAAAGGGGTGACGGAACCCGTTGAGGAGGAGTCCCTCTCATTGATTCTCCTGGAAGAACAGACCGGATCTCGTTATTATATGACCTTCATGAATTTTTGGGTGATTACGCAGTGGAACCGGTCCAATCGGTTTGCCATGGCGGTTCACGAGTTTGCCCGCGCCTTGCGCTAGATTGGAGTGGTTATGCAGAAGTTGCGTTTTATAGGGGTAAAGGGTTGGCTGGTACTGGCTCTGCTGTTGTTTCCTGTGGCCTGTACTCGACCACCAGAGCAACCTCCAGAGGAACCGGTGGCTCGCATTCCACCTCCTCCAGTGGTCAAACGAGGCACTTCGCGTCCTTACGAGATCTTTGGTAAAATGTATTACCCCATGAGCGAAGAAGAGGCTGTGGGCTATGTGGATGAGGGGGTCGCCTCCTGGTATGGCAAGGAGTTCCACGATCGACCGACCGCCATCGGCGAACGCTACGATATGTATGGCATCTCCGCAGCCCATACGATATTGCCCTTGCCCATCATGGTGCGGGTGACCAATCTGGATAATGGTCAATCCTTGGATGTGCGAGTCAATGATCGGGGACCGTTTGTCAATAATCGGCTGATTGATCTCTCCTATGGTGCAGCCGAAAAATTGGGCGTTTTGCGTCCAGGTACGGCCAATGTTCGGGTGGAAGCCCTCCCAGATGGCGTTCAAGTGGCTAAAGCCCATCCGTTGGAGGCCTATCGTTCACGGCCAAAGCCAAAGACTACGGAGCCGTTTGAACATACCCCTCTGCAAAACGCCCCATGGCGTGAGGGACAGAAAAAAGGCATAAAGGGGAAATCATCCCCTTCGGCGGAAGGGTCGTCCTCTTCCGAGGATTGGCAAGGTCGATTTGTCCAGGTTGGCTCTTTTGGTCGCTATGAAAATGCGCAATCCATCGCCCAACGTCTGAAAAAGATCGGTAAAGCCAAGATCATTAAAAGTTCCATCGGTGCCAGAACCATGTATCGGGTCCGGTTTGGCCCCTATGCCACCGCAGAACGTGCGGATAAGGTCGTGCGAGCTTTGCAAAAAATGAAGGTGGATCAGGCGCAGATTATTCAGGATTGATTATAAACAACCGAATGTTGGCAATAGTGGATACTATGAGACTCTATTCAAGATTTCCAGTGGCATTGATCGTTTTTCTTGCCCTATTTTTGGTTGTCAGATCCGTCGTGGCGGGAGAAGAGGCCGCGCTTAAGGTTCGCGGGTCCGCAGGAGTGATGGGTGACATCGATTCCGGGCGGATTATTTACACGCAGGATGCGGATACCAAATTGCCGCCAGCCTCTTTGACCAAAGTGATGACCCTTTACTTGATTTATGAGGCGTTGAAAGCGGGGACGCTTCAGTTGGATACTGAGTTGCTGGTGAGCGAAAAGGCTTGGCGTACAGCGGGTTCCAAGACGTTTGTCAAGGTGGGCGATAAGATACGGGTGGAGGATCTGATTCGGGGTATTGCCATTCAGAGTGGCAATGATGCCTGTGTGGTGATGGCTGAGCATATGACCGGTTCCGAGAGTGCCTTTGTGGCGTTGATGAACGCCAAGGCTAAGGAGTTGGGGTTAACGAATACCCATTTTGTGAATGCCACGGGATGGCCGGATCCTGAACATTATACTTCGGCTAGAGACATGTTTTTATTGGCCAGTGCCTTGTTGCGAAAATTTCCTCAGTACAGTAAATATTCGCAAGAAAAGCAATTTACCTATAACAATATTCGGCAGCACAATCGTAACAATTTACTGTGGCGGGATCCAATTATCACTGGATTAAAGACCGGACATACCCGCGAGGCTGGCTATTGTTTGATTGCCACCAGTGACAAAGAGGGGCAGCGTTTGGCGGCGGTTGTCATGGGGGCCGCGACCAGAAAGATCCGTGAGGATGATGCCTTGCGTTTGATTCATTACGGGAACAGGATGTACGAGACGGTTAAATTTTTTGAGGCCAAGGCGGTTGTACGCAAGTTGCGTGTCTGGAAGGGGGAGGTGCGCGAAGTAGAGGGGATTGTGCAGGAACCGTTGGTGGCCACGGTGTTACGCAAGGAGCGGGCCTCCTTGGAGGTGGGGGTGTTTTATGATGAGCCTTTGATTGCACCCATTGTTGCCGATCAAAAGATTGGCTCAGTGGTGGTTAAATCAGGGGGCAAGGAGCTGTTTACACGGGATTTGGTGGCAGCGACTCCCGTTGAGCGGGGAAATATTTTTCGGGTGATGTTTGATTCATTGCGTATGGCTACGGGATGGTAATTGGGGTAAACGATAATGTCCGGTAAAAAAGCCAAGAAAAAAGAACTCCAATTGGATGAATTGGGGGAATCCGTTGGCGGTGGTGAGTTTGCCTCTGCTTTTAAAACGGAGGATATTATGATGGACCATCAGGATCATGAAGGGCCATCCATGGAAGAAATATTGGCTTCCTTGGAGGATCTTTTGGATGGGGATGATGAGAGGGTACTGATGGATTATGAGACAACTTCAGGAGAGGGCGGCGGGGACTCTTTTGAGGAAGAGGATCATGAATATTCAAGAATCGAGCTGGAAACGGTGATTGATGAGGGATCATTGGTTCGAGAGGATCTGACGATGCAAAACGAGTTGTCTGACAACGGGTCTGAAGATGAGGAACCTTTGGATTTGACGGGTATGGAAGTGGCCTTGGCATTCATGGAAGAGGAAGAATCCCAAGAGGAGTCCAGATCCGAACCCGAACCTCAACCAGAACCCGAATCGGAATTTGAGTCGGAACCGGATGCGGAATTTGGATTAGAATCTGAGATTGATGAAGACCTGGAATCTGAACCAAAGTTTGAGTCAGAATCGGATCCAGAATTTGAGTCGGAACCGGACCCAGAATTTGAATCGGCATCGGATTCAGAATTTGAGTCAGAACCAGACTTTGAGATGGAACCGGAACCACAGCCAGAGATTGAGCCTGAACCAGAGCCTGAACCAGAGCCTGAACCAGAGCCTGAACCAGAGCCTGAACCAGAGCCTGAACCAGAGCCTCTTTCTGCGCCAGCTCCTGAGCTTGCCCTGCTTCTGACCGCGCCTCAGGAAGAGGAGGAATTGGTTTTGGCCTTCGGTCCTGAACAAAAAGCGGAGGAGAGCCCGGTTTCTGAGCCGCAACCCGACTCATTGCCCACGCAGTTAACCCCGGATGCGTTGCGGGAGGCGTTTGGTGAGCAGGTGGAGGCGGTGGCAAAGGAGTGGATTCGCGAGATGCTGACCGATTCTTTGCCCGCTTTGCTTGAAGAGGTGATTCGGGAGGAGTTGGCGCGCCTCAAAGGCCTGTAGGTTGTCATGCAATAAAAAAAGCAGTCGGCAAAGGGCTCTTTAGATAGAGCCCTTTGTTGTTCTTTAGTATAAACAACTCATGAATCCATCCATTATGACCGAGCCATCCTTGCCAAAATCCTATGATTCGACCAGCGTAGAGCGTCGCTGGTACACCCAATGGGAGGAAAAAGGGTTTTTTGCCCCAACGGGAGATCCAGATCTTCCGGCCTATTGCATCATGATTCCACCGCCCAATGTAACCGGCAGCCTCCATATGGGGCATGCCTTTCAAGATACCATCATGGATGCCCTGATCCGTCGTCGCCGCATGCAGGGGCAACGGGTTCTTTGGCAAACCGGGACCGATCATGCGGGGATTGCCACACAAATGTTGGTGGAGCGGCAATTGGAGGCCACTGGCAAAAGTCGGCATGATCTGGGAAGGGAGGCCTTTCTGGAGCGGGTTTGGAGCTGGAAGGCCCATTCCGGGGATACCATTGTGCGTCAATTGCGCCGCTTGGGGGCTTCGTGCGATTGGTCGCGGGAACGGTTCACCATGGACCCGGCTCTCTCCCATGCGGTGCGTGAGGCGTTTGTTCGTCTCTACAACGAAGGGTTGATCTATCGTGGCAAACGTCTGGTCAACTGGGATCCGGTATTGCAGACCGCTGTTTCTGATCTGGAAGTCATTTCCGAGGAGGAGAAAGGGTTCTTGTGGCATTTGCGCTACCCCTTAGCCAACGGGGAAGGGTTTGTCGTCGTGGCCACTACCCGTCCTGAAACCATGTTGGGTGATGTGGCGGTTGCGGTCCATCCCGAAGATGAACGGTATGCCCATTGGGTGGGAAGTGAGGTGGTGTTGCCCTTGACCGGACGGCGTATCCCTGTGATTGCGGATAGTTATGTTGATCCCAAATTTGGTACTGGCTGTGTCAAGATCACCCCTGCCCATGATTTCAACGATTATGAGATGGGACAACGGCATGGATTGCCCCTGATTAACATCTTGACCCCAGACGCCCACATTCATGAACAGGCCCCAGAGGCTTATCGTGGTCTGGATCGTTTTGAGGCAAGAAAGCGGATTGTAGAAGATCTGGAGCGTCAAGGGTTACTGGCTAAGGTAGAGGATCATCGCCTGATGATCCCCCGTGGTGATCGGTCGCGGGCGGTTTTGGAACCCTTTCTGACCGATCAATGGTTTGTGAAGGTGGCTCCCTTGGCCAAAGAGGCGATTTGCGCCGTGGAGGATGGTCGCATTCGTTTTATTCCTGGCAACTGGGACAAGACCTATTTTGAATGGATGCGCAATATTCAAGATTGGTGCATTTCGCGGCAAATCTGGTGGGGTCATCGCATTCCGGTCTGGTATGGTCCAGACGGACACCTGTTCGTTTGCAATTGCGAGGAGCAGGTCTATGAGATGGCAGCCGAACATTATGGGTACTACGTTGACTTGATCCAAGATCCTGATGTCTTGGATACTTGGTTTTCGTCGGCTTTATGGCCATTTGCCACTTTGGGTTGGCCCAAGGTGACACCCGATTTGCACACCTACTATCCGACCGATGTGTTGGTCACCGGGTTTGACATCATTTTTTTCTGGGTGGCCCGGATGATCATGATGGGCTTGAAATTCACCGGTCAGGTTCCCTTTCGTCACGTCTACATCACCGGACTGGTGCGCGATGGGGAAGGGAACAAAATGAGCAAATCCAAAGGGAATATTCTGGATCCTTTGGACTTAATCGATGGCATCGATTTAGAGACCCTGGTCAGCAAGCGCACGCGGGAGATGATGCAACCCCATTTGGCCAAAAAAATCGAGGCCGCTACCCGCAAGGAGTTTCCCCAGGGGATCACACCGGTTGGCACCGATGCCTTGCGCTTTACCATGGCGAGTCTGGCCACGCAGGGGAGGGACGTCAAGTTTGACATGGGACGGGTGGAAGGGTACCGTAACTTCTGCAATAAATTGTGGAACGCCGCCCGTTTTGTATTGATGAATGTGGAAGGGCATGGAGCTGTGGGCGGGGACGATGCGCAAGAATCGATGTTTCTGCCAGATCGCTGGATACGCTCCCGATTGCAACGGGTGGTGGTGGCCATGGATGGGGCTTTTGAGCGGTATCGCTTTGATGAAGCGGCTTTGGTGATTTATCATTTTTTGTGGGGGGAGTTTTGCGACTGGTATCTGGAATTGGTCAAACCCGTGCTGTATGATGACGCGCTGGCAGAAACCGAGAAGTCTGCAACCCGTCGGGTCATGGTCGAGACGCTAGAGACCGCTTTGCGTCTGCTCCATCCGCTGATGCCCTTCATTACCGAAGAGTTGTGGCAAAAGGTCGCGCCGTTGGCGATGCGGGGTGGCGAGACCATCATGCGGGCCAGTTGGCCTCAATCGCAGCCTGGAAGTGAAGACGAAACGGCTGAGGCCGAAGCGGATTTTGTGATGCGCCTAGTCACGCTTATCCGCACGGTGCGAGCCGAGATGAATGTGCCTCCTGCCAAACGGCTCCCTTTGGTGGTGGTCGGTGAGGCGATGTTAATTGAATCGTTGCGGCGTCATGAGAAATTAATCATGGCCATGGCACGTTTGGAGTCGTGGCAGGTGGTGGAAGGAGTGGTTCCAGAAGGTGCGGCTACCGGGGTGATGCCAGGCTTGCAGGTGTTCATTCCGTTGGCCGGGGTGATTGATCTGGAGGTGGAAGAGGTCAGACTGGAGAAGGCTTTGCAACAACTGGAGGCCGACTTGGCGCGGGTTACCAATAAGCTCGCCAATGCCGGTTTTCTCGCCAAGGCCAAAGAGGAGGTGGTGGCCTTGGAACGGGCCAAAGAGTCTGATCTGAAAGAGAAACGACCTGGATTGGTTGAGGCTTTGGCACGTATTCATGCAGCGAGGAGGTTGACATGATTCCCCTTTGGTCCGATATCATTCATAATGCCTTGGCCCAGGATGTGGGGCGGGGCGATCTGACCACCAATGCATTGGTGGAGGTGGGTCAGAATGCCGAGGCCACACTGACAGCGCGTCAGGATTTGGTGGTGTGCGGCTTGTCGGTGATGGCAGAGGTGTTTCGTCAATTGGATGCGCGTATTCGTCTGCGGCCAGAGCAGACCGATGGCGGGGGGGTGCGAGCCGGAAACGCCATCTGCACCATAACCGGCCCAGCGCGGGGAATTTTGACTGGAGAACGGGTGGCTTTGAATTTTTTTCAAAACCTTTCGGCAGTGGCCACGCTCACCCGTCGCTATGTTGAACAGGTCTCTGGGACGCAAGCCCGGATTGTGGATACCCGCAAGACCACGCCGGGATTGGGACAATTGCAAAAATATGCCGTCCGCATTGGCGGGGGACAGAATCATCGTTTGGGACTCGATGACGGGGTGCTGGTAAAGGAGAATCATATCGCCTTGGTGGGGGGGATCACTCAAGCGGTCCAGCGGTTGCGCGAGACGGTGAGTCATCTCCATCGCATTGAAGTCGAATGCGAAACCTTAGAGCAGGTCCGGGAAGCACTCGATGAACGGGTGGAGGTGATCTTGTTGGACAACATGGATTTAGAGACCTTGCGACGTGCAGTGGCCATGGTTGGAGGCAAGGCTTTGTTGGAAGCGAGTGGTAATGTCACCTTGGAGACGGTGCGGGCCGTGGCCGAGACCGGGGTGGATTTGATTTCAGTGGGGGCATTGACGCATAGTGCCGGTTCTGTGGATGTGTCGTTGCGTGTTGTTACCTGACGACTTGACTGGCAAGCTGTTTTTGCCGCAAAATTACCATTTTCATGCCGTGCTGGACTCCACCAATCGCGAGGCCATGGATCTTGCCCATGGCGATGCCCCAGAAGGGACGGTGGTTGTGGCAGACCAGCAGACTAAGGGCAGGGGGCGGTTGGGGCGAGTGTGGGTTTCGCCTCCAGGGGTGAATCTCTATTTTTCGATGATCTTGCGTCCGCCTTTGGTGGCGCGACAGGTTGCCCAGTTGACTCTGCTCGCTGGATTGGCACTCGTTGAGACCTTGGTGGCGGCGGGCGTGGTGGAGGCTGTGGTTAAGTGGCCGAATGATATTTTGGTCCATGGAAAGAAACTGGCGGGTATTCTCTCTGAAATGGTGGCCGTCGGGGAGCGGGTGCGGTTTGTGGTCATTGGGGTGGGGGTGAATGTGAATGGTCATGCGGCCAGTTTCCCTCAGGAAGTGGCCGAACGCGCTGTGACCATGGTTGATATTTTGTGTCAATCAACAGATCGGGGCGGGCTGCTGGCTGAGTTTTTGCGCACATTTGAAGGGTGGTATGGTCGCTATTTGCAAGAAGGGTTTGTCCCGGTGCGTCAGGGTTGGTTGGGATACGCCCGTTTGATGGGGCAGCCAGTGCGGGTTGAGATGGCATCTGGTGTGCAAACCGGTGTGGTGTTGGATATGGATGAGGATGGGTTTTTGCTGATCAGGCAAAAAGAGGGTGAACTCTTCCGGGTGATGGCCGGAGATGTGGTGTTTATTTAGGAACGGATGGTATGCTTTTAGTAATCGACATTGGCAATACAAATATTGTCCTTGGGGTATACAAGAAGGAACAACTGGTTCATCATTGGCGCATTGGGACGCGAACGGGTGGCACAGCGGACGAATATGGTATTTTATTGATTCATTTAATGCAGTTGGCCGGGATCAACCCACGGGAGGTGACTGGAGCGATAGCGGCCAGTGTGGCCCCACCGGTTGAGGTAGCGGTGTTGGGTGGGGTGAAACGGTATTTGCGGGTCAATCCGATGTTGGTTGGGCCTGGGTTTAAGACTGGGATGGCCATTCGTTATGACAATCCACGGGAAGTGGGAGCGGATCGCATTGTCAATGCGGTAGCGGCTTATCATCGGTTGCAGTGTGCGGCGATTGTGGTGGATTTTGGGACGGCTACCACGTTTGACTTAATCGGGCCGCAAGGGGAGTATTTGGGTGGGGCCATTGCACCCGGTTTGGGAATCTCCATGGATGCCTTGTTTGAGCGGACTGCAAAATTGCCGCGTGTGGAGTGTGTGCGTCCTGCGACCGTTGTGGCGCGGGATACGGTGGGGGCCATGCAATCGGGTTTGTATTGGGGTTATGTGGCTTTGGTGGATGGATTGATCACACGCATGGTGGCGGAATCTGGGTTTGCGCAGGTACGGGTAATGGCAACCGGGGGTCTGGCGCGGTTGATTGCGCAAGAGAGTACCCTGATTGAGGAAGTGGATGAATTTTTAACATTGACTGGATTAAGAATGTTGTACGAACGTAACCATTGAGGGTATGTGCTGTGGCCCGTACTTCTTTCATGAAGAGTCGTCTTGTTCCATTAATGGTCATTGGCCTTTTGGTTATTTTGAACATTTTGGTACAGGGGATGGGGTTTATGGGGATGGGGTTCAAGACGCCAGAGGAGGCGATTTGGCCCGGTCCGGTCATGCCCGGCAAGCTATTGGCCTTGCCGGATTCTGCCAGTGCCAGGGTGGTGGGACAGGCGAACGCTGTTGTTGAGAAGCCAAAGGGTGTGGTTCCTGTGGTGAAGGTGGAGCCTGCTCCGGTTGCGCCTGCTCCCGTAGTAGCCCCTCCACCCGCAGCCCCGCCTCCCGCGCCTCCTGCCGCCGTTACGGAAGGCCGGTTTGTGGTTCAGGTTGGGAGTTATGTGCTTAATTTGGGAGTGGATTCACTGGTTGATCAATTGAAAACTGCCGGGTTGAATCCACGACTCGAGACGGTTCAGGAGCGGGTGCCTTTAAACAACGTGCAGGCCGGTCCTTACGAACAGTTGGAGATGGCCAAGGAGGTCGAGGCCAAATTAAAGGCGGGTGGTTATCATGTGCAGGTTGAGGAGAGTTGGGAAGGGTTTATCCTTTCGCTCAACAAGTCGGTGTTGTTGAGTCATGCGGTTGAAGAGATGGAGCAGGTGAGGAGATTGGGTGTGACGCCGTTGCGTCTGGTGAAGGTGGTGACGGATCTTGCGGTACGTAAGATTTTATTGGGTCCATTCGACACCAAGGAGAAGGCGATGAAAATGAGTGCCCGTGTTGCGGAGATGGGCATTGCCGTTCCTGTCCTCAAGACTTGGCCATTGACGAACAGCTTGCCTTAAAAAAAATCGTCAACGCCAGGAACCGATCTGCATAGGAGCCAGGAGGGCGGTTTGCAGTCGGGAGAGAAACTCTTCTCTGGGAATATCTCGCGCACCGAAGCGTGACAAGTGATCGGAGGCCACCTGACAATCCACCAATTGGCAATCCATCGCGACCAAACGATTCACTAGGGTTACGAAAGCGACCTTGGAGGCATCGGGACGGAGCGAGAACATGGACTCCCCGAAGAATATCCCCCCCAGATTCAAGCCATACACCCCACCGACGAGCATGGGGAACTCCTCTTCCAGGATCCAGGTTTCCACAGAGTGGGCCAATCCCAGTCGATGAAGACGAATGAAGGCTCGTTCCATCTCTAAGGTGATCCAGGTTCCCGTCTCCTGACGCACTTGAGCGCATCCCCGGATCACCATGGCAAAGGCGCAATCAAAGGTCGTGACATAGGTGCCGCGTCGCAGGGTTTTTTGCAGGCTGCGGGGAACATGGAGGGCTTTGGGATCCAAAACAAAACGGGGATCCGGGCTCCACCACAAAATCGGTTCGCCCTTGGAATACCAGGGAAAAATTCCTTGAGAATAGGCGATTAGAAGTCGTTGTGGTGATAAGTCCCCCCCCACCGCCAATATCCCCTCCTTCTCGGCTTGCGAGGGATGGGGAAATTGGTGTTCACGGGGAAGTTGGTAGATGGGCATGGGATAGGGTGAAATTGGAAGGGTGAAAAATTAATTTGGAAGCAGCTGCGCATAAAAAGTGAGTTGCTTTAATTGGTCGGTCACGGAAATATACACTAAAAAATGACAAGAATCAATTGGTTTTTGTTTGTCCACAGTTAGGTGTGGTGGTACCTCACTTTCCATGGTTTCAAAATTCTCCATTCAAATGCGATCCAACCGGTGTAAAATGGACCCGTAAGGATTGATGTTCTCA
>JADFYY010000056.1 GCA_015232825.1 Magnetococcales bacterium
TATTAGGGGTCCAGGGGGATTATCCCCCTGGTGGGGTCCAGGGGCAAAGCCCCTGGTTTGGCCGAAACGATGATCAAGTCCATTTTTAACAAAATTTGGAACTTGTCCCCTGCTTTGATGGTCTGATTGGAGGTTCGGCTTGCTGCCGTATCCCATCAATTCACGATCAATAAGGAAACTGTACCCATGAAAGCCAATGTTGGCGGTATTGACCGCATTTTGCGTATCCTCCTCGGAGTGGCCATGATCTCTCAGGTTTTTGTAGGACTGACCACTCCATGGGGCTTGGTGGGTGTGGTTCCTCTTCTGACTGGATTGTTCAAGTTTTGTCCGTTTTATCCTCTGATTGGACTGAATACCTGTTCTAACTGTCAGGGATAAGTTCGTTACTTTTTCAATTGCGTCTTCAACCTAGAAAAGGCCTCGGCCATAGCACTCATGCCAGTGTCGGACGGGGTAGGCTTGGGTGGATTTTTGGGCTTTGGCTGGGCCTTTTCTGGATTCGGACGGGCAGGGCGGGGCGTGGCGACCAAGGGTGCGACCGGCACCGGTGGGGCGTCATCGAGGCGCATGGTCAGGGCAATACGGTGGCGGACTTTGTCCACCTCAATAACGCGCACCTTGACTACCGAACCCGTTTTGACCACAGCATGGGGATCTTTGACAAACTGGTTGGACATGGCCGAAATGTGTACCAATCCATCCTGGTGGACCCCAATATCTACAAAGGCCCCAAAGTTGGTCACATTGCTGACCATTCCTTCCAAGATCATACCGACCTCTAGGTCGTCGATGGTCTCCACTCCCTCCCGGAAGGCGGCTGTGCGAAATTCAGGACGTGGATCGCGGCCTGGTTTTTCTAGTTCTTGAAGAATGTCGCGGATGGTGGGTTCGCCAAAACGCGCATCCACAAAGGCTGACGGGGAGAGGGTTTTCAAAACCGCTTGATTGCCAATGAGTTGAGAGAGATCGGTGCCGATTTGTCGTAAGATCTTCTCCACCACAAAATAGGATTCCGGGTGAACCGCTGAGGCGTCCAGAGGGGTTTCGCCATTGCGAATGCGCAAGAATCCAGCGGCTTGTTCAAAGGCTTTGGGACCGAAACGGGGTACTTTGAGCAAGGCCTGTCGGGTGCGAAACGGTCCCTTGGCATTGCGGAACTCCACGATGTTTTTGGCTAAGGCCTTGTTCAAGCCTGAAACCCGTTCCAGCAGTGGCACAGAGGCGGTATTGACATCCACTCCGACCGCATTGACCGCATCTTCCACCACCCCATCCAGCGATTCTGCCAGACGGCGCGGGTTGACGTCGTGTTGATACTGCCCCACACCAATGGACTTAGGGTCGGTTTTCACCAGTTCGGCCAGGGGATCTTGCAAACGTCGCGCGATGGAAACCGCTCCCCGCAACGAGACATCCAGGTTTGGCAACTCCAGGGAGGCAAATTCTGAAGCCGAATAAACCGATGCTCCAGCCTCACTGACCACCACCCCGATCAGTTGCAGTTCTGGCATGGTCTTGGCCAGTTCTGCCACCAGTCGGTCGGTCTCGCGGGAGGCCGTGCCATTGCCAATGCTCACCAGACGCACACCGTGCTGACGAGCCAGTTCGGCCAGTCGGGCCATGGACTCCTTCCAAAGATTGCGCGGTTGATGGGGATAAATGGTATCCGTGGCCACGACTTGACCGGTTTTGTCTACCACCGCCACCTTGACCCCTGTGCGCAGACCGGGATCTAGCCCAATCACCGGGAGCATTCCGGCTGGCGCGGCCAGTAGAAGTTCCTTCAAGTTTTTGGCAAACACCCGAATGGCCTCTTCATGGGCGGTATCCATGAGAGCTTTGGTTAGGTCGGTTTCCAGGCGAGGTTTGAGTTTTTTCTTCCAGGATAACTGGGCGGTCTCCATGAGCCAGCCATCGGCTGGGCGTCCAAGCTCTTTTAAGTTGAACTGTTGTGTGATGACCGAAAGGCAACTGGAAGCATTCCCAGATGGATTGGCAAGCTCTTCTTCGTGATCGAGGCTCAGACGCAATACCCCTTCGTTTTTGCCGCGAAATAGTGCCAAAGCGCGGTGTGGAGGGATTTTCTTGATTGGTTCTTGCGAGTCAAAGAAATCGACGAATTTGACCCCTTTCTCCTCTTGGCCTTTGATCAGTTTGGATTGCAATACGCCATGTTCCCACATTTGCGTGCGGAGTGTGCCGACCACTTCCGGCACTTCGGCAAACCGCTCCATCAGGATCTCTCTGGCCCCTTCCAACGCCATCAGGATACTGTTGACCCCTTTGGCTTCACAGATGAATAACAAAGCGGCTTGATCCAGAGGTTGATCGGGATCTTGTAACAGCATTTCGGCCAAGGGTTCTAGTCCAGCCTCTATGGCCAAGGCGGCCTTGGTGTGGCGTTTGGGACGAAAGGGCAGATATAAATCTTCAACGCGCGTGCGGGTTTCGGCCAAAAGAATGGCCTGTTCGAGTTCGGGGGTCAGTTTCCCCTGTTCGCGTATGGAGTCTAAGATGGAGATGCGCCGGGCATCGAGTTCTCGTAGCGTTTCCAGACGTTCGTGGATATGACGCAAATGGGTGTCTGTTAGGCCATCGGTGACCTCTTTTCGGTAGCGGGCGATAAAGGGGACGGTGGATCCTTCATCCAGAAGCGCGATGGCGGCATTGACTTGTTGCTCACGAACCGAAATCTCTTCGGCTATACGTTGACTGATGGATTTAACGGTATTCAAAATCGGCTCCATAGTGTGTATCTTCAACTGACTGATATAAAATCCACAGGGGTGAGTGGCTCTCCCTGTCCCTTTTTTATCAAAAGACGTAATTTGGCGTCCCACTCTTCAATTCTTTGATTATTAAGTCTCCATGTCAATGGATTGCCACGATTATAGGCGCGGGCCTCATCAAGAGATTTCAATGCATCTGCAAATTGTTTAGCCTGACTGAGCCAAGCAACCTTCATGAGAACCAAAGCGACCGATGGGTTTTTGATCAAGGCCGACTCAAGGTGGGCTAGGGCTTGGCTCCTATGACCCGCTTTTTCTTCTAGGATGCTTAAAGAATAATCTATTTGACTTTGGGAGGCTTTGGAAATATTGCTGGGATTGTTGGTGAGAGCCTTGAGAAGGGTAAGCATCGATTCAATGGAGATATTTGGGCATTCATCCCGGTCCATGGCGTTGATGATCTCTTCAAGGGCGGGCCTGTTGATCAATCCTGAGCGCATCTGTTGCAAAAGTCGTGTTTGATCTGGTTGGCCAATTTTTGGATAATTGCATGAAAGCCGGAGCCAATAGAGGGAGACCCCCATATCCTTGGGAAATGTTTCGCTGAGTTGGCGGTAGATTGCTTCAACCTTGTCAAACTGGCCAACATTGGCCAAAAAAAAGGCCAATTGACTTTGCGCACGCCTGGAATTGGGATGTTTGTTGGCCCAGGTTTCGGTCTGTAAAATGGGATCTCCCCATAATCGACTTTCCGAGTAGGTCTGAAAGGAAAAAAGAGCGCAGATCGTTATGGCACCAGCCAACAACACGCGACCAATTTTTTGCGTCTTTGGATGTTCCCATAATTTAAAGCCGCCGTAAATGACGGCAAACCATAATCCAGAGGAAGGTAAATAGTTTCTATGTTCAAAATAAAGCTCAAGAGAAAGGACCGTTGACTCTAAAAGATGTCCAGCAAAAAACCATAAGAGTCCGAAAGCCAATACTGGAGCCCGTTTGCGCCAGAACAATCCAGACAACAGCAAGGAGCTGATGAATATCATGGCAATAAAGGTGGATGGTGGATTGAATGGTCCATGCGAGATCGGGTAATCATCATGAAACAATCCCATTTCAGCGAGGGAAGGCAAAAAGATCATACGCAAATAATCGCTTAAGACGCGAAATTCAGTCAAGACTCGTTCTGCAAGGGTAAATTCACGAGTCTGGTAGTTTACGACAAAATAGGTTTCCCACTGCATGCCAAAATAGATCAACAGCGTGATCGTCGGAGCCAGCAAAAAGAGTGCGCTCCAGCTTCGCCACGGTCCCGGTCGAGCGATTGGACGCAGAATCGTTCCTTCCATGATTAGGATCAGCAGGGGTAACAGGACACCGTTTTCTTTGCTTAATGTCGCCAGCAATCCGCCAAGAACAACCCCTCCCGACATCCAGAGATACCCTTTCAGCAGGTTATGATGGGGTAAATGGCTCCGTCCAATCAGATAGGCCAAAATACCAAGCAGGGTGAATAGGGTTGATAATTGCGTCATGCGCTGGATGACGTAAAGCGTTGTGGAGAGGTTGAGTGGATGGATCATCCAGATTGCAGCGGTACTCAATGCCAGAGATTGAATCTTGCGTTCGTCTGAAAGGATTAATCGGCCCAGACGCAAAAATACCCAAAAAATCAGACATCCATTGAGTAAATGAATGTTTAAATTAACGAATTTGAACTCTTTGGGTTCTGGCCAAGCGTCATACTGGAGGGCAAAGCTCAACATAGAGATGGGACGAGAAAGGAGAGAGGCCTCACTATTTCCGACAAAATAGAGAACGTTGTTGAGTGATGGTTGGATTTGGATTTGCTGAAGGCCGCCTAAATTATTCACATCGTCCAGCAGAAAGATCCCGCTCAATCCAGGCCAATAAAGAGACGTGACAATCAGAAGCAAAAAAAACAGAACGACACCGTGGAAAAGGGAGTCGTTCTGTTTTTTTTGTAAAGCGATCACCTGAAACTCACGGTGATTTCTGGCTTATTTGCATCCGGCTGGCAGATAGTTGGCACCAAGGCCATTGGTCGCACCAGCAGCACAGGTCCATCTTTGTCCATTGGAGGTTGTCCAGAGGGTTACCGTTTTACTTGTCAGGTTGGCGTTGACCCCAGTTGCTGCAAATGTTGCCAATAATCCGCAGTCTGCAGCCGTGGCGTGAGCCGTGTCAATCGCGATAGATGCAACGTATTTGCCTGCGATGGTTCCATTGATTTGGGTCGAACCCGCAGTCACAGAGGGGGCTACAACTCGACTCGGACAAGCTCCATTGTTCCCAATATATTCTGACATATTGGTTTTTAATCCAGACAGCAGCGACGCAGCTTCCGAGGCTTGAGCCCGTGCGATGTAGTCTTGATAGGCCGGAATGGCCACAGCAGCCAGGATACCGATGATGGCGATGACGATCATCAGTTCGATGAGGGTGAAACCGGCTTGTTTGCGGAGTTTTAATAATTTTAACATGAGCGTTCTCCAGATGGTTGGTGTTAGGTTATTGATGTAAAAGCAATCAATGTCTTGTTTTAGGTTTACTGACTAATTTTGCAAGTGTCATACCATACTCGATAATTCCAAAAAAGCAACAAAAAATGGTGTTCTGTCGGCCATTCAGGCTGTTTTTGTTTTGAGTTGACGAGTCTTGCGGTGACAAGATTGGGTCGTCGGTGACAAAAATTGTCACTTTATGGCTTCCGGTTTGGTGACCAGGATTCCAAAGGCCCCGGCCTCCTCCCATGGCGCGGAGACGAGACACCCTTCGTCTTGTAGTGTGCGGGGGAGATTGGCCAGAGGCTCCCCGCCATTGAGGCGAATCCGCAGACGTTGGCCGGGTGCCATGCTCTCTAGCTTCAGTTTGACCAAAACAAAGGTCATGGGACAGCTCTCGTGGGTGATGTCGATGTGGTCATCTGGGGTGATCATGGGGTTAGGTCCGTAGAGAGATAACGGTCGGCCATATCAGGCAGGATCACCACGGCCCGCTTATTGTGATGTTCGGGTCGCGCAATGACCTGCAAGGCTCCTGCCATGGCCGCGCCACTGGAGATGCCGCAGGCGATCCCTTCCAAAGAGGCCAGACGTCTGGCCATATCGAATGCTTGATCATCGGTGATGCGGACCACTTCATTGATCAAGGAGAGATTCATCACAGCGGGAACAAAGCCCGCACCAAGCCCCTGAATCTTGTGGGGGCCGGGCATGCCACCAGAGAGTACGGGCGAATTGTTCGGTTCCACGGCAACCACCCATAGATCAGGAAGGGTTTGGCGCAGGGTTTGGGTGAGGCCGGTGATGGAGCCGCCGGTGCCAACGCCCGCAATCAAAAGATCGACTCGTCCTTGGGTATCGTCTAGGATCTCTTGGGCAGTGGTCAGCGCGTGGGCCTGGGGGTTGGCTGGATTGTTGAATTGATTGGGCATGAATCCCTGTTTTTCGTTTTTCAGGAGTTCTGTCGCTTTGTGGATGGCTCCACGCATGCCATCCATGGCCGGAGTTAAGACCACTTGGGCACCGAGAAGTTGAAACAGCTTGCGGCGTTCTTTGGACATGGAGTCTGGCATGGTGAGAATGAGTTTTAAACCGCGTGCGGCACAGAGACCAGCCAAGGCTATGCCCGTATTGCCAGAGGTGGGTTCAATGATGACGGTTTCTGGGGTGATTTGACCTTGTCGTTCGCCAGCCTCGATCATGGCCAAGGCAATGCGGTCTTTGAGGGATCCCATGGGGTTGAAGAATTCCAGTTTGGCTAACACTTCTATCGGGTGGTTGGCCGCTAGACGATTGATGCGCACTAGGGGGGTTTTGCCAATGGTTTCCGTAATATCGTTGTAAATTCTGTTTCTCATGTGTGGATCACTTTGTTGCAAGGGCAATGGGGATTGCGGCGTAAGGGGACCGTGCGTCGTTTACCGGTCAAGGCGTTGATGGTCAATAAACGGTTCCATAGGGGATTGCCTTGTCTATAAATTAATTTGACGGCCTCTATGGCCATGAGCCAACCCACTTCTCCCACCAAAGGGCCCAGTACTCCCTGGGTTTGACAGGTCGGTCCTGTTGTCTGGGGTGGGGCGGTAAAGAGGCAGCGCAGACAGGCCGAGTGGCCGGGTTGAATGGTCATTAACTGTCCAGCAAAGCCGGTGGCTGCACCATGGACCAAAGGGAAGCCGCCTTGAATGGCCGCATCGTTGGCGGCAAAACGGGTGGTGAAGTTGTCCGAGCCATCCAGGACCACGGCATACCCACGAGCCGCGTCGGCAATGGCATCGGGTGAGTCTAAACGCTGGACCAGGATATCCACCTCCAGGCCAGGAGCCAGCTCCTGGAGTCGTTGCTTGGCCCGTTCGACCTTGTTGGCCCCGATATCGTCCATGCGGTATAAAACTTGTCGTTGTAAGTTGGAGAGCGCGACTTGGTCGTCATCGACCATGCCCAGACGAGTAATCGGGATCATGGCCAGTGCTTGGGCCGCCGCGCAACCCAGTCCACCGGCTCCAATGAGCAAGACGCCATCGGGCTCTTTGGCAAAAAGGGTCATTAAATGGAGTAGGTGATGCGGTTGTTGCCTTCGCTGGGAACGCCGCTGCGAAAGGCTCGTGTGGTCAACTCCTCAATGGTGATGGTATCCATCATCAATAGAATTCTCTCCTGAAATTCGCCCCATAAAGGCCGAATGACCTTTTTGCCGATGGGGCCTGTGGCCGCATCCGCCGGTAGTCCAGCATCGTTGGTTGCGACATCCATGACCACCCTGGCAATGTCGCCAACAGAGATTCTGGAACGCTCCTTGCCAAGCAGATATCCACCCCTTGGTCCACGAACCCCTTTGAGAATGCCCGCCTTGACCAATTGCTGCATCACATGTTCCAGGTAGCGTTGCGGGATCCCTTGCCGCGAGGTCACATCCCGAATTTGCACCGGATCCCCGGCGGAATTATAGGCGATGTCTGTGACAGCTTCGATGGCGTATAATAATTTTTTGGAAAACTTCAGCATGGTTTTCCCCCCCCCCTTCTCCCATGGTGTATGAATTATTGACCGGTGTGTCCAAACCCTCCAGCACCGCGCACACTGGTTTCTAGTGTATCGACCAAGTGCCATTGGGCATGGGTCACTTGGGCCAGAATCATTTGGGCAATGCGTTCTCCTCGACGGATGGTAAAGGGTTGATCTCCATGATTGATCAAAAGAATGCCGACTTCGCCGCGATAGTCTGCGTCAATGGTGCCGGGAGCGTTTAAGACCGTGACCCCATGCTTGAATGCCAAACCAGAACGGGGTCGAATCTGGATCTCCCAGCCTAAGGGAATGGCCAGAGTCAATCCCGTGGGAATCAGGGCGCGTTGGCCGGGAGTCAGTATAATCTCCGTGGAAATGGCGGCCATTACGTCCATGCCCGCAGACCCTGGTGTCATGGCGCGCGGCAGAGGCAGACCTTCGCCATGGGGGAGGATGTGGAGCGCAATCTGGACAAGCGGCACGGTCATGGGGGGGGCTCCAGAGTGGGGGTGTTGAGCCGATGGGCGAGGGTGGCGATTAATCGTTGGGCCACCTGTTCTTTGGGTAACAGTGGCCAAGCCTCCTGTAGGCCATGGTGATCAATCAGGGTTATGGCATTGGTGTCAGAGCCGAACCCGCATCCTGGGGCGGTCACGTCGTTGATGGCCAACAGGTCGCACTGTTTGCGGATCAATTTTGCCAATCCTTTGTTCAAGGCGTCGCCGGTTTCGGCGGCAAACCCGATAATAATCCGGGGTTTTCCATGGGTTTGGTGTTCCCTGGTCCAGGCCGACAAGGAGGCCAGAATGTCCGGGTTTGGTGTCAACAGCAGGGTGATTTCCGTGGGGATCTCCCCTTTTTTGATTTTTTTGGTTTGGCGGTGTTCTGGGCGATAATCGGCTACTGCTGCAGTCAGGATGGCAGCGTCATATAAGTTTTTTTGCCAGAGATTCATGGTGGTATCGAACATCTCTATCGCTGAAACCACAGGCCACAAGGTTGCTCCCAAGGGGGGCGGCATGGCTACCGGACCCAAGAGAAGATCCACCTGCGCCCCAGTGCGCAACGCAGCCTGGGCAATCTCCCAGCCCATTTTCCCAGAGGAGTGGTTGGAGATGAAACGAACGGGATCCAGCTCTTCTCGTGTGGGACCGGCGGTGATCAGGATGCGGCGTCCTGCCAGTGACTTGGGAGCGAGGAGTCGTCGTGCGGCTTCCAAAATTGTGGCTGGTTCGGCCATGCGTCCTGTGCCGGTTTCGCCACAAGCCATGGAACCGGATTCAGGACCGATAAAGTGGATGCCATCGCTTTGCAGACAGGCCAAATTGCGTTGGGTGGCGGGATGGCTCCACATGGCTGGATTCATGGCTGGGGCAGCCAGGACTGGGCCTTGTCGGGCTAGCAACAGAGTCGTCAGTAGGTCATCGGCTTGGCCTGCGGCCATGCGTGCCATAAGGTCCGCTGTGGTGGGGGCAATGAGAACCAAGTCAGCTTTCCGCGCCAGTTGGATGTGATCCATCTCACCCGGTTTGATTGAATGCAGCAGTTCTTTGTGGACGGGTCCACCGGCCAGGGATTGCAGGGTGAGTTCCGTGACAAAATGCAATCCAGCAGGCGTGGGAACTGGAATGACCGCTGCCCCAGCCTCTTTGAGTCGTCGGATCACCTCTAGGGTTTTGTAGGCGGCAATTCCGCCACCAATGCCGACAATAACCTGTTTGCCCTGCCAGAAATTCACCAAAAGCTCCTTTTATTTTTGGGTAAAGGAGTTAATTATCCACTCTTTTTGGTGTAAGTCAATCATTTTTGCCGGTTTTGGTGTCAAATTATGAGTTGGCAAAGCGGCTGTTTTCTTGCATCTTTGCTATGATGTGAGATTGTGTCTATGAACGGCGTTTTGATTACCACAATGGGAGGTATGATGGAATCCTGGTTAGCTCTAGCAGGGGGTACGCTTTTGGTGCTGCTTGGTTTATTCAAGATTATTGTCAGCAGTGCCAGACTGTTGATCTGGATGGTGTTGCTGGTTGCGGGATTGGCTGGCATGGGTTATGCCATTCGCCACCAACCGACCATTTTGGAGACGGTTGGCATTTCGGCTGAGTGGGCGCAATCGATTCGCGGTGTGGTCATTCCTGGGAAATAGAAGGGAGATCGATGATGGAAGCGATTCCACGATCACGGGTTTTGGTAGTGGAGGATGACGTCATCAGTCGGCAATTGGTCGAGGTCATGCTGCGGAATTGGTCTTTGGAGGTGGTTGCGGTCTCTTCTGGCCAGGAGGCTTTGGAACGATTTGTCGCAGATCGTTTTGATTTGATTTTCTTGGATATCCACATGGCTGGCCTGAACGGGTACGAAACCTGCCTAAAAATTCGCGAATATGAAAAGGTTTTGGCCTGGAAAGCCATCCCGATCATTGCACTGACAGGCAGTGTCTTGCCTGAAGATAAGGCGCGGGGCCGATCCGTTGGCATGAATGATTTTTTGGAAAAACCGCTGCGTATCAAGAATCTGCAAGCCATCTTGCACCATTGGCTTGGATCGGTGGCACCCTCTGTACCCGTTTCCTCCTTTGAGGAGTCTGGCGTTGAAGTGGATCTCCAGATTTTGGAGGTTTTGCGTGTTGAGCTGAGCAAGGTTCCTGGGGCGTTTGCCAAAATTCTCGGCATGTTTTTAGTGGATCTCCATGAGAATCGACTCAAGCTCCAGCGTGCGAGTGAGGCCTTAGATCAGGCCACTCTCTTTCGCATTGCCCACAGCATGAAGTCCCAATGTGGCGCGGTAGGGGCGAGTTCGTTAAGAGCGGTTTTTATACAAATAGAGCAGAGGCTCAAAAGTGACCATTTGGAGGATATTCCAGGGTTGTTGGCGCAGGTGGATGCGATTTGTTTAACGCTTATTCCCCGTTTGGAGCGGATCCGGGACAACCCGGATATCTCTCTTGCTATGGAGGTGTCATGAATCTCGAAAATGAACCATTGACCATTTTTGCTTGCAGGAGAGGGGGGTGAACGATTACGATACGTTCAATTGCGTCTAGTTGGAGGAAAGAGAAGCCATGCATGCAGCCGTTGCCTTTGATTCATACAATTATGTCCGCAAGCTTCGGGATGCCGGGGTTGATGAACGTCAAGCCGCCATCCAGGCTGAAGCCATGCTTGACCTAGTGGAAGAACGTTTAGCCACCAAGAAAGATTTGGCTGAACAGAACATTCGTTTGGCAGCCATTGAAGCGGGTCTCAAGCGGGACATCAAAGAATTGGATGTCAAGTTGGAAACCATTGAAGCGGGTCTCAAGCGGGACATCAAAGAATTGGATGTCAAGTTGGGAACCATTGAAGCGGGTCTCAAGCGGGACATCAAAGAATTGGATGTCAAGTTGGGAACCATTGAAGCGAGTCTCAAGCGGGACATCAAAGAATTGGATGTCAAGTTAGAAACCAAATTTAAAGAATTGGATGCCAAAACAGAAACCAGATTCAAAGAATTGGATGCCAAAACAGAAACCAGATTCAAAGAATTGGATGTTAAGATTGAAACTGTAAAGATTGAACTTAAGCAAGAAATGAAAAGCCTGGAATTCCGCATGGTCATCAAAATGGGTGCCATGATCCTGGCCGCCATTGGCCTTATGCGCCTGTGGTCCATTCCAGTGCCGTATGTCCCATCGCACGCTCAAGAGATGCGTTTGCCCGCCCCCCCTTCGACAGTACTCCCGTCACTTAAGTAAAGAATCCACCCCGTTCGCTGGTCAAAATTTTTGGTGTAAATTGTACACTAAAAATATGTATTTATCGATTGTTGGCGGGGTAGGCAAAAAACTTCTCAAGTCGAATTCGTTCTATCCGATAAATTGATTAAGGGTGATTTTGGCAAGTTTTTGGTCTCTTCAAATGGCCATTTTGGGAAAAAAATCAACCTAGCAAAAAAAGTGGAAAAAGTATTCAAGTCGCAAGTAGGTTGATACGATAAATTGATTAAGCGGTAGATTAAACCAGTATCTGGAAGGTTGAAGGATGATGAAGCAGTTCCAGGAATGAAGACAAAGAAAATGTGGATAGTTTGGCGGATGATGTTCGTCAAATGAATTACTTGGGTGAGGGTTAAGCCCGTTAAACGAATAACCCATTTGCAACCATGGAAGGAAAATTAACTGGCTCGGTGGAACCTATTGGCCCGAGTATAACTAGGAGTATTTTATCATGGCACTCACGATCAATGGCAGTATCGCATCCATCAATGCTCGTCGTCAGTTGGAGAAGCATACCGATGCGTTGAGCAAAACGTTTCAGCGTTTGTCTTCTGGTATGCGTGTCAACACTTCAAAGGATGATGCGGCTGGATTGGCCATCGTCAACCGGATGACTGCTCAAATCAGAGGCATGAATATGGCCTCCCGCAATGCCAATGATGGCATTTCGTTGACCCAGGTGGCTGAAGGTGCGTTGAATGAAACGACCGCCGCTCTGCAACGGATTCGGGAGTTGGCTGTGCAGGCTGCGAACTCCACATACAGCAATGCGGATCGGACGAATCTCAATAACGAAGTCACTCAGATGCTCGCAGAGGTGACACGTATTGCAGACACCACCAAGTTTAACGGCGTGAAGTTGCTAGGCGACACAGCAGCCTTCTCAGCGACATTCCAGATTGGTCAAGACATGGGAAATACTCTGAACATGAAGATCAGTCTGGCTACGGCTGCGGCCTTGGGGGTGACAGCCGTCACCACATCAACCCAAGCAGGGGCGAGTGCGGCCATTGGTGTGGTTGATTCAGCTTTGGATAGCGTTTCAACCATTCGTGCCACTTTGGGTGCGGTTCAGGGCCGGTTTGAAAACATCATTGCCAACATGTCTAACGTGGTGGAAAATACCGATTCAGCCCGTTCGCGGATTCAAGACGCTGACATCGCCTTGGAAACGGCCAACCTCACCAAGCAGACCATTCTGCAACAGGCCGGGGTCGCCATTCTGGCTCAGGCCAACCAACAGCCCACCATCGCCTTGGCGTTGCTCTCTGGACGTTAGTCTTCATTGATCTTAGTGGTTCACTCCTTTTTGGAGTGAACCACTAAAGATTGGATAGCCCTCCATGGATACATCAATCCAAAATCGTCATCATGTGCTGGCTCTAGGCCATGCTTTGGATGCAATCCGTTCACAGCAGTTCAGCAAGGCAGAAACCATCGGCCTTAATGTCATCGATGAAGATCCTAAAAACGCCGATGCCTATTTTGTTGCCGGATTTGCGGCTTTTGAACGAGGCAACCTTGCTGTCGCCCTCGAACGTTTGAATCAAGCCATCACACTGCAATCCGACATCGCTGATTTTTATACCCATCGTGGTGTTGTTCTTGCTGCCCTCAAGCAACCCGAAGAGGCCATCCGTGATTTTAATCGCACCCTGAAGATCACCCCAGACGATCCGTCCGCCTTGGCCAATCTCGCCCGTCTTTATGTGCAACAAGGAGAAGCTAGGCAAGCATTGCCTTTGATCCAACAGGCCTTGCGTCATCAACCCGATGATCCGGTCTTGCTGGGCGATATGGCCGTCATTTTAGTGCAATGCAAACAACCTCATGACGCCTTACCTCTCTATGAGCAGGCCTTGCGGTTGAGTCCCAATGACGCTGAAATCCATTGCAATTACAGTCGGGCATTGCTCATGGTCGAGCAGTATCCGCATGGCTGGCAGGAAAACGAATGGCGTTGGCATTCCCGTCAATATCAAAAGATCGCTAAAAATTTTCCTGCTCCCATCTGGAATGGGGTCTCCTTGATCGGTAAACGGATCACAATGGTATCGGAACAAGGCTTTGGTGACGCGCTACAATTTTTGCGTTATGCCCCGTTGCTTAAAAAAAAGCAGGCCGAAGTGATTGTCTGGTGTCGCCCTGAATTGACTCGTCTGTTTCAATCCGCTCAAGGTGTGGATTTGGCGGTCTCTTTGCAGGATCCTCTGCCCGCAACCGATTTTTGTATCCCCATGTTGAGTTTGCCTCTGGTGTTTGATACTTGCATCGACACCATTCCAAACACCCCATATTTGAACGTCCCGCCAGATATCCTTTCTCCCATGTCCGGTTCGGCTAAACAGATGCGTGTCGGAGTGGTTTGGTCAGGCAACAATCAGCGAGGGTTTCGTTTTCAAGATCTGGAACCTCTGTTTGCCATACCAAACATTGAATTTCACAGCCTGCAATATGGCCCGGAAGCCGTTAAGGCTCAGGAGAGAGGGATGATAGAGTGGTCGGCGCATCTGACTGATTTTGCCGCCACCGCCGCCATCATCAGTCGATTGGATCTGGTCATTACGATAGATACGGCAGTTGCCCATCTGGCCGGGGGGCTGGGAAAACCTTTCTGGCTTTTGACTCATGCCACCTCGGATTGGCGATGGGGTCTTAGCGGAACCTCCACCCCATGGTATCCCACTGCGCGTCTATTTCGTCAAACCGTCACGGGTCAATGGGATGAGGTGATTGGGCAGGTGACTCAGGCTTTGCAACAATCCATGCGTGAGTTATTCCAGCGCGCCACTCTCTTTTAATAAATCAATATTTTCTTTATTATTAAATAGATAGTATTGTAAAATGTCGTGAAGTAAGCGTCTTAGCTCTTCCCGGCGCGGTTCTCGCAACAAGCCTTGGAAGCGACCCCCTTCAAGTAACAGGTTCAATTGGACCAGTTCGACAAAGTGTTGTTCTTTGCTATCTGAGATGTGAAGGTTCCAGACTCTTTGCCCCGCATGATGAAAAACGGGCAGGGCGTTGGCCGACGTTTCGCAAGTCACGGTATTTAAATCCTCGCCTGACAGGTTCCAAAGCTTTTGTTCAAGGAAGATTATTGGTGATGACGAGATGTGGGCGGCAGTGTTGAAGGTGTTCTGTTCGAACAGGAAATGTTCTGCAATGTTTTGGGTCTGTTCGGCATAATTTTTTAGAATTGCGTGATCCGTTACATAAAAAAAGCCGCTATTCAAATAAGGCTTTTGTGTGGAGAGGTGGTGCTGGGCAATCCGGTTGGCAAAAGGGGTGACCGTGTCGCCATGCTTTTGTAAAAAAAACGCCAGATCCATCGCGTTTGGGTCCACGGTAACCATCAAGCCGGGCCCTTGCAGTTGTTTTTTTTGTTTCACTTGCAGCACGGCCTGATCCAATGGGCCTACTGGCAGGCAATCGCAATCAATCCAGAGCATGGCATCAAACTTGAAATGCTCCATGTATTGATACATGCTTCCTTTGTAGTAAAAAGGGTGACGGTTCTGTTCCAGATGGGCTGGTTTGGATAGCAACAGATTTTTGGCGGCCAGAAAGCGGGCCTGTCCTTGCGTCAAACCAAAATCGCATACCATGAGCTGGAGGTGAGGCATGTAGAGTTGGAAAGCCCCTTGCAGAACGCACAGCATGGGGAAATAATTCGCATTGGCACCCGTCACATAGAGCGTATCTTGATGGTTCATGGCGTCTTTTGGTTAAAAAGGATGGTCGTTGGTGGGCTGGCGATAAGAGTGGCTACATGATACCATGCCGTAATTTTAAATACAAACACGAGTGAGTGGTTTGGAGAACGCCTTATGCTGCCATCACGCATTGCCCTCTCTTGGTCTATCGGCCAGTTTCATGGATGGGGGATTTATGGGCTGAATTTGGTTTTTGCCATGCTGCGTCACGATATCCAGCCCCTGTTGTTGCGTCTGCCTTCGCGTTTGGCCTTGCAACCACTAGAGATGCGTGCCTTGTTGCCAGTACTTGAACACTCCCAGGAGGCCATTACGTTTCCACAGCGTGCTATCCGCGCTCCTGAAACCGTGTTGTTGCATCACACCAATGGTGAGTTTGTCTTTCCTCTAGTTGATTTTCACGGACAAACCACCATTGGCATCACTTTTTTTGAAACCACAGAACTCTCTTCGGCCTCGATTGCTCAGGCACAAACCATGCCTTTGGTGGTCACGGGTTCCCGTTGGAACGCGGGGATCCTTCAAGAAAAATATGGCTTGACAAACATTGCCTGTCTGATGCAGGGCATTGACAGCACGCTATTTTTTCCTTCTGGGACACGGGGGTTACTGTCTGGACGCTTTGTCATTTTTTCTGGCGGCAAGCTGGAATTTCGTAAAGGTCAGGATTTGGTCATTGCAGCCTTTCAGCGTTTTTACGCTCGACATCCCGATGCCTTTCTTCTGACCGCCTGGAATAATAGCTGGCTCTCCCCTTCGGCTCGTTTCAGTGACCGTTGGGTGAGCGATATGCCGGAAAACAACGACATCAACGCATGGTTAGGCCAATACCTTCCTGAGAATGCCTTTATGGATGTTGGTGAGGTTCCCAATCCCATGATGCCGACTGTTTTGCGCGAGGCGCATGTTGGACTTTTTCCCAACCGTTGCGAAGGGGGCACCAATCTCGTGGCCATGGAGTGTATGGCCATGGGCTTGCCGGTCATCCTTTCGGACAATACTGGTCATCGGGATTTGCTTGACGAAGAGCGATGTTATCCACTCACCCGACAGGATCCTTGCATGCAACCCAATAGTGGCGCACTCCTGATCGATTGGGGCGAATCCAGTGTGGACGAAATCGTGACGCATCTGGAAGCGATTTATAGCAACCGTCAAGAAGCCGTTCGTCGGGGTGTGAACGCCAGCCATTTCATTCGGGAGTTTTCTTGGAATCGTCAATGCGACCAGTTGCTTGGGCTGGTTGCGGATGCTATGGGATAATCAATGACCGTTGATCTTAAAGCTCTGGTTGATGCGCGTAAATTTATTCCGTTTTTTGTGGCAAGGAGTGCAATAGATCGTGAAAAATTGGCTCCAGTTGCGATTGAGTTGCATTGGACATCGGATTGCAACTATGATTGCGTTCACTGTTCTTATGGCAGTCGCAGACAGAACAAAGGACGCCTCTCCCCAGAAGTGATCGATGCATTGGTCAATCATCTCATTGCGTTGCAAGTCAAAGCGGTCTATTTGTCTGGAGGTGGGGAACCGACTCTTGTGAAGGGATGGACGGAGTACGCCAGGAGAATGCTCGATGGTGGGATTGAGTTGGCTCTCATTACCAATGGCGC
>JADFYY010000057.1 GCA_015232825.1 Magnetococcales bacterium
TGATCTCTGCAGTCGCATGCTGGGACGGGCCGAATACATGACTCTATGCGCACAAACCCGTATGGTCATCATCTCAGATCTTCCCAAACTCTCCATCGATGAGGCGGATGCCGCCATGCGGTTTGTGGTACTGGTTGATCTGCTGTATGAGCATCGGATTCCATTGAAAATTTTCGGGGCTGTTACTTTGGAAGAGGCCTGCGTGGAGGGTCCAGCCGCCTTTGCTTGGCGTCGTTCGGTCTCAAGAATTCATGAGTTGAGCCGCATGAATTGATTTTGCATCAAACTGTGATACGCCAAAATGGAGGAAGACACGAATGTCTTCCTCCATTTTGTTTAATCGATTCAACCTATCATTAAGATTGTGGTTTCAGCTCCACTCTCCGGTTTTTCGCCCGACCATCTGGGGTATTGTTCGGGGCAATGGGCTTTGAGGAACCATAGCCAGCAGTCGTGAGACGATTGGCCGCAATGCCATGACTCGTCAAGTACTTCATCACGGAATGGGCGCGACTCTTGGACAACTTGTCGTTTTTGGCAACGGTGCCGGTGCTGTCGGTATGTCCCTGAATCTCAACGCGAAGAGATGGATTGTTCTTCAAGACAGTCACAACACTGTCCAACAACGGGAAAGATACCGGTTCAATTTGGTCTTTGTTGGTCTTGAAGTGGAGATCTTCCAAAACCCAACAACCCAGATTGTTTACTTTGGCCCCGGCTGGGGTGTTCGGACATTTGTCTTTGTCGTCAGTAACGCCGTCTTTGTCGGAATCCACTGGGCATCCTTTGGCATCCACTTTCACACCCATGGGTGTGTTGGGACACTGGTCTTTGGAATCCACAACACCATCCTGATCCGCATCACCATCGATGGCCGGTTTGGCGGCGGCGACGGGAGGTTCAGCCTTGTTGACAGGACTACAGAAGTAGCACTGAGTGCCAACAGAGGATACCATATTTTTGCCGGTTTGAGGATGCCATTGAATAAAACCATTTTGGCCGGGCCAACCTTCTTTATCTGTGCTGGAAGGTGTCACACAGCCCGCTAAGCTCAGGGAGAGAAGACCGACGGGCAAAAGAATGGCTAATTTGAATGTTTTGAAAGGTTGCATGGGTTTCTTACTCATAATCTGGAGGAATGATAGTTTAAAGAGTAACGGATAATGGGGCGTTTGTCACTGATTTTTTTTCATACATCAACGAGCCATATGGGGCCAAAAGGCCAATCTTTAAGAGGCTGGTGTGGTTGAATCATTGGCCGTAGGCTCCATTAATGGGTCAGAGAGCGAGGATGAATCATCACGTGGCGAAAAATAGGAGATGGCTTGCTTTAATGGACCCTTGGTAATTTCAAACAGTGTCTTGGTGATTAAAACGATTTCCTTGGCGGACGCGGCATTTCTCTTGAGAAGTTCGTTGACTCTTTCCAGGTCGTTTTTAGCTTCGTGTATGGTTTCAAGGCCGGTTGTCGTCTCGCGTGAGAGGCTGATGGCAATGGTCGCCAATCGGCGTATGGGAGCGGCCAACGGTTCGGTGGCATTTTGAATACGCTGACCCGCTTGAGTGATCTCATCCGATACCGTGGCCACAGAGCGTGACAAGACGCCTAATTCGTCCTTGCGTGTTGACCCGACAAAAGATTCAAAATGTCCTGAGGCCATACGATTGAGTGTGGTGGAAATGTCCATCAATGGATGAAGGAGGTCGCTACGGATGACCAGGAATCCAAGGATAACCAGAAACAAGACGCCTCCCATAAAAATGGCAAAAGGGGTCAGGTTTGGGTTGGATAAAAGGTTGATCTGATCCGGTTCGGTTTGGGAAATCACTACCCAGGTAAAGCCATCCAGAGGCAGGGGGGCATACACAGAAAGGAGTCGTTTACCATTGGTGTGAATGGTTTCTTGTGAGCCGGTTTTGCCCTCCAAGGCATTGCTGATCGCAGTGGGAGAGACGATAGAAGCGATTGAACCCCCAATAAAGGCCGTTTTAGTGGCGGGGTTGGCGGGATCGGTAAAGGCATCCGAGCGCAAAAGCTGATCTTGCCCTACCAAAAAGGTCTGAATCGGTCCAGAAGGGGCCGAGTGATGCATCAAGCCGGTTATGGCGTCGGGTGGTAGTTGCAGTGCCGCCACCATAACGACCTGATTGTTTTCAATCACGGGTTGCGCCATAAAAATGGCTGGCTGATTGTCACTTGGGGGGTATGGAACTAGGTCTGACATACCAAACTGCTTACTCTTTAATACCTTGCCAACTAATTGGCCCAAGTTGGTCGTGGCGTATTTGCCGGTGAGCAGATTGGTGTTGTGGTCGGCTTGTCGGGCTGTGGAATAAAAGACCGTGCCGTCAGGGTGGATGAGAAACAGGTCATAATAGCCAGAGGTGTCACTGAATTTTTGCAACCCATTTTTATTCTCTTTGGTTTGCTGCGTCAAAAGCTGTGAGGTTTCCACTTCAGTCATGATAACCCAGGATAGACCTTTGATGCGCAAAGGGGACCACGTAGAGATAAGTAATTGTTTTTGCATCCCTAAAGCAATTGAGTGACCGATATTTCCCTTGAGTGCTTCTTGGAAGGATGGATTTTTTAGCGGATCTAGTGGAGCAGGAAGAGGGTCAGAACGGAGACCATCCATTGCAGCCACAATGACTCCGTTGGTCGATGTTGGATCCATCCCAGCTCGCAAGAGTTGGGTCAGGACTGGACGGGAGATCCTGATAATAACCGCCCCAATAATACCGCCATCCTTTTTGACCGGCGCACCAATAAAGGCACTGGGTGCATGGTTGGCTGGTGCATAGGGTTGGAAATCCTGAATAGCCGGTGCTTCCATGGCCTGTCGAAAAACACGCGCCAGTCCGGTCTCTTTCAGGGGAGCATGGTGGATGTTTTGTCCCAATTCGTTCTGATGGGATAACGAATAGACCACATCACCCATCTGCGAGACAAAATAGAGATCTTCCACACCCAAGGAGGTCTGACCTCCTTTGATCCACGGAGCAAACCCTTCCACGTTTTCTCGCCAGTACTTATTGTCGTTTTTGCGACCGGCTTGACGGTAAATCCAATCAATAGCCGCCACACGTTTGATAAAATCAGGATTGCCAGCCAGCAGGGTGACGTCTTGCAGATGGTTATCAAAAAAGGTTTCGATGCGTTCTTTTTTGAGGTCGCGCAGGGTTTCTTGGTTGACGCGCAGTTGGCGTAGCCGTTCGCTGATGATCTGTACTAAAGTTTCCATGTCTGTGCGACGCTCAGTCACATAGCGTTGTATGTTGGTCACAACGACATGGCTAACCGATTCAAGGCGGGATGTGTCCTGCAAACCCAAAACTTTATTGGCCTGATACTGTCCCATTCCCCAAAGGGTCAAGACTGGAATCACTCCAATGAGCCATAACAATCCAAAAAGTTTGGTGCTTAGCCGAATGTTTTTTAATCTTAACATAAGGATTCCAATGAGGTCATTGAGAATCCAATTCTGTATTTTCGTCCTCCTCGACATAACGGACCATTTTGGTCAGATCCAGAATCAAGGCAACGCCACCATTGCCCAAAATTGTGGCTCCAGAAAACTCTTCCGAATGTTGAAAATTCTTGCCTAAAGTCTTGATGACGGTTTGGTGTTGGCCAACGACTTTATCGACAACAAAGCCGATGCGTTTTTCATCCACTTCAGAGATGACGATCTGTTCGATATCTGGGGGATTGCCTTCGACCAGAAAACGATCACGGATGCGGATATAGGGGATGATATCCCCACGCACGTTGATGACATGGCGTCCATGAGTTTTGGTAACATCTTCGCGGGAGAGTTCGACGCACTCTTCCACCGCCGCCAAAGGCAGGACAAAATACTCTTTTTCCACCATGACCAACAAGCCTTCGATGATGGCCAATGTCAGAGGAAGCTTCAAGGTGATGGTGGTCCCTTTGCCCAGGGTGCTGCTGACATCAATGGATCCACGTAAGCTTTCGATGGAACGGCGTACCACGTCCATTCCCACGCCACGACCTGAAACATTGGTGATTTTTTCGGCTGTGGAGAATCCAGCTCCAAAGATTAGTTGATACGCCTCTTTGTCGCTCAACTCTTCATCGGGTGAGAGGATCCCTTTTTCAACAGCTTTTTTGATCAGTTTTTTAGGATCCAGACCGGCCCCGTCATCCGCCACCCGGATCAACACGCTGGCCCCAGAGTGAATGGCCGACAGGGTGATCTTACCTACGGGATTTTTGCCAGAAGCCTTGCGGACTTCTGGACTTTCAACACCATGATCGATGCTGTTGCGGATGATATGCACCAAAGGATCGTTGAGTTGATCGATGACTGTTTTGTCCAGCTCTGTCTCCCCTCCTAGGGTGACCAAATCGATCTCCTTACCCAGTTCTGTGGAGAGGTCGCGGACCAAACGTTTGAACTTGTTGAAGGTGGTGTCGATGGTCAACATGCGGATGCTCATGGTGTTGTCCCTGAGTTCCGCTGTGAGCCGTTCCACCTCTTCGGCAATGAGTTGCAAGGTGTGATCGCCTAGTGTGTTGGCTGTCTGATTGAGACGGGCCTGCATGGTCACCAATTCACCCACCAAATCCACCAAACCGTCCAGTTTGTCCGAGGGGACGCGAACACTGGTAGTGGCCTCTGCCGTTTTTTTCTTGTCGGTTTTTTCTTGAATGACCTGTTGTTCTGTAAGGGCGGCCCGTACCCGGTCTGGGGAGACCGCTCCAGCTTGCACCAAGCGATCACCCAAAGGAAGAAGAGCCTTTTCCAGATCCTTGTGCGAGAGATCCCCTCTTTCTACGAGAATCTGGCCGATTTTTTTGGTCTCTTCGTGGTCAGGAATAACGTCCTCCCGGTCTAATAGGCGGATGTTGATGTCACAAGCATCCTCCACAAAGATGAAGACATCGCGAATGGCATTTTCACCGACATGTGTTGTCAGAAAAATTTCCCAGCCTGTGTAACAAGTTTCCGGGTTTAAATCAAAAAAATCGGGCAGTTTGTCGGTGATGGTCACGACGCGACACTCGCCGAGATCGCGCAATTCGTTCAGTAGCAACAGAGGATTGGTGCCAGAGGCAAAGATATCCTCATGGGGCAGAAAACGAATGCGAAAGATATGGGGATCATCGACTGAGGTGGCTTGTGCCTGTGGTTTTTCTTGTGTAGCAACCGGGGCAGCGGCATTGGCCGTTTTATTGTTTGGACTCAAACTGCGCAATCCAGCGATAATCCGATTGGCATTGGCTTGGTCAGCGGGTTCGCCACCAGCGGCGGCATCCAGCATGGCGCGAATTTGGTCTCTGGCGGCCAAAGTGAGATCAATGAGTTGCTTGGTGACGGGGATGGTGCCATTACGCGCCATGTCAAAGACTGTTTCCACCTCATGGGTGAATTCAGCCACTGCGTCGAAACCGAACATGGCCCCTGAGCCTTTGATTGTGTGCATGGCCCGGAATACCCGACCGATCAGGTCTTGATCTTGTGGAGAGGCCTCCAACTCCAAAAGGGAATCTTCCAGTTCGGATAGAAGTTCGTAGGCCTCTTCAGTAAAAGCACTGGTGTCGATTTCAACGTTCATGTGAGTTATGTTCCCCTCAAGGGTCAGCCAAGTACCTTTTTGATCACTTCCAACAGTTGCTCTGGCTTGAAGGGCTTGACAATCCAACCGGTAGCCCCGGCAGCTTTGCCCTCTTGTTTGCGAGTGGCTTGAGATTCTGTTGTCAGCATGACAATGGGTACAAATTTATAGTTGGGTAAGGTCCGCAAGGCAGTAATCAAGGCAATGCCATCCATGTTAGGCATGTTCAGATCGGTGATTATCATATCCAATGTGTTGGCTTTGGCTTTGGCCAGTCCATCGACCCCATCTACAGCTTCCACCACAGTGAATCCCGCACCTTTGAGTGTCATGCCGACCATTTGTCGCACACTCGATGAGTCATCCACCGTCATGATTGTTTTTGCCATCAGTTCGTTACTCCCATCCAAAGTCCGCTGGTCTCTTTGTCGCTCCCGCAATCCGTAAAGCCAGCTTGCTGCACGGTCTCCCGGAGTATATTGGGGATTGAGCCGACAATAGTCAATTTTTTGTTCTGCCTAAGACAGGTGCGATTGGCCGCGCATAAGATCTGCAAAGTGGTCAAATCCACACGCTCGACTTCTGAAAGATTGAGTTCCAGTTGTTGAGACTGGTCCATAGCATTGCTCAATGCCTCTTTAAAATCGGTCGCATTCCGTATGGTCATGTCACCCGTCAAGCTGAGTTGGCCGGTGGTCTTGGCAGCATCCATGGTAAAATGAAACATGGCTTTTTCTCCATTATTGGGTGTCGCTCAACAAACACCATTCGGTTAATTTGAGAATCATAGCATATTCTCTCGAAAAGGGGAAAGGTTTCAACAAAACAGATAATCAATTTTTGTTGATATGCGTTAACAGGTTTTGTACAGCAAAACCGGGATCCGGGGTGTTCAGAATGCCGCGAATCAAGGCCACACCCGTCGCACCAGCCCGCAGGGTGTCGGCAACATTGCCTATCTGGATTCCGCCTAAGGCCAACACCGCGCCTGGTATCTGGGCGCGCATGCAAGAGAACCGTTCTAGTCCCAATGGTGTCGCCTCTGGATGGGAAGCCGTTGGGAAAACCGGCGAGAGGGTGACATAATCGCCACCTTCTAGCAGGTGACGTCGGCCATTTTCCGGGTTATGGCAGGAGCGTCCCAACAATCGGTTGGGTCCGATGAACTGGCGGACCTCGGAGGTCTCCATTCCGCATTCGGGCAAATGGACCCCATCGGCCTCTACAGCCAAGGCGATATCCGCCCGACCATGGATGAGAAGTCGTCCACCTGTCGAGCGAAGGAGAGCCTTGATGCGGTGGGCTTGGGCAGTCAGTGTGTGGGCTGATGCCGTTTTATTCCGCAATACCACGTCAAACGGACCTCCTTGAAGGGCCGCAGCAATGCCCCCTTCGATGTCTGGGCAGACCAAGGGGTCGGTGATCAATAAAAGTCGAGGCGGATCGCTCATGAACAAGAGATATATCTCATTTGAACCCGATGCGCACGTCAATTTATACGAAATTTATTGGACGGTATCCGCCAATATAGGATAGACTGTATCCCATTCAAAATATCAACCCAAGCAAAAATGCGATATCCCATTGAAATCCGCCATCCTCATTGTTGATGACCATCAAGAAAATCTCTTGCTGATCACTGAATTGTTGTCGGACATGGACGCCGAACTGGTTCTGGCTTACAACGGCACCGAAGCTCTCAATCGGTTGCAGGAGGGAGAGTTCGCCTTAGTTTTGTTGGATGCCCATATGCCAGACATGGATGGTTTTGAAGTCATGCAGCGCATGGCAGGAATGGCCACAAATCACCATACCCCGATCATCATTTTATCCGCAGTCCATACCGATACTCAGCATATTATTCGCGGGTATGATCTGGGTGTTATTGATTATCTTGTCAAACCATTTTCATCTGACATATTGCGTAGCAAGGTCAGGATTTTTCTGCAACTGCATCAGCAGAGGGTACTCATACACCAACAAGCCCTGGAATTGAAGAACCAAAGCGTTATTTTGGAAGCAGCCAAGCTCAAGGCCGAGTCAGCCTCCATGGCCAAGAATCTTTTTTTAGCCAACATGAGTCACGAAATCCGTACCCCTATGAATGCCATCATCGGCATGACCGATTTGGTATTGGCTACGGATCTATTGCCTGAGCAAAAAAAATTGCTTGAAATCGTGCTGAACGCCTCTGAGTCCTTACTCAATATTCTCAATGATATTCTCGATTTTTCCAAGATTGAGGCCGATGCGATGAGCCTCGACTCCATTCCATTTATTCTGCAAGAGGTCGTAGAGTTCGCGATAACCCCTATGATTCTGGACGTCAAACGCAAGGGGTTGGATTTCAAATGGCAGGTGGATGAACAACTGCCGAACCTGTTGCGGGGTGATCCAATTCGATTGCGTCAGGTGCTGATTAATTTGTTGAACAATGCCGTTAAGTTCACGGAACAGGGCGAGGTGAATTTTCAGGTCTCTTTAATTTCACAGCAGGCTGAGACCACGGTGGTATGCTTTGTTGTGCAAGATACAGGCATTGGCATCCCTTCCGATAAATTGGAAATGATCTTTAACAGTTTTTCCCAGGTTGATCTCAGCATGACCCGTCGATATGGCGGTACTGGCTTGGGTTTAGCCATCAGTCGCCGACTGGTAGAATGCATGGGGGGAGAGATCACGGTCTCCAGCCAAGAGGGTGTAGGAAGTACTTTTACCATTACTCTCCCTTTTAGCAACCCAATTCAGTCGGAATTTATCCAAGCTTTGAAGTCCCACGAACGCATTCAGAACTCTCCCATTAAAGAGAAAAGAATTCTTTTTGTTGAGGATGATATAGACAATCAACTTCTTGGCTGTGAACTTTTGAGGAGTGCTGGCTACTTGGTCACGGTAGCCAAAGATGGCGAAGATGCACTTAAACAGTTGAATAAACCATTTGATCTGGTATTCATGGATGTTCAGATGCCCAATCTGAATGGTATTGATACCACGCGACGGATTCGGGCCGGTATGGAAAATGTGGATCCAGACATACCAATCATCGGGATCAGTGCCCATGTCCAAGAGGAACTCCGCAGTCGGTGTCTGGAGGCTGGCATGGATGATTTTCTTACCAAACCGTATCGGGCTGACGATCTGTTGAACAGGGTGATTCGGGTTGATGATCTGCGACGTGTTCGTGTTAATATGCGCCAGGAGGCCATGTAGAGGTGTCTATAAAAACTTTAAAAACGGTTGCTTTTCAAGGGGAACGTGGTGCCTACAGCGAACAGGCGTGTCGAGAATGTTTGCCTGATCATCAGACCATCCCGTGCAAAACTTTTGAGGAAGTATTCCAGGCTGTCGATGAGCGAGAAGCGCGGATTGGCATGATTCCCGTGGAAAATAGCATCGCAGGCGTGGTCAGTGACAGCTATGATTTATTGGCCGTTTACCAACTGCACATTTTGGGGGAGTATTATTTGCGGGTGCGTCACTGTTTGCTTGGTGTGAAAGGTGCCGATCCGAATCTCGTGAATGCGGTTTATTCCCATCCTCAGGCTTTGGCGCAATGTCGTGCATTTATTCGCAAGCATGGATTTTCGTGGCACGCAGTCTATGACACGGCTGGGGCCGCTTTCGATTTAGCGCAACGCAACAATCCGTTTGAGGCCGCAATCGCAGCGGAATTGTGTGCCGAGTTGTATGACCTGACCATTCTGGAGAGAGAAATTCAAGACAGTCACTTAAACACGACGCGCTTTCTATTGATCGTCAAGGATCGCCCTGCCCCGCCACCGATGGATGAGTCCTGCAAAACCAGTCTGGTTTTTGAAGTGCGTAATATTCCAGCTTCCCTTTATAAATGTCTGGGTGGATTCGCGACCAATGGCATCAATTTGACTCGTCTGGAATCACGACCAGTACCGGGTACGCCATGGTCCTATCATTTTTATCTTGATTTTCAGGGACGTCCTGAAGAATCGGCTTGCAAGTTGGCACTGGAAGAGTTGACTTTTTTTACCAGCAGCCTGAAAATTCTTGGCAGCTATCCTGAGGCCTCCAACTGGCAGTCATCCCAATGATCTCTTTTCCTCAAATTGATCCGGTGTTACTTCATATCGGTCCATTGGCCATCCGTTGGTATGGCCTGATGTACACTTTGACCTTTGTTTTAGGTTGGTTTTTGTTAAGAATTCAGGTAAAGCGTCAGTCGTTGGGAATCTCCTCAGATGCCTTGGCCGATTTAGTCATGAACACAGTGCTTGGGGTGATCTTGGGGGGACGTTTGGGTTACATCCTCTTTTACCAGTTTGATTATTATTTATCCAATCCCATGGCCATGTTGCGAGTCTGGGAGGGAGGGATGTCGTTTCATGGTGGGTTGCTTGGGGTGCTGATTGCTGGATATCTCTTTGCAAGACAACATCAGTTGTCATTTCTGGTTTTGGGCGACCTATTGGCTGTCGTCACGCCTGTCGGATTGTTTTTAGGGCGCATTGGCAATTTTATCAATGGTGAGTTGTGGGGGCGTACTACGACGCTTCCTTGGGGAGTTGTTTTTCCAGGAGGAGGAGCAGAACCACGCCATCCAAGTCAGCTTTATGAGGCGGGATTAGAAGGTTTTTTTCTGTTTGTTCTGTTGTGGTGGTTGGGAGGAAAACCACGGGAACCGGGCTTTCTGGGTGGAGTGTTTCTCTCTGGATATGCCATTTGTCGTTTGTTGGTGGAGATGGTGCGTGAACCCGATGCCCATCTTGGTTTTCTTGCGTTGGGACTCACCATGGGTCAATGGTTGACTATTCCCATGCTCTTAATCGGGATTGGTCTGTTATATCAAGCACACAAAATGCGCAAATAATGCTTTGCGCATTTTGTGTGCTATGGGTTAGTCGATACCGATCTCCTCGAAGACTGTACGAACAATGCGTTTGTCGTAATTCAGGAGTTCCTCATTTTTTCCCGTATAGGGCAGAGTGCTTAGGAAATATTTGATGCTATTGATGCGAGCCCGTTTTTTGTCGTCGGACTTGATGATCGTCCAGGGACATTGGGAGGTGGAAGAGTAAAAGAACGTATCCTCTTTGGCTTTGGTATACTCATTCCATTTATCTTGGGACTCTTTGTCCACTGGGGAGAGTTTCCATTGCTTGAGTGGGTCGTCTGATCGACTGTTGAAACGGCGGAGCTGTTCTTGCTTGCTGACCGAAAAATAAAATTTAAACAGAATGATGCCAGAAGCCACCAGCATGCGTTCGAATTCTGGTACCGTGCGCAGAAATTCTCGAACTTGGTCCTTATCGCAGAATCCCATGACACGTTCCACGCCAGACCGGTTGTACCAACTGCGATCAAAGAGGCAGATTTCACCTGCGGATGGGAGGTGTTGTACATACCGTTGAAAATACCACTGGCTCCGTTCTGTGTCCGTGGGTTTTTCCAGGGCAATGACGTGGCAACCTCTTGGGTTTAAGTGTTCAATGAACCGTTTGATGGTCCCACCCTTACCAGATGCATCACGGCCTTCAAAGATGGCGATGACCTTGTGACCGCCCTCCTTGACCCAGTTTTGCATTTTCACCAGCTCAATGTGGAGCGGATTGATCAGTTTTAGGTACTCTTCTTCCGACATTTTTTTGATTTTCGGTTGAGAAGAGGGTTGAGCCTGCATGCTCCCAGCACCTAAGACGACCTGTTTATGGCGCATTGAAGTATGGTGCCGCCCCTTATGATGACCTTCTATTTCGTCATCGTGTTGTTTGTCCTCTGGTCGCTTACTGGTCATCAGGTGGTCTCCCATGAATCTGGATGATAGATATTGATACGATAACATTTGAATAAAGGGGGAGGCAACGCCTCCCCCATCCCCTACATGAAACTCATTCCAGAGGTTTCAACACCACACGCCGATTTTGTTCCCGACTTGTGGGATCCGATCCCTTGGCAATGGGTTGGGATTTCCCAAAACCATTGACCGTGAGTCGATTCGCCGCGATGCCGCGCGCAACCATATACGACTCCACCGCAATCGCCCGTTTCATGGAAAGTTTAAGATTCAAGTCATCCGAGCCGACTTCGTCGGTATGTCCCTGAATTTCAATGCGGATTTTAGGATTGTCAGCCAGCACATCCACGGCCCGATTGAGTGCGGGAAAGGCCCAAGGCATGATCTTATCACTACCCGTGGCAAAATTCAGATGTTCCAAAACCCAACATCCCTGACGATTGACTTGCGCACCAATTGGGGTATTCGGACATTTATCCGCATCGTTGAGTACCCCATCCCCATCGGTATCCAAAGGACAACCCGCATCATCGACAGCGGCTCCGTGGCGCGTGTTTGGACATTTATCCACGTCATCATACACACGGTCTCCATCGGAATCCAACGGACATCCCTTACCGTCCACCTTCACGTTCCAAGCCGTATTCGGACAACTGTCTAGGTAATCTGGCACGCCATCGAGATCACTGTCAACCGGGCAACCTGGACGGCCAATCGGAGTTTCCGTCCGGCCAAAATGTTCTGCCTGCCAATAAACCTTTACCCCCTTGGGCGTGTTGGCGCACTCATCCCGGTTGTCAAGAACACCATCGCCATCCGAGTCAACACCCTCACCGCAAAAGAAACACTGGGTGCCAACGGAGGCCAATGTCTGCTTGCCAGTATGAGGATGCCATTGGATCTGGCCGTTATTGCCCTTCCAGGCTTCGTTGACCTTCGGTGAGGAGACTTGCCAGACTCTGGCCAATTCATGGGGAGCGCAAGCTGAGAGGCTCAATGATAAAACGCCCACCGACAACAGAGAAAAAGCGGCTCGATTGATTAGTTTCATTAATTTCAGGTTCCTTTAATTTGATGTGGATGAAGTTCAACACAATCTGACTAATGAAGCACAATTGCATAGTGGCGCATTTCTGAGATCAATGCAACACTTTTTTAAAAGCTTCGAAACGAATCAGACCGGAAAAACCTTTCCAAGGATACCTTCAAATTCATGCGCGGGAACAGCCTTTTGAAACAAAAACCCCTGTCCCAAGTGACATCCGCGTGTCCGCAAAAAATCAGCTTGATCCGAGGTTTCAATCCCTTCACCAATCACTTGGCGATTGAGTGCCTTGGCCAAGGAAAGGATCGCTTGTACAAGAACACTGGTTTCAGGATCGCTGGAGATGTCGGGAATAAAGGTACGGTCGATCTTGATGCCACTGACCGGAAGACGTTTGAGAATGCTCAAAGAAGAGTATCCCGTACCGAAATCGTCCAACCACAAGGAGACCCCTTGTTGGATCAAGTGATGAAGCATGGACATGGCCTTTTCTGCGTCCACAGTCAGAATATTTTCGGTGATTTCCAGAATCAATGCGGTGGGAGGCAGACCGGTTTTTCGCAAGATGTCAGGAATCCTGTCATCGGTGGAGAGTTCCCGACAGCGGGTACATGAGAGATTGACGGAAATCAGAAAATTCTGACTGTCTGGCCTTTGTCGCCATTTCTGCGCCTGGGCGCAGGCGGTCTGGATGGTCCAGGCGGTAATTTGACTGATCAAGCCGATCTCTTCGGCCAAATGGACGAACGCCCCAGGGGGAACACTGCCCCGCGTGGGATGCTCCCAACGCAAAAAACTTTCCGCGCCCACCAATCGTCCAGTGCGTAAATCGACAATGGGTTGATAGTGGACCACCAGTTCTTCGCGTTCCAGGGCGTAATGGAGATCCTTTTCCAAGGCGACCCGCGCAGCGGCCTCAGCATGCATATCCGAGGTGTAAAAGCGATAGGCGTTGCGTCCATCGCTTTTGGCCTGATACATAGCGGTATCGGCATTTTTTAGCAGATCATCCAGGGTATCCGCATCATCGGGACAAACCGTAACCCCCACGGAACCTGAAATAAAGGCCTCCTGCCCCAAGAGCATGAAAGGCTTGGCCAATTGGGCGAGAATTTCCGCTGCCACCCGTTCAGCAAAAGGCCCACGCGCCATATCCGTCAAAATCACGGTGAATTCATCACCACCAAGACGGGCCACGGTATCAGATTTACGAATGCAAGCAAGCAATCTCTGGGAGGCCTGCCGCAACAACTCATCGCCAGCCCCATGTCCAAGGGTGTCATTGACCCATTTGAAACGGTCCAGATCAATAAACATCAGGGCCACCCGACTGTTGGACCGTTTGGCTCGAATCAATTCCCGGTTCAGGCGATCCAAAAACAAAGTGCGATTGGGTAAACCGGTCAGAATGTCATAATTGGCCTGACGTCGCATCTCCTCTGTGTTACGTTTGAGTTGGGTGATGTCTCGTAACGTGGTGACCAGCATGGGTTTTCCCTGAAACAAGGTCCAGCTGGTCGAGGTGTCGATCACGGCCATCCGGTTATCCGACCGGGTCAACTCCATTTCAGCAGTCCATTTCTCCCTGGTCATCGGGGCCTGATCGTCAATGGTCTGAATCAGTCGTTTCCAGGAGTCCTGATTGAAATAGGAGGTCAACAGACCATCAAACAACTCCTTGGTGCTGTCCAAGCCAAGAATGGCTGCAGCACTTCGGTTTGCAAAAGCAATGATGCCATCACAATGCAACAAGACACCTTCTGGCAAATCGTCAAAAAGGAGACGAAAATCATTCTCAGCCGGTTGTTCGGTTGCGGCAAGAGGCGAGGTTATGTCAAGATGATCTGTCATGCTTGTGTCCTTGATGTAAGCGGTCCTTCTGCGATTTTGCATCACAGCAAAAAATAGTATAGCAAAATGGATATCCGTTTCGATACCCTATTAAACTGGATCAAGGCGATTTACTTCTGGGAGGGGATCCATGCAACTGTTTGGAATTGCAATTTTAATTGTTTCATTAATGCTATTTTTCATTCCCATATTTGGCGGATACCTGACACTTATCCCGGCATTGATAGGGGTCTGGACCGGAAAAAAAGGTGCGATTTATGTCATGATCGGAGTTTTTTTGAATGGTTTGCACGTCCTGCTCTTTTCAGATTTTATCCGTTTTAATGCCGTGACTGGGATTCATCATGGCAAGTACCTGCCTGCCGTGATCTACATTGGATTGGCCTTAGCACAGGTTGTGGTGGGATTGATCTTATGGTTTCGTCATTTTTCAGGTGAAATCGAACGTTGATCGGTCATCTGCAATCGTGGCGCGAGGTGTTGCCAGACATTTTCCAGCACAACCCGATAACCGGCTCCTGTGGGATGGATTCCGTCCTCTTGATTCAAGGCGGGCTTTCCGGCCACGCCTTCCAGAAAAAAGGGGATCAGATCCACCGAACGCTCTTGCGCCACAGCCGAAAAAACGGCCTGAAAGCGACCGGCATAATCCGTACCATAATTGGGCGGAATTTTCATCCCGCCAAGAATGACATGAACCCCGGCCTTTTGCAGGGTCGTGATGATTTGGAGCAGGTTGCGTTGCATCTCCTCCAGATCCAACCCCCGGAAGCCATCGTTGGCTCCCAAGACCACGATGGCAAGGATGGGTTTGGCCCGCAAGGACCAATTCAGACGTCGCAATGCCCCACCTGTGGTATCCCCAGAGAGACCGGCGTTGACCACCCGATGGGGAAAGCCTTGTTCTTGAAGACGGTGCTGCAACAACGCCGGGTACTCCTCACCGGGGGAAACCCCAAAACCGGCGGTCAGGCTATCCCCCAGACAAAGAATGACCGGTGGGTCAGAGGCAAAGGCAAGGGTTGTGAGCATAAAAACGATCCCCAATAATAATCTGGACAACGGGCGATGAAGGTGTAACATCATGATCATGATGGAATCCGTGGAATATGTGGTGAACCATGCCGGGCAACGACTGGAGATTCTCAAAGGGGTAGATCTGGTCATAAAACGTGGCGAGACAGTCGCCTTGACCGGGCCGTCTGGCAGTGGCAAAAGTACATTGTTGGCCTTGGTGGCGGGTGTGGAACACCCCACTTCCGGGCGTATTCGGGTAGATGGTGTGGCGTATCATGGGCTTTCCCAGGATGATCTGGCCCGGTTGCGTCGCAGACGTATGGGGATTGTCTTTCAAGATTTTCATCTCATTACCACGTTGACCGCATTGGAAAATGTCGCCCTACCTCTAGAACTGGCCAATATTCCCGATGCCATGAAGCAGGCACGAGAGATGCTAGACAGAGTTGGACTGCTCTCCCGTGCCAACCATCGTCCGTTGGAGATGTCGGGCGGTGAGCAGCAACGAGTGGCCATTGCTCGTGCCTTTGTCGCCCAACCCGCCTTGATCTTGGCCGATGAACCCACTGGCAATCTGGATCTGGAAACAGCGAAAAGGATCATGGATCTTCTCTTTCAATTGATCCAGGGATGGCGGACGGCCATGCTATTGGTCACCCACAACCCGGAACTGGCGGCCAGAGCGGATCATCATTACCGATTGACCTCAGGAACGCTACAAAAAATAGCGTCACAAGGCAATCCCTTTTAACGTTTTTTATTAATCGAGTAGCGTCAATGATTGAAGATTTCAAGACCACCGAGGCATGGCGGGCATTTCGCATTCAGGCTGAACTGATTGACGGAATTGAGACCTTGCGTGGATTGGGAGCGGTTGTCACGATTTTCGGCAGTGCCAGAACCAAACCGGATTCCATCTATTACAAGACAGCCCGCAAGGTGGCCAAGACACTTTCGCGCCAACGAATCGCCATCATGACCGGGGGTGGCGGCGGGATCATGGAGGCGGCCAACAAGGGATGTTTCAAAAATGGCGGGGTTTCGGTGGGATTAAACATCGAGTTGCCCTTTGAGCAGAAACCCAATCGTTATCAAGATATCAGCATAATGTTTCGTTATTTTTTCATACGCAAATTCATGTTTGCCAAACATACAGATGCCGTCATCGCCTTTCCTGGCGGATTCGGCACACTGGACGAACTGTTTGAAGCCTTGACTTTAGTGCAGACCGGCAAAAGCCGACGTTTTCCTGTGATCTTGTTTGGTTCCGAGTATTGGCAAGGAGTGGTGGATTGGTTGAAAAACACGGTAAGTGCCGCAGGCTGTATCTCTTCTAAGGATCTGGAGTTGTTCCATGTGACGGACGATCCTAAAGAGGTGGTACGGATTGTGACGGACTATCTGACTAAGCTTAACAAAAAGTCCTCTCACT
>JADFYY010000058.1 GCA_015232825.1 Magnetococcales bacterium
AGGTTGGTAAAAAACAGTCGATGCTCCAACGACTCTGGGTTATACAGAATGGTTGGGAAAATAGCCAGCAATGCTGGCGAGAACCCAATCCAGAAAAGCCACCCCTTAATCCGTTCACCAAACGGCAACCCAATTCCAGCCACCCGCGCCAGCACCAGCCAAACGGTCAGCATCAACAAAACATGGGTGAACTGCAACAAGTGACCACCCGCCCAATAGAGCGGATCAAAATAGCCCTTGCCAGTCAACTCCTGTGGCAAACGCAGAAACGACACCACAAACGCCAGCATAGCCAACAAAAGAGCGAGTGCCGCCGCGAACAAGCCACTCCCAGGCACTCCCAAGGTCGCCACACGCCCGAAGAGTGGAATGGTGAGCAAGGCACGTACCGCCGCCATGGCACTACCTGCACACAAAAAAAACAATCCACCAAAAAAAATCGGATTGCGCAATGTCGGCAGATAATCACTCAAAACGGGATTGCCTGGGGCCAAAACCGCAGCAAGAATCACCAACAAAGCCCCAATCAGAAAAAACAAGAACGCCAGCCAATCCAACCCACTCCATCTTGTGCCACCAGCCAAACTCCACAATGCACCAGAAAAGGCCAAAAACCATACCGTAGCCGATAGATTGACATGCAACACCAGAGCGGTATTGAAAAAGCCTTCCAAGCCGACAAACGCCGCTGACCATCCCGGCATGCGCGAGGCCGCCAGCATGAGTGCGCACAGGCTCGACAAAACCAATGATGACAACCCAAGCAGCAGCCAAGCAGAGGCTCTGCGCGCCACATCTGCGGGAATCGGTTCTTCCATGAATGCTAAATAATGCCTTGATGGGTGGTGCGCGAAATAAACGGCACACCAAAAAAATTAACGAATGCCACGATAAATACCAATATCCCAATCACTGCGCTTGCACGAGGAGAAATATGGAAAGTTGGACGTAAATGCAAGGCCAAGGTCACCAACAGCCAGTTGATCAGGGACCAGACCTCCAAAATATCCCAATTCCAGTAGCGTCCCCAAGCATCTTGCGCCCAAATTGCCCCAGCCACGATCATCAACGTGTCGAACACAAAGGAGATGGCCAAGAATCGATAGCCCAACTCATCCAGGATATCATCCGCAGGCAGCGAGGTAAACCAAGGTCGGATAGCCCGAAACAAAACCACCACACCCAAAGCCGCTGCCACCAACGCAGCCCCCATAAACACCTTTCCAAACCCGATATGCACATACAGCCAGACTGTATTATAAGTCGGCGGATACTCCGAATCGAACGGATTAACCACCAGAAGCCATCCCATCAGGATAAACAGGACGGGTAGAATCACGGCGGCCAAAGGTCGCAACACAGGAATCCGCCCATAAACCACGCAGTAAACCAGGGTCAGACTCCACAGATTGCTGGAAATAATTTCAAACTGGTTGATAAACGGCCCATGTCCCAAACGTTCCCAGCGCAACCCCAAAGAAAAACCGTGCAAAGACAAGGCGACCACCATCATGACCAGCAACGCCATCCCGGTTCGCCGACCCAGCAAACTGACAATCAAAGAGAAGGTGCCTGCCAGGACATATCCGACCAACGCCAACCACAAAAAAAACAGTTCCCGTTCCATTGCCGGTCCCGGTTAGATGCGATATTCAAAAACAATAAAACGGTTAAACCTCGACACTCCTAAAACGACAAGAAATGGTGCGAGCCACGCCCTCTGGGTCGCTTGCAATGACGAAAAGATAAGCTGACGCTGGCTGATCCGGTTCCGCACGTCCCAGCTCCCAATCTTTCAGCGTACCGACAGGAATATGATAGTGTCTCGAAAACTCCTCTTGTGTCAACCCAAGCGCACGACGCAATGTTTTGACCCTAGGAATACGTTTCGCTTTCTTCAATTGTTCTGCGGTCATTGGAGACGCATCAGGGTCGGAGGCCGCCGCTGTCACAATTTCATCCTCTGTCATGAAACGCATTGGCGTATCCTGAAACGCTCCTTCCCGACCGTCGTCAAGCATTTCTACGACTGAACCATCAGACCGAATTTTCACGGAAGTAATGATCTTGCTCATACCGTTCTGCCTACATAAATAACAAGACACAGACTCCTGCGTCCCCCCCCTCATTCAACGCACCGGAAAGGTCTGTATATAAGCCAAAATATCAGCAGCCACTTCTGGTGGAAGGGTTCTCAGATTGATCATTTCCTGACCCGGTTGACCGCTACGGATTTTATGCAACACCTCAAACGGATGTTCAGTGGCCTCGTTGGCGATAAATTCTGGATCTTTATCCGAGCCGAAATTAATTTTACGCCCATCCATTCCATGACAGATTCCACAAATGGTTTGATAAAAAGGAGCCCCCTTGGCCGCATCGCCACGGGAACGTCCATTGGCGGGATCAATATATTTTTCCGACTCAATGACTCCCCGCGTCAGAAAAAGTGCCACGTCGCGGGCCGCATCGTCTGGGAGAAGTGCGGGGGTGTAGTTATGCGTAGGACTGCGCAAAATAGTCACCACTTCCGCCACATCTTTGCCCATCCAAGTGCGCAAGTTTTTGTTCACAACACCATCCTTACCCTGATAGTCCCATCCATGACATTTGGCGCAACGCCAAGTTGAGGCTCCCTTATCCTTTCCAGTGGCCGGATAAGATGCATGATTTTCTTTGGGTGGCGTCTTTATTTTCAGAGTGGTTATCCAGTTGTCATAAAGACGACCACCACGGGCAATGCTATAAATCTCCGTCATCTCGCCTGCATCTGCAAACAAAGCAAACACCAAAACTCCCGCAAGAATTCCACTGACAGACAGTGCTTTTCTTTTCATCATCCCCCCCCTTTTTTAGTGATCTTGATAATTTTATTCTTGAGATTGAGCCAAAATAACCCGATTGCGACCGGCCCGTTTGGCTTGATAAAGGGCATTGTCAGCCACCTTGATCATCTCAGATGGATCCTTGATTTTTATCAAAGGATAAACCGCCACACCAATGCTGATGGTCACCTTGAGACCATCGATTACCAATGCTTCAACCCGTTGCCGAAAACGATCAGCCACGCCCCAAGCCCCATGCCCTTCCAAGTCCGCAGGGGTACTCGGCAAAATGACGCAAAACTCCTCGCCACCATAACGGCAAGGAAAATCAATTTTACGAAAATGTTCCTTCATCAAGGCTCCAATGGCTTGCAAGACCCGGTCGCCCTGATCATGTCCATGTTCGTCATTAAACCGTTTGAAATGATCCACATCAAACAGCAAAAAGGAGAGCGGATAGTGATAACGGACGGCGCGATCAAACTCCGCATTCAACAACTCTTCCATACGCCGTCTGTTGAAAATCCCGGTCAACTTATCGGTGTAAGAGATAACTCGCAGTTCATGTTCCAGTCGTTTCGCCTCGGTGATATCACGAATAAGGGCGGCTGAACCAATGGGTGTACCATCTGGGGCCAAAATGCGTGCGGCATGCACCGAAAGAACCTGTCCCTTGTAAACCAACTCTTCGGGATGATTGTGACCATGATGATTGATATAACTAGAAATATATTCTGGATCATCCAAAATGTGCAAAAATCCCTCTGCGACAATTTGCTGGGCGGTCTTGCCCAAAAGTCGTTCTGCAGAAGGGTTGACCAACACCACATGATTCTCCTGATCTGTCACAATAATCCCTTCACGGGCACTCAAGATGATCGTGTTGAGTTTATTGCGCTCCTGCTGGAACCCGGTATAGGTATGCAACAACTGGGTGAGCATGTGGTTGAAACTTTTAGCCATGCGACTCAACTCATCCTGGCCTAGTTCAGGAACCTGAATGGTGAGATCCCCAGCAGCCACACGACTCATGGCCGATGTCACCAGGGTCAAAGGAGCCACCACCAAACGTCGTACCATGACAAAAACCAGCATCAACAGAGCGGACAAGGCCACAGCCAAAATACGAAAGGCGCGATCACGAGACTCCTGGATGGCGGTATAAACCGGCTCCATGGTTGTGGTCAATTTGACAACCCCGCGTATTGGCACGTCTGAATCATGGCAACGATGACACCGATCCTGATTGGGAATGGGTGTCAAAAAGGTCAAATTGCGAGCATTTTCAACATTCTCAGCATACGAGACCATCTCTTTGCTCTCCAGGGCTTTCAGCAAAGCCGGTTGGTCCGCAGGAATGATACGAATTTCCAACTCCTCATCTCTGGGTTTAAAAACGATCTTGTCCCGATAGGAGTTGACCTCGTCAATGGTCTTGTTGTCTTGGAAAGATTCCAATCCGTCGTTGCGCAAAATACGGAAATCCTGCACCCCCGGCACTTTCTTCAACTCTTCTGCGAACTGCTGAGTCATGACAGCCGAACCGGTCATCATGACGGCATTCAGCCCCTGAATAACGCTACGCGCCATCTCCAGACGAGCCGCTTCGTTTTGTTTAAGCAAGGATTCTTCTTCATGCGTGGAATAGAACAAAATCATGCCAGTCAAGATGGCCGCAGCAGGAACGGCAACACCCAAGATAATCTTGGTACCAATGGAGGATAAAATACGATCAGGCATCGTTTTCAAGTCTCACCTGTTAAAATTCAAGAATGGGTATTTACTTTATTATTGCAAAAATCAACCCCAAACAAAAGAATATAATTTTTACAGTTTAATATATACCATAGAAAACTTTCTCCAAAAATGCCATGAGAGACTTAAAGTCGCCACCAAAAAGGTGGCCAGCAGCCAGAAACGGGTCCAATCATAAAAAATCCGATATCCCATCCAAGCACTCAACTCCACATAGTGCAACACTCCACCACTGGCAAAAGGAAAACGATCTCCTGGCACCAAATCACGGGTCTCGCCCTGCACGGTCACGCGCAGTTGATGTTTTGGAACCGTCGGAAAAACCCCTCCTAACACCAGATTAATGGCCGGTTCGTCCAGCAAGAGCATAGCCACCACCGCGATATCCGTACCAGGAATGGTCCAGGTGTTGGTCTGCTCCCGATAACGGGGATAGGAAGGGAAATGAATCGCGCCCTGAATCGGGCTAGATTGGTCCGCTGGATGCCAGACAAAAACGGGTGCGAACCCATGATTAGAACTGGTATAAATCCGATAACCATGCAAGGTCACAGTGGCATTTTCACCGATTTCGCCCTGCTGCCAAGAGCCATCCTCATCCATCCAGCGAATAGAATTGCGTGTTCTGCGTGCCCACCAATTGGGGCCATACTCCTTGACAAACCCCTCATTCACAAAAACCACCCGCTCCAACTGGCCCCAATGCCACAGACCTTTTTCAACTCCGGTCAATTCACCCTGAAACGCATCCCCCTTGACCAGTTCCACCCACCCTTTTAGATAGGTCAAACGTCCCATCCCGACCAACAACACCGCACCAAGCAACGCGACATGAAACACCAGCAATCCAGGTTTAGCACGAAAAGCTGCATTCATCACAATGGCGGCCAACAGGTTGAGACCCAACAGCACAAAGGGAATCACCAACAGCCAAGTAGGCGACGCCACCCCCTGCGCCGCTCCAACCGCACCCAATCCCAACAACACCAAGAAGAACGGCGTCCATTTCAACGAGGCCAACGAAGGCAACCGCATTCACTCATCACGCATCATCAAGGAGGATTGGAACATTTTTCGCTGCCGTCGCGCATCCAAGTACGACCCGTTTCCCCATTACCAGGGGCCCCCTTTGAGCCACAATCGCCTTGCGTCCAAGAGCCACTTTTTTTCCAGGTCTTGACCTTCAAGATTGCCGTTTGGTAATAAGGCGCGGCACTATAAGTAGCGGTCGTACCGTTACGTTTTTGAGTTCCTTCTGCACTACCCGCTTCTGGACCGACATCGTTTAAGTTTACGAGGAATGCCTTGTTCTTCCAGCCATGAGGTATTGCCACATGACACCACATGCAACGCATTCTACCAATCTTGTCGGCATGATACCCATGCAAATTGCTGTCTTTTTCGCAGCAAAACCCGCTTTGAGTGCTGTTTCGGGTGGCATAGTTGTCGTAGTTATGACATCTAAAACAGATGCCAGAGCTTTGGCCACTCCCGGTTGAAGTATCCCAGGTTCCCTTGAGAATAAAATTGTTTGTCGATCCATGAGGCCCCCAAGGCTTCCCAGCACTGGGTGTCGAGGAGCCATCGGCTGTTGCAGAACCGTGGCAATCCGAACAATACATGGTCAAATTGCCAATAAATCCGCCACTTGAACCATTCCAGGGCGAAAGCCACAGATTGGCCATTCCACCCCGTTCCGCCAAGGTACGCCCTGTGGGCCACATCACCGGATGAAACGAACGACGATTGGCGGTGGGGGCATTTAAATCTCTCTGATCATCCCCGGTCGTAGCGTCATTAACAGCCGCCCCAAACTCCATGGCCTGATTGGTAAACATGGTCAGGCCATTGGTGCCACTGGCCGTGCCGCCACCCGTACTGCCACCAAGAGCCGGTCGGTTGCCAGCGGGATAGGTGTTATTGTCATCATAGCCATAATCGGAATGACACTTAAGACAGACTTGATACTCGCGGGTGACATAGGTGGAGCTCCTGAGGGTGGAGGCCCCTGTCCCGCCATCGCCTTTCTTGACCGTATAGCTCGTCGGAAGGGATCTAAAAGTTGTCGCGGTATAGGTCGGCTCCACACCCCACGTACCCCGCAATGCCCCAGAGGCCAAATTGGAGTGCTGAGTCGCCACATCGTGCAGGTGGGTAGCCGCCGTGGCCGCACCTGAACCATTGAACAGACGATTTTTCATCACCCGATGGGGATTGTGGCAATCGGGACATTCGGCATGCCGATTCAGCAGATCCCCCTTGCCCAAAGAGAGCTGTGTCTCTTCAAAATCGGCACTGGTAATGTCATGCTTTTCAGCGGTGCCTGGGGTGGCTTGATCGGCGGTCGTGATTGGCATGTGCTTGTTGCCAACATCGGTAAAATCGCTTCTGATGTTAGGCACCGAGTTACTGGTTGTTTCCAGAACATTCGCGGTCTCCGCCATCCGATGGCACTGATAGCAGGTCTCTTCAGTAGCGGCATTGCCCCCTTGTTTTGGAGAGGTTGTGCTATCGGTCCCTTCACGCAACAAGCGACGGGAACCAGAAACCGTGTGGGTGTCATGACAGTTGAGGCAAGCCGCCTGCCACACTTTGGTTCCCGTAGGAAACTCGCGCAACGCCCCAGCGGAACCGGCACCGGATTTATAGGTTTCATTGGCGTCCGTGCTGTTGGCGTGAACCGATTCCGCCCAAGCCTTTTTGCCTTTATCGTGACATGCCAGACAAATGATGTCTGAGCTGGGACTGAAAGTACTGCCGACAGGCGTGACCTTTTGAAAACGATTCAAGCGCAAAAACTTGATGGAATCCACTTCTACCGTGTCACGGATATGGGGATCATGACACGAAGCACACTGCACTTGGTTGCCATCCAGAGGAACCAAGGGTCTGGTAGAACCTGCCACGTTGTTCCCCATAATCAACGTCCCATTCGAGGTATACGGCGGGGAGCGCAACTCACCGTCCGCCGTGGCGACAGTCGCATTGAAGGTAAATGAGATGGGATGATCGTTGGAGAGATCAATCCCCAGATTACGGGTAAATCCAGTGCTGGCCCCACTGCTACCACTGGGCATTTTCCCACCCGTGCCAGTTCCAGCCATGTTAATGCTAGCAGACTTTGTTCCACCCAAGACATTGACCGAACCGATGGCCAAAGTTCCGTCGTGACACGAAAGACAAAGCTTGGAGGTGCCACCAGGACCGGCCCGGAGTTCGTTGACATCCGCATTGATGGATTTGGATTCGTAAGTCCCTGTATAGGTGGTCGTCGAGAGTTGCCGGTTCCACAAGGGACTCTTCAGCCCGGTATCCAAGGTGGCTCCATGGGGCGTATGACAAAATACGCAAATCTGGGTCTCACTGGTGGCCTTGACATCCCGTTGCGGCCCACCAGAGTAATCCGTGACCGAAAGATTATGCTTGGTGCGGCGGACATCGGCAATACGGTCTGCCCCACTTTCCATCCAGGGCCAACCAACCAGCACGACTATTGCGGTAAGCCAAAAGAGACGTTTCATTTCCCCCCCCCAAGAAACCGGAAAATCATCACGCGACCATTGAACATATCGGCAACAAAAACCCGATTATTGGCATCAGTCCAAACCCCACTAGGAAGATAAAACTGTCCGATCTCCTTGCCAGTACCGCCAATCGGCATCAAAAACTCACCCTTTGAATCATAAACCAATAAATAGTCATGAAGGGATTCGACGACATAGATGTTCCCAAGGCCATCCACCGCCACCCCTTTTGGGCGCACCAGATTACCAACCCGAACCCCCCGTTGCCCAAAGGTAAAGAGAAACTCCCCGCCCGAATCAAACACCTGAATCCGAGCGTTCAAGGTATCGGCGACATACAGTCGATCCTGGGCAAAGGCTAGATGAGTTGGGGCGTTGAACTCCCCTGGCATTCGCCCACTACGACCGAATTTCTTGATCAGCTTACCACTGTCATCAAACACCTTGATATCGTGGGCTTGAGTATCCGCGACATAAATCCTGCCACGGGCCGCATCCCTGGCCATGCCGGTAGGACGCTGCAACTCCTCATCCCCGAACTCACCGACAGGCTCACCCGTTGGACTGAGCCGGATCACTCGTCCCAGATCGGCATCCGCCACTAAGATCTGTTGAGCAGCCCCAATGACTATACCAGATGGCGCGACAAACGTACTCTTTGGCGAGGCCTGTTTCCAAACACGCAACTCAGCCGATGATGGGTCAAACACCACCACAGCCTGTTGCCCCATATCCGTGACATAAATCCGCCCCGCTTTATCCGCCACGCCAGCCAAAGGCCGTTGCAACCCTTCACTGTGCTTGCGATGCGCCTCAGCAGCCGAGGGATCATACCCCACAAACCACATCAGTGCCTGTTGCGCCTGATGCGCCCCTTCCATCTCCTTCTTGCCAGCCTCGGTGATGACAAAATTTTCCACACCCCACAACTGACCCGCATATTGATAACGGGCCAGTTCGGGTGGCGGGGGCCAAACCGGCAACTGCTGATTTGGCACACCCTCCACACCAAGGCGCAACTCACGGGGAAACTGCGTCTGAAAGCAACCACCAATCCCCAGCAAAACAGGCAGAACCATCCACCATGCAATCACTAGAAACTTTAACCGGTTGACAGAACGCATCATGAGGCAATTCCTTCTGGCCGACTTACAAAAAAGGTTTTAGTAATCTCCTGGACCACTCGACTTGCTGGCACCCCGGATACCCGTTGCCAATCCAGGCAGCCCAGAATGGCAACGATCACAAAACTCCGTAGACCAAGCGACATCTCCATTATGGCACATGCCACAATACTTTCCATCCAAAATCTCGCCCATATTGATATTATTGGAGCCAACCCGCATCTCAAAGCCCAATTCACTGTGACAAACCTTGCAGCGAAACCGAATGCGGTGGAACCAATGGGGATAGATAACCGGTCGCATCCCATTGGCCTCGGCATTCCGATTTAACACCACGTCCGCATACTCGGCCCAGACCGGTACTGCGACCATGACCAGCACCATCAACAAGGCAACATAAAGCAGTCGCAAAGGTGTCATGGCTTTCCCCCAACCGGTTGAGGTCCAATTTTTCCAGTGAAAGTATCTGGATTGACACTATGGCACCGCCGACATTCCGTCAAAGGAAAGGCGACCGCACCATGACATTGACCACAATAGTGGCCCGACAAGATATCCAACATCTTGATGCCTGTGGCCCCAAATTTGGTTTTGAACAACTTCTCATGACAATTGGTGCAATCCAACCACTCCGTATGGGCCTTATGGGGGAAACGAACATACCAACTATCCCCGGTCTTGCTATAGATCAAATCCAGATCCAACACCTGAATCTTGGTATCTGGCATAATGTTGGTACGCGGCACGATGACACCTTTCCGCAAGGCCTCCACCCAACTCACCAGATTGCCCGCTGTGTCTTCGGGTAGTGTTGAGAGAGCATCCTTAGGTTGCTGCAATTCGTGGATTCCAGGATTATTAGGGTCATGGAGACCATCCTTTGCCAGTGGCAGCCACTTGTCTGCGGCCCCCGCCGACCCGACCGACAAGAACAGGAGCAAACAAACAATCCGTAAAATCACCCCGCTCATCCTGGAATAAACACGCCAGCCCCACGAATGGCCCGGACCAATTCGTCCGTGGAAGCCTCCATGGTCGCCACTGCGGCCTCAAATGATTTTTCAGCGGCCTGTTTTTCAGCCTTTGCCCGCAACTCCTTGGCACGAGCCACGAAAGGTTCTGCTGATTTCTGCGCTGACTCCCCTTTACTCTGTAGTAACATCTTAACCAGCATGTTATGAGTATCGTTGCGGTCAATCTCGTAATGATACTCTTCTTCCTTGTTTTTGAAGTTCAAAGAACGAACCAAGGTATCCCCACGCCGCAACTTTTCGATGCCCAATTTGGCTAGGATATACCCCTCGTCAAGCCGTGTGCGAGCCGCTTTGATATTCCCATCTTTTTGTGCCTTCACGGCATCGTCCATGGCCTTTTGGATCTGGGCATTGGTCTCTTGACCCTGCCCCTTTTCGCCACTGATGCGAACATGGGCATCCTTCAACACCTTGACACTGGCAAGACGACGATCAAAATCCATCGCCGTCTTCTCCCGATCCGACGCCCCGCCATCCGCCTTGCGCATCGCCTCGAACATGACCTTGGATGACTGTCCAAGCAATGTCTTGGACTTCTCATAATCCTTGCTCGCAAAGGCGGCCTTGGCCTCCTGGAGGTAGGCCAAAGCCTGATCCCGCATAGCCGACGCCTCTGGATTACCGGTTGCCGCAATCCGTTGCGCACCCGATGATTTATTGATCAACGTATTCATGGACTCAATGCGTTGGGAAATCTGTTGAGTATCCGCGCTCCACTTGTTGGAGGTTTCAGCCCCATCTTTGGCCTCGACATCCGCCATCAAACAAACACCTGACATAGCCCCAGCAACCAACAAGGCCGTAACAGTTCGCAATCTTGCCATATAAAGATCCTCTTTTTTGTGTTTAATAATAACCATACCCATTACATGGGAATCATCACGCCCAGCATACGCAATACTTGGGTCAGAAGCTTGTTGGCCTCTTCCCGTGTTTTGATGGCAACCTCAAATTGCCCGGCAGAGGCCTGTTGATCGGCCCGCATACTGGTCTCCTGGCTTTTGTCCATCAGAGGACGAAGCTGTCCTTCATCCGCCTTTGGATTGACCCCTTCCGCCAAGAACATACGAATCATCGCCTCATAGCTTTCGCCCCGTCTGACCTCATACTCGTATTCATCCTTGGGCGTATCAAATTTCAACTCATACACCAAAGCTGTTGAGCCCAACAACGATTTAAGCCCCGTAGTCACCATTTCTTGCGCGCGTGACAAACTTTTATTGGCTTCCTCGTATTTTTTCTCTTTTCCAAGCGCAAGAGCCTGTGCCTTCAAGGATTCGACTTGAGCGAGATCCATCGGTCCCTTTTCCCCGGCCCGGAGACGACGTAAATGTCGGGCATAGGCATCCTTGAAATTGTCCACACTAACCAAAAGATCCTCGTAGCGGGAGCGGTGCAACCACTGCCGACTGGCAGGATCCACATTGTTACGGGATGCCGTGGTCACCAATTGGAGAGCCTTGTCCAAAAACGCAGACCCTTTTTTTTCATCTCCTGCGGCCAAAGCCCGCCGCGCTTCTTCCCGTGCCTGCGCGGCCTGATCGAGTAGAGAGCGAGAGGCAGCATCCCCCTTCGCATGGACCCGGCGTGATGTATCCGAATCCTTGAGCAAGTTATCCACCAACGCTGCCTTACGTTGCAAAGCGGCACTCTCTGCCCAAAGCCCATTTGGCGCGAGCAACACGATAGACAAACCGAACAAAATGCCAACGATTCGAATCATCACGACGTCTCCTGACGATAATATTTTCTCTTACTTCTTTTTAGTATCTGTCGCAGCACCCTTGCCATCTTTTTTCTTGGAATGGCACTTACGGCAATCCGACACCGGGAAAGCGACCTTACCATGGCAGACGCCGCATTTCTGACCCATCAGAATCTGGGCCATGCTGATCTGGTTCTTGCCCTTTTCAGGAATAAAAATGTCTGGATGGCAGTTAGAACAATCCAGCCATTGGGTATGCCGATCATGGGGATAGACCACATCGGGCATGGTTCCCTTCACCTCACGAACGATATCCAGATCAAACACCACCGCTTCCTCATTGGGATTGCTCCGGTCGTAGCGTGGCTTGATCAGCCCTTTTTGCAAAGATTGCACCCAGTCCACAAAGTTACCCGCCTGGGCTGGCGGCATATCCTTGAAGGCTTCCTTGGGCGGAAGCAACAAACTGGTCCCTTCGTTAGTCGGGTCATGAATGCCATCGTTGGAAGGGGGTTGATTGCGTTCCGATTTGGGAGCCATCAAGCGATTGAAGGTGTTAACCCCCCCCACCGGCTTGGCGTCTTCAGCGGATGAAAAAAAGAGAGGGGTCGTCACAAAAACCATGGCCGTCACGCCGACCACGGCCTTCCACTTAAGCGAAATAAGTTTCATAGTTTCAAGCTCCTATTTCTTTTTGTCGGGCTTGGGAGAAGTTGTATCTGGTTTGGCCGCAGCATTATCTGGCTTGGGAGCAGGGGCTCCAAGCAACTTCTGCACCGTGCTGCCATGCACCTGGGTTGGTGTTCCCGGCTTACCAGAGTGACAAACATCACAGTTTTCCACCGACCAAGCAATCTCGCCATTGTGGCACGCACCGCAAAACTCACCATCAATGATCTTTAACATGTTGATCTGATTGCCGCCCGCCTGAAACTTAAAGCCCAAATCCGCATGGCACACCTTGCACCGGAATCGAATGCGGTGAAACCAGTGCGGAAATACCGGTGGTCGCATACCGGCCTTGTCCGACTGATTGTTGATCACCACATCGCCATACTCAGCCGTGGCCGACGGGACGAACTCCAGTGTGAGCAGAAAAAGGGCCAGCACCATCCAGGCTCCTTTCCGCCACTTCCCACTCATGATTTTTTTCTCACTCATTTTCCTTCTCTCTCTCAGTAGTGTTAGTAGGTGGAATCAAAAAACTCGGTAACGACCAATGGCTGAAAGTAAGATCAAACGATCTCTGCACTTGAAACAAAAACAATCCAGTACGATCAAATGGAAACTGTTGGCCATGGCTTTCTGTAACACCAAAAGTCATGCGTCCAGAAAGATTGCCAAGAGCAAAATCCAAAAAATTCCACCAGCTTCTGCCTTCATGCTTGGCGATACTCCCCACAAGATTGGTCAGGGGAAAAGCCTTCTCGGTTGCATCCATCTGAATCCGAGAGGAATAGGTCAAGCCTTGCCAACCAAACAGGTTCGATTGCTGATACATTATATTTATACCAGAATTCGATCCAGTCGTCAGCTTTCCTTGATCTTTGGTACGAAAAATCTGGGAGGTAAGATGGCCTTGCCATGTTCCCCCTGGTTCCACATTTCCTTCGACTGAAAATTGGGAACTGATTGTCTGGGCATTGCTGATCAAATCCCCCAGAGAACGGGTATCCGCAAGGGAAACATCCAAGTAGGTTCTGTTGGATGAGTCCTGTTCGGTATAACGTCCGCCAAAGGCATGATTAATCCCATAGATGGAGTTGCGTTTGGTAGCATGATTCATGAATTCCGTCTGACTGGCGGAAAAATTCAGTATCGAGGTATTATCTAGAGGGATATCACGGGTAAGCGATTGTCCGATGCCTGTATTAGCACTCTTGAGCGGACGGGTTCCAATCGTCTGATGGTTATTCAGTCCGCCCGTAATATACCAGTTATGCATGAAATCCCCGACCGGGGAGCCGACTGGCGAATAATTGGCGGTCAAAATCTCTGTGGCATCCTGATGGACTAAGAAATTGGTCAAGGACTCGGATTCTGCGTAATTGGCACTCAAAGTGAGATCAACCTTTACTTCTGGGGTGAATTGATAGCTGACCCCGGTCCCCAGACTTGCATTCCTCATGATAACCTTTCCATCCGAATTGGGCAGATACTCTTGTGTGGAAACACCCACACGGCCCGAACCGGACACAAACAACGGCATATCCTCTGAACGCCAAAAAGTGGAACTACCCAGTTGCCGCGTTTTAAAAAAATTCTCGGCTTGAGTCTCTGTGTTGAGGGTGGCATGCAGTTTGGAAAGATTTCCCAAGGTGTTGACAGACCAAACCTGTCCCCCCACGACAGAATGAGAAAGAACCGCAGCATCATCTATAAGTCTGGCTTTATTCCCCTGAGATTGATTCCAGTCCATTGCGCGTTTCAACTGGAGATCCACCGACTGGCCTTCGATGATCTGGGTGACCCCTAACGATTTGAGATCACTGGTATAATGATTCTCGATGGTATCGAGAGAGGGAATCGATACACCTTCATAGCCCCACTTGTTTTTGCCACCCATCAAATCCCGACTATGATCCCAACGCGCCAACGCACGCAAATCCCCTTCCTGACTTTTGTACTCCTGCACCAATCCCATCGCATCTTTCTGAGAGGAGCGACCACCACTCATGGTCAACCCTTCAGAAACATCATTCGCTAATCGATTGTAATAGACCTTCAAAGGGAAACGACTTTCAGGTAAAACAGTAAAATCATATCGCCCAGAGACGTCCCGCGACAGACTGGTAGTGTCCGGTTCCCGGTTATTGACAGAGGCCAGAATCATCCGTTGGGTAGTCGTTCCGCCCACAGCAACTTCGGCATTCCATTGAACAACCCATGGCTTCCAGACAAACCCCTTTGCCCCCCTTGAAAGGTTGACATTGGTTGTGCTAATATGTTCTGTGCTTGGTCTTTGATCTTTGATCATGTTACTGGACAATTGATAGCCGCTATATCCCCAGACTCTCCAGGGAGAGAGCTGACCTTTGAAGCGAACCGGCCAAAGATTAAGCTCTCCCCAAGCTGGAGATGCGACAAAGAGACCAGTCCAAACAACCGGGATAAGCAACAGGCAGACGCCCCCGCCCCGAACCCAACTTGAGCAAACGGTAAAGCGTTCACGGCGAGGTCTTGCCCGTTGAACGGGCTGTCCCATCAACGGGGGGAGCGTTGATTGGCAGAGGGGGAGTGATGCCGGGAGTCGGCAAAAGCTGGTAATATTCCTCATTTATGGAAACCGGCGTTTGTTCCCTCAGACGTTTCTTGAGAGCTTCCCAAGCCTGATCCGCCATATCACGCCTCAACAGTGCGTTGGCGCGTTTTTTGGCATCCTGAAAAGAGACCAGTTTTTCTGGAATGCGGTCATCTAAGCGAAAGATAGCCACACCTTCCAGAACCATAAATGGACCCACAATGGAGCCAAGCGGCACGGTTTCGACGGCTTTTTCCACTTCCGGGGCCAGCATACCCTTGTGGACATAATCCATCTTTCCGCCCTGTTCTGCCGATGCATCCCCAGAATGCGTCTTTGCCATTTCAGCAAAGTCGGCCCCCTCTTTGAGTTGTTTGAACAACTCATCCGCTTTGGTATGCGCTTGTTTCCAAGCCTCACCACCTGAACTCGGATCCACTGTGATTAAAATCACCGAAACCTTCAATGACATCGGTTCAGTGAACTTATCTGGATGGGCAAGATACCATTTATGAGCGGCGGCATCCTCTTGTTCCGGTATGTTCCGCACAGCGGATTCCAACTGTGTCAACAGGCTCTGCTCTTGCAATTGCTGCACCAGAATTGGTAACAACGTCTCCCGTTTAGCGATCCATTCGGGATCTTTTGCAACCTTTTCCTCATAGTTGGCAACAAGCTTGTCTACTGCAGCCTTGTCGGGTGAAAGATGACGCTTTTTGGCCTCTTTCACCAGGAGAATGGAATTGACCAACCCTTCACCGACCTCACGCAAAAATGGTGCCAACTTATCGTCTGGTGGTTTACCATGGTAGAATTTCTGCTTGACGCCCACGCGAACCGCATCATAAAACGTTTGAGCATCGATGACAACATCCCCAATTTTGGCAAAAGGGGGAGGATTTTTGACCGGAACCGCTTTGGACTCTGTGGCTGTGGGATTTTTTTGAGAGGTAGGTTGATCGGCGGCTAAGGCCACCCCAAACGTAACGAATAAAGTCATCCCGGCCAAAATCAGTAAACCGGATGGATTTCTAAACCGCACGTTGCATGAAGGATCGAATTTCTTGTCCAATGGACGCTCCTGACAAAAACAAGACCAGACAGAGGTCTTTCTCCTCTGTCTGGTCAGGAAATACTCAAGAAGGCAAGGCAACCTTGAACACACTCATTATTTGCTATGACATGCCAAGCACACTGCGCTACCGGCATTGGTAGTCCGCAAGAAGGCCACCTGAGTTGCTGAGGCCGTGCTGGCGTTATGGGGATCATGGCAGCTTCCGCATTCCACATAGGGCTGTCTGGAGGCATCGGCTCCACGAGTATAGAGCATCATTTCTGTTTTTTGGCGAATGCCATCTGGCGTTCCAGACTCAACCCACCACTGTGGCTGAGAGTTGATGGTTTTCTTGTGAACCGGGTTGAAGTCTGGGTCACCGAAGGAACCCGTAGTTTTATTA
>JADFYY010000059.1 GCA_015232825.1 Magnetococcales bacterium
GATTAAGACAAATAAAAAGTATATCAGCCCATTTGCTAAGAATCAATCGGAATCAGGCAGGCTGCTTGATCTCGGTGACCAGGACCGTGAGTTCCCCTTCCGCCAAAATGACGCGGCAGGTGGCTCCCGGTTGAACCTGTTGCGACGAACGCAGCAAGATCCCTTGTTTGTCCTGAATCAAGGCGTAGCCGCGTGTCAACACTTGCAATGGGGAGATGGCGATCAGACGGGCTTGCAGTAAACGATGGCGTTCGTTTTGTCGCTGTAAGAGATTTTGCATGGCGCGGGAGAGTGCGACTTGCAGAAAGCCGATTCGGGCCGCACGTATGGCCAGAGGGTGGCTTTGCCCGTAAGTTCCTAGGCGGACGAGTAGATGATGTTGGGCCATCTTTTGCCGTTGGAGTAGCGCGTGAATGGCCTGAATAAGTCGTTGTTCCAATTCATCGCATCGTTGGCGGGATTGCTCGATGCGTCGTCGGGGATGAATTAAACGCAAGCGCAAAGCGGCAAGACGCTCCTGTTTACTGCGAAGTTTGTTGGATATGGCACGGATAAGGCGGGTTTGATTTCCATCCAATCGTTCCATCAGGGCCAATTGTTCGGGCATGGCCAATTCCGCAGCGGCTGAGGGGGTGGAAGCACGGGCGTCTGCCGCGAGGTCTGCCAGAGTGGTGTCGATTTCATGACCAACGGCGGAGAGTATCGGGATAGGCGAAGCGGCAATGGCCCGTACCACGATTTCGCTATTAAAGGCGGCCAAGTCATCCGATGCGCCCCCGCCACGTCCGCAAAGAATGACTTCGGCACGACCATCCTGGATCAATCGAGACAGGGCGGCGGCAATTTCTTCGGCAGCCCCCTCGCCTTGCACCCGCGCATGAGCCAACAGGAGATGATAGCCGGGAAAACGACGGTCTAAGACACGGGTGATATCGTGAATTACCGCCCCAGAGGCTGACGTCACCACGCCAACCGTTGCGGGCAGGAAGGGGATTGGCCGTTTGCGAGCTTGATCAAACAGCCCTTCTGCGGCAAGTTTTTTGTGTAGTGCTATAAGCTTTTCCCGTTCGCCGCCAGCCCCATCTGGGCGTAATCCTTCGACAACGAGTTGATACTCCCCACGTGGCGAATAGACCGCGATGCGACCTGTGACGACCACCGCATCCCCAGAATTGGGTAGGGTAGGGATGCGTGTGCGAGTGGCGCGCCAGATGACTGCGCGAATACGGGATTGAGAATCTGCGAGGGAAAAATAGATGTGTCCCGAAGGTGGAATTTTCCAATCGGCAATCTCTCCTCGTACTTGAATATAGGGGAATTCATCCTCCAGAAGTTCGCGGATTTCGTCGTTGAGTTGGGAGACGGTCAGGCAATGGGATGGTCCAGTCACAATGCGATCCTCTTTGAATTTATGCCGAAGGGGCGTTGCAAAGTTTTGTACAGAGAGTCGGATAATGTGCGTTGGTGACAATCGTTGAGTTAGGTTGTGATGGGCAGTATGGTGTCGCGACACCAGTTGACATCGTCGCGGTTGGGGTAATCGGTGTTGAAATGAAGCCCTCGGCTCTCTTTGCGATGGATGGCGGAACGAATGATGAGGGAGGCTACCTGGGCAATGTTGCGTAATTCCAGTAAATCGCGGGTGATGCAGCAGTTCCAGTAGTATTCGTTGATCTCTTGCTGCAACATCTCGATGCGGCGACGGGCACTGCCGAGACGACGATCCGAACGAACAATTCCCACATAAGTACTCATGAATCGACGAATTTCGTCCCAGTTATGGGAGATCAGCACCGCTTCTTTGCAGGGACAGACATCAAAGCTGTCCCAAAGTGGGATGTCGGGGTGGGAGAAACGGGGATGTTCCCGTATGGTGTTGAGCATGGACGCACAGGCCGCCTCAGAGTAGACGAGGCACTCCAACAGGCTGTTGGAAGCCAGTCGATTGGCACCATGGAGCCCGGTATGACTCACTTCGCCAATGGCATAGAGTCCGTCAAGATCGGTTTTTCCCTCCAGATTGGTGACAACGCCGCCACAGGTGTAATGGGCCGCAGGCACCACAGGGATGGGTTCCGTGGCCATGTCAATCCCCAGTTCGGAACATTTTTTGTAGATGTTGGGGAAATGTTCCTCGATAAAGGTTTTGCCTTTGGCGGTGATGTCGAGGAAAACACAGGGGTCGCCGGTGCGTTTCATTTCGTAGTCTATGGCGCGGGCCACGATGTCTCTGGGTGCCAGATCTTCGCTGGGGTGGTGGCGTTTCATGAAGGGTTCGCCATTTTTCATCACCAAAATCCCGCCTTCGCCTCGGACGGCTTCGGAGATCAGAAAGGATTTGGCTTTGGGGTGGTGCAGGCAGGTGGGATGAAATTGCATGAATTCCATGTTGGCTACCCGGCAGCCAGCGCGGTAAGCCATGGCGATGCCATCGCCTGTGGCGACATCTGGGTTGGAGGTGTAGCGATAGACCTTGCCCGCCCCACCTGAGGCCAAGATTGTAAACCGTGCCTGCAAGGTGACCACGCGCCCAGTGGAGATCTCCAAGGCGTAACAACCAAAACATCGGTTGGGTTGGCCTGGAACAAAAATGCCCATTTTGCGGGAGGTGACCATGTCAATGGCCATGTGGTCAGAAAGAATTTGAATGCGTGGGTGTTGTGTGGCCCGTTCGAGCAGGATTTCAACCACTGCCCGGCCCGTAGCGTCCGCAGTGTGGATGACGCGACGGGTGGAGTGTCCCCCTTCTTGGGTTAAGTGAAATCCCCCCTGACTCTCGCGGGTGAATGGGGCTCCCAAGTCCAGCAAGCGGCGGATGGAACTTGGACCATGTTCCACAACGTGACGGACGGTTTGTTCGTTACATAGACCGGCCCCTGCGATGAGGGTGTCGGTTATGTGGGAATCGGTTGCATCTTCTGGATCCAGGACCGCTGCGATGCCTCCTTGGGCATAATAGCTGTTGGATTCTCCAGCTTCGGCTTTGGTCAGGATGATAACGTCACCATGACCAGCCAAGCGTAAAGCGAGATCCATGCCAGCAACGCCTGCACCGATGATCAGAAAATCGGCAGTGAGTGGACGAGTTTGAGTGAATGTGGACATGAAATACTATTGTAAGAAAGATCGGCATCTGTCAAGATATAATGTGACTGTGTTTATTGAACTACTGAGGCAAGATGGTGTCTAATGATCATTGATCCCGTTGCGGAAACGCCTGTTGGGCCTCCAGAGGGCGATTCCGCAGATCGTATCCTTGTCGATTATGCCCAAAAAGGGGATAATAAGGCGTTTGAACTTTTGGTGCGGCGTTATCAGGGGCGGGTGGCCGCTGTGATTGCTCGTGTCATCTCTGAACAGGACAAAGTACTCGATCTTACCCAGGAGACCTTTATCAAAGCTTATCGAGCATTGGAGAGGTTTCGTGGCGAGTCATCATTTTACACTTGGCTCTATCGGATCGCGGTCAATACGGGCAAGAATTATCTCCTGACTAAGGAGCGGGGTATTCCCATGTCCGATGAGGAGTTGGAGGATTCCGAACGGATGGCACCGCAGTTGCGGAATCACGAAACCCCAGAAAGGTTGATTCTGCGGCGAGAAATGATGGCCAATCTTCAAATGGCCATTAATAGTTTGCCAGAACAAATGCGCATGGCGATTCAAATGCGGGATGTGGAGGGTCACTCTTACGAAGAGATCTCTTTGGCCTTGCAATGTCCCATCGGGACAGTTCGTTCCCGGATTTATCGGAGTCGTCAGGAGATCATGGATAAGATGCAAGCTTATTTGCAAGACAAAAAACAGGCAATCAAAACAGGTCATCATTTACGGGGGGAAGATCGATGAGCCAACTAGCAAGCGAGTGCAACCCAGAATTGGTTTCGGCGTTTCTGGATAACGAATTGGAACGAATCATTATCGGGCGTGTTGCTAAGCATCTTCTTCATTGTGATCATTGTTGTCACACGATGAGTCGTCTGGCCAGTGTTCGGGATGCGGTCTCTGAACAGTTCGCGCTGTGTGAACCGGAGCTGTTGACCCAGTCGGTCATGATGGCGATTCGTAACGAAAAAAGCACATCACCACGCGACAGAATGCGAGATAAATTATTGCGGTTTGGCATTCCGTTGATGCTCGTGGGTACAATACTGGCTGAAGCGATGCCTACTACACTGGAAGCTGGCGATTATGTTGAATTTACGGAAGACCATAGATCGGTTGTCGCATAAGGGGCGATATAAAATGATGCGTGAAGAAGGGCTTGTCATTGCTTTGGACGGAGAATATGCCCTAGTCAGTGGGCAACGGCAGAAGGCGTGTGGTACATGCAGCAATCTCAGCACGTGTACCGTTCTTTCTGGCGGACTGGGGCAGAGGTCCATCAAACTTCGCGCACGCAATGCTTGTCATGCCCAGGTTGGAGAGCGCGTTTTTATTGAAATCTCCGAAAAGAGTTTTCTCAAAGCCTCTTTTCTGGTGTATATTTTACCTCTGGTGGTACTTTTCGCAGTGGTATCCTGGTCTCGATATCTTGTACAAACTTTTGAATGGAAAATTGACATCGAAGCGGTTTCCGCCATAGTCGGTTTTATATCCTTGGCTTTGACCTTTTATTGGTTGCGCCAGCGTTCCAAACGTTTGGAACAGGGTGATCAAGAGGGTGGGCCGGTTATTGTGGAAGTACTCTCTTCCAATATGTGTCATAGTACTCCTCCAAGTTTTCTATCTTAACAAAAAAAGGAATCGTATGATTATGTCCCAGAGTGTACAAAGAGTATTATTTTGGGTTTGCGCGGTGGTGCTGTTGGTTGGATTTTCTTTGCCGATTGAGGCAGCAAACTTGCCAGACTTGGTGCCGTTGGTTAAAAAACTGCAACCGGTGGTGGTGAATATTAGTTCCAGTCAGACTGTCAAGCCCATGGCGCGGCATGAAAAACTTGTACCGCATGGTCAGCAGCAAGGTGATTCCCCGTTGGATGAATTTTTCCGGCGTTTTTTTGAACAGGGGCCGAACAGTCAGCAGTTTCAAACTCGTAGCCTTGGCTCTGGGGTGATTATTGATGAAGCTGGGTTTATTCTGACCAATCATCATGTTGTGGCGGAAGCGGACGAGATTCAGGTTCGACTCGCCGATGAACGGGAATTTCCAGCGACAGTGGTGGGACGGGATGCCAAAAGTGACTTGGCCCTGATCCAAATCAAAACAGAAGGAAAATTGCCAGTCGCTACACTAGGGGATTCGGATAACGCCGAAGCGGGTACATGGGTGGTGGCCATCGGCAATCCGTTTGGACTGGAGGCCTCGGTTACTGTGGGGATCATTTCCGCTCGTGGTCGCAGCATTGGCAATGGCCCGTATGATAATTTTCTGCAAACCGACGCAGCCATCAATCCTGGCAACTCTGGCGGTCCCTTGTTCAACCTGCAAGGGGAGGTGATCGGTATCAATACCGCCATTTTCTCCCGTTCTGGTGGAAATATGGGGATTGGTTTCGCCATTCCCGTCAATATGGCCAAGTCCATTGTCACCCAACTGCGTAATTCCGGCAAAGTGACTCGTGGCTGGATGGGGGTCCGCATTCAGACCATTACCAAGGAGTTGGCTGATGCCTTGGGGTTGGGTGCCCAGCGCGGGGCTTTGGTGGCCAGCGTGGAGCCTAAAAGTCCAGCAGAAGCGGCTGGTGTTTTGGCCGGGGATGTGATTGTTAAGTTTGATGGTCATGATGTGGGACGCATGAAGGAACTCCCTGCCATTGTCGCGGAAACTCCTGTCAACAAGAAAGTCGTTATGGAAGTGATTCGCAATGGTGCCGTCAAGAATCTGGATGTGGTGGTTAAGATGTTGGAAGAAGATAATGACACCAAGGCGGCTGTGACCAAGGGTAACGACAATAACTTGCTGGGCGTTACCGTGCAGGCCTTGACCGCTGAATGGAAGGATCGTCTTGGATTGCGTGCGGATGCCGATGGCGTGCTGGTTTCGGCTGTTGCCAATGGCAGTGCCGCAGAGCAGGCCGGGGTCCAATCTGGTGACTTGATTTTAGAAATCAATCGGAAGCCAGTTAAAAATTTGAGTGCCTTTCGTGCCGTGACCGATAAACTGGAACCAGGGCAGACCGTGCTGTTGCTGTTGCAACGGGGCGGTGATCCACTGTTTATGGCGATCCAGATCCCGGCAAAAGGGCAAAAATCTTCCCGCAACCCGGCAGCGAAGCCATGAAATGAAAGAATCTGTCCATGACAGATAATCACAGGTTGAAAACCGGATGAAAATGGATTAGTATCACTCGATTTTAACGTCCAAAAACGGGACGTCGTTATCATCGACAATGGTTGGTTCAAAAAACTAGGGAGGAGTGAGCTTTCGTGAGGATTGACGTATACGATAATAATGTAGATCAGGCCATTCGGGTTTTGAAAAAGAAAATGATCCGGGAAGGCATGTTCAGGGAAATGAAAAAGCGTAAGTTTTTCGAAAAGCCATCCGAGCGCAAGCGTCGGAAAAAGGCTGAAGCCGTGCGCCGATTGCGGAAAAAAATTCGCCGTTCGTCTGTGGCGGGCGGTGCGAGCTAGACCTTCTCTTTTAGTACCCGTTGTTTTTTTTCAGCATGTGCTAACCGTGCAAACCATCCATTCCTCTTTTGAACAAGGGGGATGGATGGCTTTACGTTGGAAAGTATACCATCATGGGCATTGACGCGACCATTCGAGGCAATCAAGTCGTTATTCAAATTAACGAACAGTTCGATCGTTTTTCAACACGCGCCTTCACCGAAGCCTACCGAGGCCGACAGAAAGGGGTCGCTTATGTGATCGATTTCAAGAATGTCAAAGCGATTGACAGTACCGCACTTGGCCTGTTGATTAAACTGCGGGAATATGCAGGCGACGAAGATGCAGACATCTCATTGATCAACATCAATGACAACGTCATGAAGATGCTTCGCATTGCCAATTTTCAAACTCTATTCAAGATTCGTTAACATTTCCTCTGCATGAAACGAAGATCGGGCGAGGGGATGACTTTCCACTTGGGAGAATCCCATCTCCAGTGCCTTTTGGCGGAATTCAGCGAAACATTCTGGGGGCCAATACCGCACTACTGGAATATGGTGGCGGCTTGGCGCGAGATATTGGCCAATGGTCAGGCAAGTGACTCCAACTCTGCGCAAATCGGTCAGTACAGAGAGCACCTCCTCTTCCTCTTCACCCAATCCCAGCATGATCCCAGATTTGATTTGAGACACTCCCCCGTGTGTTGCTGCATGAGCCAAGAGTTCTAAAGATCCCTGATAATTCGCCGCAGGCCGTACCTTTGGGTACAATCTGGGTACTGTCTCTACGTTGTGATTCAATACGTCTGGGGTTGCGGTCAGGAGGTGTTCCAAGGCCCCTGGTTTATCACGAAAATCGGGAATTAGGAGTTCTACCGAGGTTCTTTTGTTGCGCTCGCGAATGGCTGTGACACAAGCCACAAAATGGTCGGCCCCGCCATCTGGCAAATCGTCTCTGGAAACAGAGGTAATGACCACATGTTGTAATCCCATCTCTGCCACGGCAGTGGCCAGACGTTGGGGTTCTTCGCTATCGGGTGGGGCTGGACGACCAGCCGGGACATTGCAAAAGGCGCAGGCACGGGTGCAGATTTCGCCAAGAATCATGAAGGCCGCTCCACCGGCCTGCCAGCACTCCCCGATGTTGGGACAGGAAGCCGATTCGCAAACCGTGCCCAACCGCAAACGATTGGTCAACTGCTTAATGCGTAAATAGCCCGGTGATCCAGGAGCTTTGACCCGTAGCCAACGGGGTTTGGGAACCCGCACTTATTTTTCCTCCATGCCGATTTTTTTGAAGAATTTTTTGCGGATTTTGGCGTCAAAGGCATTCCATTTGAGTTGGGCGAGATCATCGCTGTCGCTCCCGGATAAAAATCCCAAAGAGATCTCGAATCCCCCAGCACCCGCCTTGCCACCACCATAAAAAACGCCGCGTTCGGTGCGTCCCAGGACATCTTTGAGAAAGGTATCTGGTCCTAGGCTATTTTTGCAGGTACGCAGTGAGCCATGAATGCACTCTGCGCCATCAGGCAGGGTGACGATGCCGTATACCACGGCTGTGTGTACCGTATCCTCGGAGAGGAGAAAATCGGCAGCCTGAGGAATAGCATCCCGATCATCGCCGCGTAAATAACCCACGCCAGAGAGACACAGCCCAGCCCGTATCACCCGGTTGGCGAGTGCCAGACGGATTACTTCCATGACCTTATGGTTGCGATGCTGATGCAAAATATCCATCAGCAGATCGATATCATAAAAAGGTTGCAAAAAGGCGGCAGCGGTAAAGTCAAGGGGTTGCGCACGGATCATAGAGCCGGTCTCGCTGATGATGCCGTGCATAAGCGCGGTGGCCAAGCGTCGATGTTCAGGCTTGGAAGTCCGCATGACCAACAATCCTTCCGCCAGATAATGGGCAAAAATGGAGGCGCAGGCTCCTGCAGGGCGAATATCGGAAAATAGTGGAGCCTCCAGACGGTTTTGCAGGTCATGATGGTCCACAATGGCCAAAATGGGAACTTTTGCGGCCTCCAGTTGATCCACAAGGTTGCTGGTGGTTCCCTGGTTGTCTACGAATACGCACCCTTGGAAATAATTTTCTGGAATTTCCTTGTTGCCCCATTCGGTGACCGGAATTTCCAGAAGGTTGATCAAGGCGATGTTCTCTTGGTGGCTGATGCGGCCCCCATAGATCAATTCTGCTTGAATTCCTCGCTCTGCTGCTAGAACATGATAGGCAAGTCCACAAGAAATGGCGTCAGGGTCTGGGAAATCTTGTAAAACAACCGCATGACGTTCCCCCTCACGACCTGCCAGCATGGTTTCGAGTTGAGTGGACTTGCTTTTTACGCTGAGTTCTTCCATTTTTTTGTCTCGCTATTGGTTTGGTAGCTTGCTAAAAAGGCGTTGGACTTGCACCATAGTATCTTTATAAATCATGTTACACTTTATCAAGGAGACCCGCATGGGGAAAGTGACATCGCGTGTAAAACTCATTGAAGGCATACAAATGGTGGGTGAGTCCGGTTCTGGACACACCGTGGTCATGGATGGCAGTCCCGAAGTGGGCGGACGCAATATGGGGGTCCGTCCCATGGAGCTGTTTCTGATTGGCCTTGGCGGATGCGCCAACATTGACGTGCTGAACATCCTGCGCAAGGGACGCCACATCGTGACCGATTGCGAAGTGGTGCTGCAAGGGGAACGGGCCGAAGAGGATCCCAAGGTTTATCTGGCCATTCAGATCCACTTTATTGTCACAGGCAAGGATATTCCAGCCAAGGCCGTGGAACGGGCGATTCAACTGTCTGAGGAGAAATATTGTTCAGCTGCAGCCATGCTGAGCAAAACCGCCGAGATTCGTACATCATTTGAAATCAGGGAGTTGACGTCATTATGAGAAATTTTGGGTGGATGGGGTTGTTTTTTCTATCCGTACTCTTTTTGCCGCATTGGGCTGCAGCAGAGCCGTTTCAGCCCAAGGTCGGCACCCATTATGAGGTGATCTCCCCCCCGGTTCCGGTAACTGGAAGCAAACCAGAGGTGGTGGAGGTGTTTAATTTCAAATGTCCGCACTGTTTCAAATTGCATGCGGGTATGACCGTCTGGGCAGCCAAAATGAAAGATCGTTATGAGATCAAGAGTCTGCCTATTGTGTTCAGCGGTCAAGCCGACCATCCTTTGCGTGCCTTTTATGCCGGGCAGTTCATGGGACGGGAGAGTGAGGTGAAACATGCCCTGTTTAATGCCCAGTTTGTGGACCATATGAATATTGACTCCCCAGATGAACTGGCATTTATGGCCGAGGGCTTGAAATTGGATACCGCCCAGTTCAAAGCCAACATGAACTCCTTTGGCGTGAACGGAAAAATTGCTCAAGGGCGTAAACTATCCGAGGCGTATGGGATTGCGAGTACGCCGACTTTGGTGATCAATGGCCGATTCAAGGTCTCTCATGGCAAACACGACAACAATGATCAGGCGTTGTTGTTTGCGATTGTGGAGGCCCTTGCCGCGCAATGATCGTGGTGGTGGCGGTCAAACAGGTTCTAGATCCTGCGGTTCCGGTGCGCATTCGGCGTGATGGCCATGGGGTGGAGAGGCCGGATGCGCGGCCACTCATGAATCCGTTTGACGAAATCGCTGTGGAAGCTGCTCTTCGCTTGCGGGAGAAGGGTGATGTCCGGGAGGTGGTGGTTGTGGGGGTTGGTCCTATGGAGTGGGACGGGACGTTACGTACCGCATTGGCCATGGGGGCTGACAGAGGGTGTCGTGTGGACGCGCCAGAGTCGTTGGAACCGTTGTTTGTGGCCAGGATTCTGGCCGCTCTAGCCCGGCGGGAAGGGGCGTCTTTGGTGCTGACTGGACGTCAGGGAGTGGATCGGGATCAGGGGCAGACCGGGCCAATGATTGCGGGTTTATTGGGGTGGGGGCAGGCCGCCTTTGCCGTTGAGATGCGTATTCAAAACGACCGGGTGATTGTGCGACGCGAAGTGGACGGTGGACAAGAAACGGTTAATTTGGCCATTCCAGCGGTGATTACGGTGGATTTGCGCATGAATACACCCCGTTATGCCAGTTTGCCCAATATCATGCGAGCCCGCAGCAAGCCGTTGGAGTGCCTTTCTCTTGAATCTCTGGGGGTCTCTTTGCCAGAGGATGTGGAATGGTTGGATGTGCGGACCCCTCCGCCGCGCAAACCCGGTATTCGGGTGCGTGACGTGGCCGAGTTGGCAACTCGCCTTAAGGCATTGGGTCTGCTGTCATGAGTGTGTTGATTGTGGCGGATCATCTGGGTCAAGGGGACTCTTGGACGGCCCGTCTGGTTGGTGCGGCGCGTCTGTTGGGCTCGACCGTTACTGTTCTTGTTGCGGGTTCTGGTTGTCAGGATGCGGCGGTTCGTCTGGCCTCTCTGGCCGGGGTTGATGAGGTGTTGTACGCCCTCCATCCAGCCCCTGTTGGGGTTCCAGTGGAGGATCTGGCGCAGCTGGTGTTGGCGTTGGCTCCTGGTTATACCCATGTACTGGCAACGGCCTCAACGTTCGGAGCGGAACTCATTCCGCGCGTTGCGGCGATGTTGGGGGTCTCGCCCGTAACGGGTGTGGTGGAAATGAGTGATCGGTTTACTTTTACGCGCCCGATCCATGCCAATGGGGTCTTGGCACGTTTGCGCGTCTCTTCAACTCCGATTTTTTTGACACTACAGCCTTGGGCTTTTTCTTCGACTGGCGGGAGTGATGGTACGCCTGCTCCTATGCGGCGGATTCAGGATGTGCCGCAGCTTGGACTTTCTTGGCGGATGGATTTTATTCCTTCGACATCAATTGGACAGGAGGATTTATCCACGGCTCAGGTGGTTGTGGCTGGAGGGGGTGGTTTGGAGAAATCGGGCGGCTTTGTACCAGTCCAACAGTTGGCCAAAAGCCTTGGGGGAGCGGTTGGGGCGAGTCGGGCCGCAGTGGATGCGGGATTGGTTCCGGCAGATTTGCAGATTGGTCAAACAGGTCGGAGTATTGCCCCTAAGTTTTATATTGCTTTGGGGATTTCTGGGGCCATTCAGCATGTGGCGGGTATTAAGGATGCCGGAACCGTTGTTTCCATCAATCGTGACCCTCAAGCCCCTATGGCGGCCATGGCAGACTTGGCCTTGACCGCTGATTTGTATGAGGCTGTGCCAGCTTTGATGGAAGCCCTTGGCGTTAAATGAAAAAAGCCATAAGATCGGAGCCCAGATCCAACGGCCCCAAATAGTGGCGGCGGCACTCTGCAAAGAACATCGAATCCGGTCCGGCTATCGGATAGAAATGACTGAGTATCAATCGTTTGATGTGAGCCTGTGTCGCAAAGTGTCCGCATAATCCAGCGGACATATGGCCTTTGACTTTCTCTTCATCCAGGGTGGAGCATTCCAGAATGACGAGGTCGGCTTCTTGGCAAAATGACATCAGACCCAAGTCAAAGTCGGTATCCCCAGAGAATACCACAGAGCGTCCCTGACTTTTGAAGCCATAGGCCGAACTGTGAAAGCGGTCGGAATGAAGCGTAGGACAGCTTTGAATGATCACATCCTCCATTTTCAAATTGAGAGGAGTTTCAACGATTTGAAACGGGAACGCTGAGGGTGGAGTGGCGACCGGTGCGACAATGCGGTCGAAGAACTCGGTGAATCCCGGTGGACCAAACAGAGTAAAGGGCTTCTCCCTGTGTAGGCCGGGTAGTTGCATGGCGTGGATCAACGGGGTCAGATCACCGATGTGGTCAGCGTGAACATGGGTGATGAAGAGGGCGTCGAGATTTTTAAAGCTTTTTCCAGCCCGTTCCAGTTGCAGCAGGGTTCCGCTGCCACAATCAATCAGAAACTGGTGGGTTCCGACCTCCAGAAAATATCCTGGGGCGTTGCGTCGCAACGAAGGAACTCCTGTGCCACTGCCTAATAGGATGCCTTGCATGGGGCCTCTAATTTAAAGTCGATACCTGATAGATGGTAATCTTGGGCGTCTTCAATGAGCCGTCACATGCTCTTGCGTCCCAAACAAATCATCTAGAGTGCGAGCATCTAAGATTCTGTCTGCCCAAGTATCCAGAGTAGAGAGATCGGCATTTTCCACTTGGGCCTGAACCTGAGAAGATAGTGATCCGAATTTGCGTTGGATTTGGCGTAAAAGTTGGACACGACGACCACGGGCCTCACCACGGGCCTCACCCTTTGCCATCAACTCTTGTGCAAAGATGGACATCATTTCAGTTTCCTCCTCCGGTTTGACCTGCATGATGATTTCATGCACGGTTTCTTTTTGCAATAATGTGAATGTATTCATTAGATAAATCATCACAGGCACCAAAAGTTCTGGTGCGTCCTTCAGTGCATCAGCAATCTGTCCAATGGCCTCCATCTGTTCTTCTGGACTGCGGGTTCCGTATTTCAAGGCCAGAAACCCTGCCCGCAAACGAGCATGTCGAGACAAGAGCGGATCCGCCGTGGCACTCAAATCCACAAGAATGTAGCGGACATTCAGTAGCCATGGGTGCATGGCACTGTTGGCATCGACCAAGGAAATCAAGTCATTGGGATAATTCCAGGGAGAGTTGCCGTGGTAGATCAACACCGAGATAACGGCTGGAAGAGATTCCCAATTTTTGCCCATTTCTCGGATGGATTGTTCTGTGCATGCCATGATGCCGCGTGTAATCTGCCAGCCCACTTTGCGATCTGGGTAGCTCTTGTGTTCGGTCAATATATGGATAAAAGCGGAAGCACCTTGGGCCATCTTCACGCGAAACAGCTTGTCGGAGATGAACAGGCTGAGGGCATCCGGTACAAATGAACCTTCCACCAATTCAGGAAGACACGGTGCCATCTGCTCCAAAATCTCGATTGGCAGGTATTCTCGAAAAAAATTATCCGTCGTCTCTGGTTGAGATAGCAAGACTTTGATCAAACGGTCATGGGGCTGGGAGATGTCAACCAGATTGGCAAGGCTCTCTGCTTGGGAACCCACATTTTTTCCGTCCTGGTGATTTGTTTCGGTATGGCTCATATCTTATCTCAGTCGCTCATGTTGCAAATTGTGTGATGCATTTCATGACGTATTCCCTGCAGTTGACCGGGCAAGAGTGTCTGATGATTCATTGTCTCGTGAAAGGGGAGTGTCGTCAATCAAAATCAGTCGGAATTGGTCCAGAATTATTCGATTTTGAATAACTTTTGAAACTGGGACATTCTGAAGATCTTTGCAATCAATTTATTAGGATTACATAAGGTAATATCGGCTTTTTCGTGTCCCATTCTGGTACGCAACAAGAGCAGGCGACCCAAAGAAGAGCTTTCGATGACGGTAACATGTCTGAAATCAATTATATACTTGTCAATGCCAACGTGTTTTTCGCACTCTTTTTGGAATTTCTTTCCCTGCTCGTAATCAAAAACATCATATAATGTCACAAGCAATGCGTTGCCTTCTCTTTGTGTGGAAATGTTTTTATTAGGCATTGTTTTTTAATCTCAAAATGTTGGCAATCATCAGAATCGTTCGATAAACTTTAGCAAGTTAATTCAACAAGACTGATATCATCTTTCTTGTCTCCACCCTCACGAAAAGATACAAGTGCCTCTTGGATAATCTCCAGGGATTGATTTTGCGAGATCATCTGTGCCAATAAGAGTTGCAAACGTTCTGTTCCAAAGATGTCATTGTTTGCATTCCGCTCTTCCACAATCCCATCCGAATAAAGATAGATCCGATCTCTTGGTTGCACGCTAACAATTTCCGGTGTATCCTGGGACTGCTCTTGAATGCCTCTTGGGAAAAGGGTAGATGGAATCTCTTTATACAAAAAATTGTTCCTAAAAATAAACATATCATGCAAACCACAATTCCAAAGACGCAACTGGGTGCGCTCAGGGTTCAACTCTACAAAACCGCTCACCATGAACATGCCACCACATAATGTTTTGCACAATTTCTGATTGATCTTTCCGCAAATCGTTCCCATATCAAAATTCAGCAAGGTCATCATGTGAAACGTATCCGCCACAAGAGGTGCTGCGATGGCCGCTGTTACACCGTGGCCAATAAAGTCTCCCAACATAACATGCTGACCCCCATCAGGACGCAATTCGGATAATATCAAATCTCCAGAAGTCTTCTCCAAAGGTTCAATCAGATAACGGACCTGGGTGGGGTTGAATGGCTTGGAGTGCTGAATGTTGGCGATAATTTCCTCTACGATTTCTCTCTCCTCCAGCAAACGCTCGGTTAATTCCTCCAGCTTTTGATGGGCGGCATACAATGAAATGTGCGTTCTTACTCTGGCCTGTACCACGGATGGTGTGAATGGCTTGGTAATGTAATCAATGGCACCCAGTCGCAATCCCATGGTTTCATCCTCGGCACTGCTTTTGGCGGTGATGAAGATGACCGGGATGTCACAGGTTTCCGGGTTGGCCTTCAATTGTTGACACACCTCGTAACCGTTCATCACTGGCATCATGATGTCTAAAAGAATAAGGTGTGGCGGCGCACCAGACTGGACGAGCTTTAACCCCTGCATGCCATTGGTGGCAATCTTCAGGAGATGCTCGGATTCCAGAATGGTGCGCAGCACATCGATATCAAACGGATCATCATCAATAATGAGAATTTTGTGTTGCTTGTCCATGGGATCCATGCTCTCTTGTTTTATGGTTCCAATTTGATATCCAGTTCTTTGGCCAAAGCCGTCACAATGTCGGAGGCTTGGCCATAATCATATTTTTTCAGACATTTGGCAACCTCTTCAAGTGTTTTGTGCGCGGGATGGCCAAGCAGTCCAGCACTCAAGGGCTGCAACAGGGTATCGGCGTTTGACTCTTGTTCCATTAACATAATCGCCAATTTTTTCAACAATGGGGTGACTTGGTTAAGATCAATTTTCTTGAGTACTGGTGGACAAACGCTGGCTGGCGTGGTCGTGTCGGTAGGCAATTGGCGCAAAAAGGTGATAATTTCATCTTGGGCCGCTTTGAATTCCGCAAGCAATAACCCCTCTTTCGGATCCTGACGCGCGATGCCCTGTTCCAGTAGGGTGGCGGCCTGATAAAGGCGCGTGGCTCCCAGTTGTCCAGAAGTGCTTTTCATGGTGTGTGCCAGACGTTCCGCAAGTTTGCGGTCACCAGTCTGCAAGGCTGTAGCGATTTTGTTCGCTTCCGAGGCATGTTCCGAGCGGAAGCGCAGCAACATGCGGCGATAGAGTTTCGTATCCCCCCCCATAAAAGTGATCCCTTCCCGCATGTTCAGGCCAGGAATCTCTGGAGGCAGTTCATGGGTGGACGAGGGGATGAGTTTGGCAACCGGCAGGGGTGGTGGCGACAGGTTAATCCAGCGTGTCAGTGTATTGTAAAGTTCTTTGGGATCGAACGGTTTACCCACATGGCCATTCATGCCAGCCGCCAGACATTTTTGTCGGTCTTCTTCCATGGCGTGCGCGGTCATGGCGATAATAGGCAGGGTGGTGAACCGGCTGTCGCTACGAATCAGACGTGTGGCGGTAAAACCATCCATTTCTGGCATTTGCAAATCCATCAACACGACGGCATACTCTCTGGTTTGCAACATTTCCCAGGCTTTTTTGCCATGATTGGCCTCTTCAACGATCAGGCCCACCCGTTCCAGGAGTTCTCGGACTACCTGCATATTGATAGCATTATCCTCCACAACGAGAATTCTCGCCCCGCTGATATTTTTCCTGATCTGACTTTCCTGAATTTTTTCCTGATTGATTACCGAATGATTTTTAATCGCGGCAAACCCAAAGACCCCTAAAATGGTATTGAACA
>JADFYY010000005.1 GCA_015232825.1 Magnetococcales bacterium
TGTCTGAATGCAAAGAATTTTTTCCAGAGTTTGCCAATAAGCGGGTGATCGGTGCTATGGCAGGAATCGTGGTTAACGAGAATGCAGATTTGTTTGCTATGAGAAAAGGACTATTTGTCATCTTGCAAACGGGTGAAATCGTCAAACTGATCAACAAGCCTAGTTTCGTGCCGAAAAGTTGGTGATGGCGAAAGTGACGACTTTCAAGAGGGGCGAGGTTTACATCAAGATGCCCACGACTGCCCCAGTCATAAGCGTGGCCAATGTCCCAGACAAAATGGACTTCATGCCAAGGGCGACGATTGCCTCGCGGCGGGAGGGGGCCATGGTTCCTAGACCGCCGATCATGATTCCAAGGCTGCCAAAATTGGCAAATCCGCATAGGGCATAGGTCATGATCAAACGACTTCTGGGAGAGAGGGCTTCATCGGGCATTTGTGCAAGATTAAGGTAGGCGATAAATTCGTTCAGGACTGTTTTGGTTCCCATGAGCTGCCCTGCAGTCGGGGCTTCGTTCCAGGGAATCCCCATGAGCCATACCACCGGAGCCATGCCCCAACCCAATAGCCGCTCCAGGGTCACGGGTGCCCCATTGATCTCAGGCAATACTCCTCCCAAAATGCGATTGGTCAAGGCCACAAGGGCCACCAAAACCACAAGCATGGCGATAATATGGATCAGCAGTTGTACCCCCTCGGCAACACCACGGGTGATGGCGTCCATGGCTGAAGCATCGATGCGCGCGGGTGAATACTCCCCTTCGGTGGGTGACCCTTCCTCTGGAATCAGAATGAGAGCAGTCATAATGGCCGCCGGGGCACTGATGATGGAGGCGACAAAAATATGGCCCATGGCGTTTGGCAGTGTTGGTCCGAGAATTCCGGCATACAGGGCCATCATGGTTCCAGCAATGGTGGCCATACCGCAGGTCATGAGGGCAAAGAGTTCACTGCGGGACATGCGTTCCAGATAAGGTTTAATCAGCAGAGGAGCCTCCACCATGCCCAGAAAAATGCTGGCAGACGCCCCAAACCCTAAGGCCCCTCCCACTCCCATGGTGCGATGCAGGATTATCGAGAAAAAATTGACCACCCAAGGTAAAACGCGCCAATGAAAAAGCAGAGAGGAAATCGCACTGATCACCAGCACCAAAGGTAGGGCATTCAAGGCCAGTATAAAACTTTTTTCTGGATGTTCTATCTTGAAAGGGGGTTCCCCACCACCCAGATAGCCAAAAACGAAAGCTGTTCCTGCGCGGGTTGCATTCTGGACTACCTCAACCGCATCATTGAGAAATATAAAAAAATTTTGAAATACCGGTACGGAAAGTAACAGCCAAGCAAGGCCGATTTGCAGAAAAACTCCTGTAGCGACGACTCGCAAAGAGACCGCTTTGCGTCGTTCTGAAAAAGTCCAGGTTATTAATAATAAAATAAAAAAACCGAAAAGACTATGAAGGTTCATAAAGGACTCCATGGCAATAGGATAATTTCATGATTCTTTGAATGTTTTTTCACCCATCGACATCCTGTACTAGATTTTTGAAAGATATCATATTAACTTATTAAAAGAAAAGAGAATCAGGTTAATCGTCATGATCGGAAATGGTCAAATCCGTCAGTGTTTTCACTTTTCCTTTGACTTTTTGTACGAAGGGCACCATGTTTACAATAAAATCAACTGTGTTTCGGGTGATTATCCTCCCCGAAATGTGTGCAACGTCTTAGGTGGGTCATACGGGAAATAAAGGCCATGATCAGTCAATTCCATGCTAAACTGTTCGACTCAATGAAGGATGTCGGAGAACCCAGATTCAATCTTGCCCATGAGCGATTGTTTAACATGATTGTGGATGCGGACGAAATATTGGGGCGAGCGGTCACTGCTGAACGTACACTTGTGCAGGAAGATTGGGAGGCCTTGTCAGGGGTGTGTGACGCATTGGCCATGTATTCAAAACAGCATTTTGCCGAGGAAGAGGAGTTTCTTTTTAAACAGGGATATCCAGATCTTGATCGCCACAGGGTTGCCCACCATAGTTTGATCGAGGAGTTGAATAGCTTTCAGAAGAAAGTGATTCAACGAGATGAGATGGATTTAAAAGAATTGCGACGCTGGATGTTAGAGTGGTTATTGCATCATGTCAATCATGAGGATTATGCATATGCCGTCTACTTATTTAAAAAATAATCTTATGGTATTCAGCCAGATAGGTGGCAGGGTCGTTTTTCTTCTGCTTCTGCTCGTGGTGCTGCCTGGATGTCCCACTCAACCAATGCTGGCTGTTCAAGCCATGGGTACGGCCAAGGGATTGAACATGGAGTTTGTTGCGATTCCTGGTGGAGTTTTTGAGATGGGCTGTGGCTCTTGGCAAAAGGATTGTGACGAGGATGAAAAACCGACACGCAAGGTTACATTGGGGCCATATGAAATCGGGAAGTATGAGGTCACGCAAAAACAATGGCTTGACACGATGGGAAGCAATCCATCCGAGTTCCTGATGTGCGGGAAAGAGTGTCCGGTGGAACAGGTCTCTTGGAAAGAGATCCAGATTTTTATTGGAAAGCTCAATGGGCTCGGTTATGGAAAGTTTCGTTTGCCGACCGAGGCGGAATGGGAGTATGCGTGCCGGTCGGGTGGCAAACCAGAGCCGTATTGTGGCGGTACTTCGGTGGATGAAGTGGCATGGTATGATGTGAAAGCAAAATCTCCCACATCGCCGGTTGGACAGAAACGTCCTAACGGGCTTGGTTTGTATGATATGAGCGGTAATGTGTGGGAGTGGGTGGCGGATCGATATTGCATTGCGGATGACAATGAGGAGAGTGAATGGATTAACCCAATTTGCGAGGATGCGACCAGCGGACAGTATGTGTTGCGTGGCGGTTCTTGGTTCAATTCGGCCCAGGATGTTCGTTCCACTGGGCGTAATCGGAATTCGCCAGATTACAAGAATGTCAATTTAGGATTTCGGCTTGTTCGTCTGCCATGAAGACCTTGTTTAATCCCTGGCTTTTTTTTTCCGGGATGTTGATCCTGACAGGATTCACGGCTTGGGCCAGCAAGAGTGGGGGAGGCCATTTGGTGGACAGCACATGCCAGGAGTGCCATTTGTCAGCCAAGGTGGAACCGGACAAGGCCAGACTGCTTGTTGCCAGTCAGGAGAAGCTGTGTGGTGGTTGTCATCCTAAGGCCATTCAAATGAGTCACCCCTCTGGATTTATTCCGAAACGCTCCTTGTCTGAGAATTATCCTCTGGACTGGAAAGGGGAGTTGACCTGTTCATCTTGTCATCAGATCCATGGAAGTCAGCCGGGTTTGCCACGCAGTTCTGACAAGGGAGTTGAATTGTGTCACGCCTGTCATGATGAAGCCTTTTTTACCAAGCTGCCAGAGTTGGGCAAGGACAAGTCACGTTTGGTGCATCTGAATGTACCACCTGCGGCATCGACCGCATTGGTTTTGGAAGAATTGTCCAGGCAGTGCATGGAGTGTCACTCAGATAAAGGAGGCAGCGCACAGCTTCGGGTTGGGTTGAATTCCAAAGGGATCATGCGTCACATGGAAAACTCTTTGAGTCATCCAATCGGTAAGGTTTATGCCTTGGCTCCGTTGAGTGGATATCGGCCAGTCGATGCGCTTCCGAAAAATATTGTGTTGCAAGATGGCAAGGTTGGATGCGTCTCTTGTCATGAAAAATACAATAAAAAACAGCATGGTGGCGTGATTGTCACGGATCATGACTCAATTTGCAATGCTTGTCATGTTCAGTAGGCAAGAGTTTGAATGTTTAACAGGTTCCCAACACATCGTTCTCACTCAAGACGAAACACTCAAACAGTCCAGCTTGCGGGGTCGCAAACCACCATCTCTCACCGCTGGTGACTACCTGATATTGGGTCTTGGAGGAGGCTGTGCGTAAATCAAACAGATTCACCGAGAAGTCCGCAGCCTCGCTTAATGTCTTGGCCAGCGACCACAATGCAACCACATCGGCGTTTTCTTCTAGCAGGATGGCCAATTCCAATTCAGAATGCGGGTCAAGCTGTTCTTTGCAGGCATAAACAGCCACGACCTCTGGCAAAGTCTCGATGATTTTTTGTAGCATTCGCTCTTGATCTTTGCCGCGCAATAAGGGTTCAGGGTCATAACCCAAGGATGGCCAGGAGTGCCAGATTTTTTCCATTTCTTGTGTGACCGAGTCATATTTTTGTAGCTCGTCGGATTCATCAGAGGCGAGAGTTTCACCAGATATTGACAGTTCATCAACCAAAAGAATCAGGCGTGCTTGACTGCCATAAAGATTGCGTAGAGGCAAAGGCAAGCAAATATGCCCTTCTGGGGAGATGTCGGCACAAATTTCAATGGCTTGCATGGTATCGTACTCCACTTTTTGTGATTTATTCGAGTTTATATTTTCTTGCAATTTTTTTGCCAACATCATTAATGTGCGAATGGCTGTCTGTGAAGAATTAATTTCCTTGAATTCTCGACCAATGGTGGGATAATTTTGTAAGAAATGGTTTGTATTCATTATTGTTTCTAAACGCTGATCACATCCAAGGGGAGGGTTGGTTTATGGCAGAAAAGGTTTTTTTACCAGATTCACCGCCACTCAAGGCTTGGAATCTCCTGATTCTGCTTGCCACCATCTGGTATGCTTGGACAATCCCTCTTTTTCTAGTGCAACACATTGGAATTCCAGGATGGTCCTATTACGTGGATCAGATGCTGACCGGGATATTTCTCTTAGACATTTTAATCAATTTCCGCACAGCCTTCACGCATAACGGTGAATTGACAACCCGTCTTGATGTCATTCGTAGCCACTATTTGCGCGGTCAATTCCCTTTGGATCTGGTGGCCACCGTGCCTTGGGACTTCTTTTGCATCTATTTGGGCTACCATGAATCGGCTGCACTGCTGACCTTGGTTCGTCTGTTGCGTATAATTCGTCTGCCACAACTCTTGCGCGTCAACCGAAGTGAGCTGTTGCCTAGTCAGGGTGAACGACTCCTTGGGATGATCTTCTGGGTGCTGATCATCACCAGTTGGTGTGCGTGTATTTGGATGATGATTAATGTTATTCCAAAAGATGAAGATATAACAACATTTATAATTAAGGCCTATTATTGGACTGTAACAACCATGGCCTCTGTGGGATATGGAGACATCACCCCAACCACGAATATCACCCGCATCTATGCCATGTTTGTCATGTTGTTGGGTGTGGCTTTGTATGCCTTCATTATTGGTCACATTTCGAGTGTGATTGTCAATGTGAATGTGTTCCGTAAGAAAAATATGGAAAAACTGGAGCAATTGACCGCTTTTATGCGTCAGTATGAAATGCCGCAAAAAATCCAACAAGATATTTTCAGCTTTTATCGTCATTACTTGCTAGAACACAGTGCGGGTGGTGAAGAATTGATGCGTATCTTGCCCGTTAAGTTAAGCGAACGGATCAATCAACATGTCAACATTTATCTCTTGCGACGCGGTCCTTTGTTCAAAAAGGCCAGTGAGGAGTTGCTGGAGGCTTTGGGCAAGCATTTGACTGCGGAAATGTTTTTGCCTGGAGAGGAGATCATTCGCATTGGCGATGTTGGTCGCGAAATGTACATTTTGGTGCATGGCGTGGTGGCCGTGACCAATGACCAGGGGGAATTGCTGGCCAAATTGCGCACCAAAGATGTCTTTGGTGAAATCGCCCTATTGCATGACACGGTACGCATGGCTAATATTCGCGCGATTACCGCATGCAATACATTGAAATTGGATAAAAAAGATTTTGACGAGGTGATGGCTGCTTTCCCGGAATTTCGTAAGGAATTAAAAAAGATTCAGTCCCATCGGGCCATGAGTCAGTAAAACCCAGGCTTCGTACTATTTCACATCATCCGCCTTACAGGCCGGTGACTGGTGATCCCGTGGGAGATCCTGACTAAAAAAGGCCCGATTCTCTACGGGCAGAACCTTGAGCAGATGGGTCAATCCCGCATGGGCTTGACCCGCCTGCAATGGCATGAGCGTTATTTCATGGGCCGTCCAGGTCATGAAGGCTGGAATGAACTGCACACGCTGAATGTTTACGGTCGTACTGTTTTTGATCAAGTCTAGCAGTAGAACCATGACGGATTGTTGGCTGGTTCCATGTTGCCCGTTGATAAAATTGCCCAATGAATAGAGAATAAAGGTCTCTCTGCCATCTTTGGTGAGATATTTCTCTATGGGTTGCGGGGTGTGGGGATGACTGCCTAGGATGGCCAAAGCACCACTTTCCAGCATTTCTTTGGCAAATTGAACCTGTTCGGCCTGTAGAGTGATGGCGTTCTCCTTGCCCCAATGGGGAGTGATCAAGACCGCATCCACCTCATCTTTCAATCTGGCAACCAGTTGTTTGATCTCGTGGGCTTGCTTGAAACAATGGAGTACTTGTTGATTGCGGTCAGGGGCGTTGGTGCCGTAAGTGCAGGCAAGCCAAGCCACGCTCAAGCCGTTGCGTCGGACAATGGTTTGCCAAGGGTATGGGGGGGCGGTCCATTGGATTCCTGATTCTACGCTGTGGTCGATTTCCAAAAATCCTTGTTTCAGTGTGCGGTTGCTGCAAGTCAGAATCCATGGCTTGCGATTGACCAGATTATGGATGTCATAACTGCAGGATAGTCCGGCCTTGCCCCATTTTTGATAATCCGAACGTCGAAAGCCGGTGTGTTGGAGGCCTGATTTTTCCAGAGCGTCGATGGTGCGATCAATACCCAGACTTCCTCGGTCTAGTGCGTGGTTGTTGCCGGTGGAGACGACGTCAAAGCCACTTTTGACCAGATCATCGAGCAAGCGGAAGGGGTAGTTGAATTGTGGATAAGAGGTGTAGACTTTGTTGTCAAAGTTTGCTCCTGGATCTTCGACCTGCCGACCATAGACATCCACTCCTTTGGCCACCGGTCCTTCCAGATTGGCGTAGGCCATATCCGCTTGTTGAAAATAGGGGGTGAATGCGCGCCATAGTGAGGCAAAGGATTGGGTGTGAGCGGCTTGTTTTTGCAGTGGGGCGTGCAGTAAGATGTCACCGACAGCCACAATTCGATACCGTTGACCGGGTTGGCATGTCGGATTGAAATGAATTCCTTGGGGAGTACGAAAGATTCCCGGTTCCTCGACCAAGGATGAGGTGCTATTGTGAATCTCCTTGTCGGCCATGGCCTGAAGTGCTGTGCCTGCTACAAGAAGAAAAATGGTAATTGTGGTATATAATTTCAATTGAATCGCGTCAACAGTGATGGGTTGAAGACCCTTGTTTGTAGCAGTGATTGTATTGTTTGTCCATGTAACAATGATTTCGGGGCATCTTTCATGTTAAATCGCATCCTTTTTAATCAATTCAGAAGTTATCAAAAAGCCATCTTGCATTTGGCCCCTCTGACTTTGCTCCTTGGAGCGGGTGGTTCCGGCAAGAGCAATGCTATCGAGGGGGTACGTTTGCTCTCCTGGATGGCACAAGGGAAGGGGCATATTCAGAAGTCCAACCCATTGGTGCGAGGGCGTTTGCACGATCTTGCTTATCACACCTCAAGCCGTTTTGGTCTGGCTTGTTCGGGAACCTCCCCGCAATCAGAACTGCAAATGGGATTGATGATCGAGATCCGTGAGGACGCAGGGTTGCATCTGGTGTATGAACATTTGAAGGAAAACGACAAGGGTGACCCGTTCTATCAGGCGGTTCAGGGGAAGAACGGGGATCTTTTGGTGGAATATAATCCATTTGATGCCAACCGAAAAAAACCAAGAATATCTCTTGACGACCAAAATGCCCTTTTTACTCAACTCGATAGTCCGGCTAAGCTGCATCCTGACCGAATAGAGGCGCGGGAACGCATCCCGGTGGCCGCTGGCCTGATTCGTCATTGGTTGTCCAATATTTTGTTTCTCGATCCTGTTTTGGCAGGAATGCGCGGCTATCGTTATAAAAATGAACGTCAATTGCTGGCAGATGGCAGCAATCTCTCCAGCGTTTTGTTTCATCTGTGGGGGGGGGACAAGGCGGAAGAGGAGTTGACCCTGGCGGAACGGGCCAATCGGACCATTATTTTGAATTTTATTCGTATTATGCCTGGGCAAGAGCATGCTTTCATTGATTTTCTTACCGCGCCTAGGGGTGAGGTCATTGTGAGGATCCGGGAAACCTATGATGGGCAAACACGCGCATTTGATGCCTCTTTGTTTCCTGACACCACCTTGCGTCTGCTCGCCATGGCTGCTGCTTTGCTGAGTTGTCCGGTTGCGTGCATGGTGGTGATCGAAGATATTGATAATACCATCACACCAAGTCAATCCGCCAAACTGCTGGAGCAAATCGCTGCCTTGGCGGAAAGTCGTTCTTTGCGCGTTTTGTTGACTGGTCACAATCCAGCGACGCTTGAGGCCTTGCCCGACAACGCGCTGGTCCATACTCTGTTGTGTTATCGGGACTGCAAAAACGGCTCCAGTCGTCTGGTACGTCTTCAGGATATATCTGACCATCCTGGTCGCATCGCGCAAGGCCCAATTAGCCATCTTATGACGGCTGGCGTGTTGGAACGCTTTGCAAACCTTCGTTTAACGTAAACCTGTTTAAAAAAAAATATGCCCATAAAAATAATTTTCTTGTGACTTGTCGAACTCCTTCGTATCGTATTAAGAAGAGGGGATAAGCAGGGGGGGACGATTGAAACAGTTTACTCCATTATCCTAAATTTATATGCGGTTCAGAATCGGTCATCAGGAGTTTAAAAGCAATGTCGCAAATAGTACGGGGTTCGGTCAAATGGTTTAACAATTCAAAAGGGTTTGGTTTCCTTGCCCCAGAGGATGGCAGCGAAGATGTTTTTGTCCATTTTTCAGCCATTAAATCCGAAGGATTCAAATCGTTGGAAGAAGGTCAGAAGGTGAAATTCGAGGTGGTGCGCGGACAGAAAGGTCTGCAAGCCGCCAATGTCGAAGCGGCCTGATCGTCTCCTGACAACCCAATAAAAAAATCGCCCGAAATCTTTGGTTTCGGGCGATTTTTTTTTGTGTGGCGGACGGTCTCGGAGTAAACTATCCAAAGCATCCGTCAACTCTTTGCGCGTGGCAAGGAAAACAAACCATGGAGACCCCTCCCATTATCATCTGGAAGTCCCATTTGAGTGTTCAGGTGGCCAGCATCGATGAGGATCATAAAAAGTTGATCAAAATGATCAACCGCCTCTTCGGTGCGATTTTGTCTGTTGATCCTGAACAGGTTCTTTGGGATATCTTGGCTGAATTGACCGAGTATGTCGTCGTTCATTTCAAGCGTGAAGAGGAATACATGCGTCGGTTTGATTATCCAGACTTGGTGGTTCACCTGGAAGATCATCAACGGTTGATTGCGGCGACCAGACAATTCAAGCTCAATTTGGAATCCGGTCTGGACAGGACTCTTCTTAAAGCAGAAGTTGAAAACTCTTTGCGTGACTGGTTGGTGAACCATATCCTGGGCATGGATCATCTTCTGGGGCAATTTTTGAATCAACAAGGCATTCGGTAAATGTTTTTTTTAAAGGATCTTTTTATAAAATTTAGCCATTGGCGCATGGGGAGGATGCTTCAGGAGAGGTTGGCGGAGTTGCAGTTTCAGAAGTCCGCCATGGACCGGCACGCCATTATTTCGGCTACAGATGTCAAGGGTGATATTTTTTATGTCAATGATTTATTCGTGGCCATTTCTGGTTATTCCAGAGAGGAGTTGATCGGCAAAAATCATCGCATTATCAATTCTGGTTACCATCCAAAGGAGTATTTCAAGGAACTTTGGCGTACCATCTCTTCAGGGCAGGTGTGGCATGGAGAGGTCAAGAATCGCAAAAAGGGGGGTGGATATTATTGGGTTAGTGCCACCATCGTCCCTTTCATTGGGCCGCATGGAAAACCCGTGCGATATTATTCCCTGCGTACCGACATCACCCGTCAAAAGGAGATGGAGGAGGCAATGGCGCGGCAAAGCTGTTTTATTCAAGGAATTGCCAATACCATGGGTGAAGGGGTGTTTGCCTTGGACAAGGAGGGTCATTGTACCTATCTGAATGCCACTGGTGAACAATTGCTTGGCTGGCCATTGGCTGAAATGGCGCACATCTCCCTCCTTGACTTGATCTGCGGACACCAACTTCCCTTCCAGACGGGTCAAAAGTTGCGTTCAGATGATTTTTATTTTACTCGTCGTAATGGCGACCGTTTTCCAGTCAGGCTGGCGGTGGATTCTCTGTTGGATCATCATGGGCAGGTGGTTGGGTCTGTGTGGGTGTTTCAGGACATCTCCGAAAAAAAACGCAGTGAATCCTTGATCCTGGCCTCGGAAGAGAAATTTCGTACTCTGTTCGAGGCCACTGGGGAGGGGGTTTTGTTGCTTGGGCGGGATGGCTTGATGGATTGCAATGACAAGGCTGTGGAACTTTTTGGTTGTCAGAATCATGAGGATTTGTTGCGGCGACAGATTCAGGAGTTCTGGCCAGAGAGACAACCGGATGGGGACTCTTCGATAAGGTTGGCAGAATTCTGGCGAAACAAAGCTTTTGAGGAGGGCTCAGTCTCTTTTGAATGGCTGTATTGCATGGCCAACGGGAGGGGAGAGTTTCCGGCTGAGGTTTTGCTCAATGCCTTGGCCTTGGAGGGGCAGCCCGCATTGCAGATTGTGGTGCGTGACATTACCGCACGCAAGGAGATGGAGGCGCAGTTACATGCGGCCAAGGATGCGGCTGAGGCGGCCAGTCGGGCTAAGGGGGAGTTTCTGGCCAATATGAGCCATGAAATTCGTACTCCCATGAATGCCATCATCGGTTTGAGCCATCTGTGTCTGCAAACGCCGCTTACCGCTAGACAAAAGGATTACATCCACAAAGTTCACAACTCTGCCATCTCTTTACTGCGCATTATCAACGATATTCTGGACTTCTCCAAGATCGAGGCTGGAAGGCTGGATATAGAGAGTATCGACTTTACCTTGGAAGAGGTGTTGGGCAATTTGGCGTCTATTGTCTCCATGAAGGCCCATGAGAAGAATCTGGAGTGCTTGATTGAAACCGCTGCAGATATCCCCCACAGTCTGGTGGGTGATCCTTTGCGCTTGGGACAGGTTCTGCTCAATCTGACCAATAATGCCATCAAGTTCACGGAAAGCGGTGAAGTGGCAATAATTACTAAAGTAACCGATATAGACGATAAAAGTATTCGTCTGCACTTTACCATACGGGATACTGGCATTGGTATGACGCCAGAGCAGCAGGTCGGATTGTTTCAGGCGTTTTCCCAAGCTGATTCCACCATTACCCGCAAGTTTGGCGGTACGGGTTTGGGGTTGGCCATTTCCAAACAGTTGATTGGGTTGATGGGCGGTTCTGTATGGGTGGAAAGTACCCCTGGAGTGGGCTCTAAATTCATGTTCGATGTTTGTCTGGGGATATCGAGTCGGGTCAATGAGAGGGAGTTGATTCCATCCATCGATCTGCGTGGTATGAAGGTATTGGCGGTGGATGACAATGAAAGTGCCCTCACGGTACTTGCCGACTATTTAAGTTCGTTCACCTTTCGAGTGACCAAGGTGCGAGATGGCAAAGAGGCGATGATTGCACTTCAGAAAGCAGAGTTGGTTGGAGACCCTTATGAGTTGGTGGTGATGGATTACATGATGCCAGAGTTGGATGGCATCACGGTCGCGGATAGGATCCGTCATTCATTGAATCTCACTCGTCCACCCTTGATCATCATGGCCACGGCGTATGGTGACGATCATGTGATCAAGCGTGCAATACTCGATAGTGGTATTCATGGCTTTTTGATCAAGCCAATCAACCAAAGCCTGTTGTTTGATACCGTTATGGAGGTGTTTGGCCGGTCTGCACCAGATGAACACAAAAGCCGGGATATGCGCCATAGCGGTGGTACGGATTTTCAAGCCGTGTTGTCGGGAGCCAGAATATTATTGGTTGAAGATAACGAAATCAATCAACAAGTGGCGCGGGAGTTGTTGGAGAAGGTCAATATTACGGTGCTTATGGCTGAAAATGGCCAAAGGGCCGTGGAAATGGTCGAGGTTCACTCTTTGGATGGCGTGTTGATGGATGTGCAGATGCCGGTCATGGACGGCATGACGGCAACGCGCCAAATTCGTCAGGATGCGCGTTTTGCCGCCTTGCCGATCCTCGCCATGACGGCTAATGCCATGTCTTCTGACCGTGATCTCTGCTTAGAAGCAGGCATGCAAGATCATATTGCCAAACCGATTGATCCTGATAAGCTGTATGACATTTTATGTCGGTGGATCAAACCGGCCAATCCTCAACCTGTGCCGACAGGTGAGGTGGAGGCTCCCCCTTTGGTTCTGCCAGAGATTTTGGGTATGGATACGCAGGCGGGGTTGAGACGTATGAGTGGGAACCTCGTCGCATACCTGAAATTGCTGGGCCGTTTTCAGAATAACCAAGGTAAAGCGTGTGACGCGATTCGTCAGGCTTTGGAGAATCAGGATTTTGACACAGCAGAACGGTTGGCCCACACTTTAAAAGGGGTTTCGGCTACCATTGGGGCCGTAGCCTTGCAAGAGAAGGCTGGTCAGTTGGAGTTGGCTATGCGAAAATCGCGCAAAAGAGATCGGATCGACCCGTTGTTGCAAGATACTTCTTTGGAATTGATCAGGATCTGTGTCGCTTTGGATCAGGTGCTGCCTGAAAAAGCGGTCGATCTCCCCCAAGTTTCTTTTGTGGAGGAGACCAAGGAGAGGATTGAGAGGCGTAACGAATTACTGGGTATGGCATTTCGTCAACTGATGATTTATGATGTTGAAGTGGAAAACACCTTGAGGAAAATACGTACCGTTTCTGGATCCAAAGAGATGTTCGAGTGGTTGAAGTTGTTGGATGGGCAGGTGGCTAATTATAATTTTGACGCGGCTATCGAAACGTTACAGCAGTGTGCTGCATCTGTTGGTTTGGAATTGACCGAATAATTTGAATGCAAAAAGAAGGATATAGCCATGGCTCTGCAAGCGATTGACGGCATAATAAGCGAGGAAGACTACTTGATAGGAGAGCTTGAGAGTGAAATAAAGCATGAGTACATTGACGGTCAAGTTTATGCGATGGCGGGAGTTAGTAGGAACCATAGCATTTTAGCAAATACCATTAGTATGGAATTCGGAATCCACTTAAAAGGAAAACCGTGTAACACTCATCAGTCTGACTTTAAAGTAAAGGTAGGTACAAAATATTTTTACCCAGACATCGTTGTTGAATGTGAAAAAGGCGGAGACGATTATTACACGGAATCACCCGTGATCATTGTTGAAGTGATATCACCATCAACTCGGATAAGAGATGAAATTACTAAGCTTAGAGCTTATCAGATTATCCCATCATTGATTGAATATGTTCTGGTGAGCCAAGATATTGTTCGTGTAATGGTATTGAAGAGGATTAGCGGTGATATTTGGGGTAACAAAATCTATGCTCTGGGTGACTCAATCTTTTTTGAATCGATTGGATTAACTCTTTCAGTAGAGGAAATCTATGATCGGGTTGATAATGAGGATATGCAAGAATATCTGAAAAAAAAGGGGGAGGAACAATATTGGGTGGATGGAGTACGAGCTTGAATAATAATAATACTAGCAAGCCGATTATTCTTGTTGTTGATGACATTCCTGAGAATATCGACGTATTGAAGGGTGCCTTGATGCGGGATTATACGGTTAGACCCGCGCCCAATGGCCTGATTGCCCTGAAGGCGGCCCATATTTCTCCCCATCCAGATCTGGTGCTGTTGGATATCATGATGCCGGAAATGAATGGCTATGAGGTTTGTCGCAGACTTAAAGCCGATGAGGTAACCCAGCATATTCCGGTGATTTTTGTCTCTGCCAAGTCTGAAGAGGAGGATGAGTTGGAAGGACTACGATTGGGGGCCGTGGATTATATCACCAAGCCATTCAGTATTCCCATCATTCATGCCCGCATCAAAACCCATTTGGCTCTACGATCCGCCAGTCTACAGTTGGAAGAGTACAATCAACGTCTTTTGCGCGAACGGGGATTGATTGCGGAGATTATTCTCAAGATGCGGGATGCGGATACGTTTGATGGGCGCAATGTACGGCATTTGGTCTCTCCGGTTGAGGAGACAGCCGGGGATATGCTTTTTTCGATCTTCACCCCGAATGGACGACAGTTCATCATGCTGGGGGATTTCACGGGACATGGTCTTTCTGCGGCCATTGGTGGGCCTCTGGTGACCCATATTTTTAACGATCTGGCAGGGCATGAGGCTTCTGGCAGTGAAATTATTCATGAGATCAACAAGCATCTCTGCGCCCGTCTGCCAACCGGCATTTTTTTTGCGGCGGCCCTGATCGAAATTTCATCAGATCGCCAGTACGCTTTTGTTTGGAATGCCGCTTTGCCAGAGGGTCTGTTGATTCGGCAGGGTGGCATTCTGGATCGTTTTGAATCCGCGCTTCCGCCTTTGGGGATTGTCAAGGAACTAAAAATCGCTGCAGCTACCCATCGGGTCTCTTTGGAAAAGGGGGATCGTTTTTACTTGTTTTCCGATGGCATCATCGAGGCGGTGAATGGAGCGAGAGAGGTGTTCGGGATGGAGCGACTGGAGACCTTTTTGTTGGAGGTCGCCAGTTCAGGGGATAGTTTGGATGGTTTGATGACCCTTTTAGCCGAACATGTCGGTTCCACAACTCATGAAGATGACATCACGCTCGTTGAAGTCAGGGCCTGACTGAAGGAAAAGGGGGGTGAAAAAATTTTATTGGCTTTTTGGTTGAAAAGGGATTGAATTTTTCATGTACAATCGTTAATTTATTGCAGGAGAAGTTCAGCTTTGCCAAGGGGGGTGTATGTTCACATTAACAAAAATTATGGTGAGGGGCAAAAGTATGAAAATTAATAAACGAATTCGCTCAATTTTGGTCGTAGCAGTTATTGTGGAACTGTTTTCTTTCACTGCTTGGGGCGGGCAGGATGATATTGATTTTGCGTTGCAAGGGCCCGCTTTTACACCAGGAAAGCCGAATCCGGCTCTTGTCTCACCAGAGTGGATCAAACAGGGCATTGTCTATCCCAGTGGCGTGAAGGCCGATCTGAGGGTTGAAATGGACCAGAATCTTTATGGTGCCTTGACCCCCATTGTGGAAAATTATGCCAAGGAAAACAAACTGGTGATTCAGGTCAACAAGGGAACCTGTGGCACCAGTTCCGGTCCTTTATCCAAAAAAGAGTCGGATATGGCGGGATTTTGTTGCTCTCCAGCCCCCTTTGATCGTCTTCCTGGCATTGTATTTCATACGATTGGGATCGTTCCGACTGTTTTTATCACCCATCCAAACAACCCGATCACGAATGTCAGTTTTGGGGAAGTGCAAAAAATATACAGCGGCGAGATTCGCGAGTGGAAAGAACTCTCCGATCCACAAGCCAAAACGTTACAAGGCACGATCCGTCCTGTGGCACGACTGCATTGTGAAACCCGTCCTGGACACTGGCGCGACATTTTGGATAACAAAAACCTCTTTTTACAACAGACCCATTTTGTTAGCTCGATTCCAGACATGGTGGATGCGGTTGCGGCCAATCCGAATGGTTTTGGTTGGGTTTCGCGTTGGGTGGTGGAGGACGCTGCCAACAAGGGACGAGTCAAGTGGTTGAAATTAAATGGTGTGGATGCAGATGATACCCAAGCAGTCGCGAGTGGAAAATATCCCTATTTCAAGGTGATGGATATGACCACCTGGGAGGGAACCCCAGCCAATCCAAAGGCAAACCAGTTGATTGATTCCCTGCTGAATCATTTTGATTCCGTGCAGCAAAAGGCGTTTATCGTGCATGCCACGCAATTGCGTCAGAACGGTTGGTTGTTTGAAGGCAATGAACTGATTGGTAAACCGACCAAATGACCTTCTCCTTTCCAAGATTAACACTGGCCATCAAGACAGTCTTTTTCGGCATATTGATCAGTCTGGTGGTCGGTGTGATTTTGGATTATTTCCTTTCCAATATTTTTTTGCATCAGACCTCAATCGCCCTCAACGCTGAACTCAGCCGTGAAATTCGCTCGGTACGTTTTCGTTTAAAACAGTACAAGAGCCAAATTCCTGCAACAATGGCTCTCCTGGCAGAAAACAAAAGAATGATTCCCTTCGTGGTCGGTCAGAAGATGGCGCAGGAGGGCCTTATACGCCACAAGCGGCTTCCTCCTTGGCTGCCGTTGGTGGGAGTCTGGCAGAATATGCATGCGGAACTCATCTTGCTGTTGAATGCGAATGGGGAGGCGCGAGAGTTCTATTTTCCAGATAAAAAAGGGGTCGATCTTCCGCGTTGGTTGCAAGAATCCTTGCCGTTGATCTTTGCCAAGAGTCTTGGCCAATTGCTGGTAAGCGAACAGGATGGGTTGATTCGACTCATCAATACAACGCCTGTGCGTGATTCGGATGGCAAGGTGGTGGCCCATCTGATGATGATGAGTTCCTTTAATGATCATCTGCTGGAGTCCCTTTTTCCTTTTACAGGATCCGATGATCTCGGCGTTGCGATTGTTGAAGACTCTCCATCGCGTGTGGTGGCGGATAACCTGCCAGATTCGTTGCAACCGAGTATGCAGGCCGGTCAGAAAGATCAACACGGCATATTGAATGAGGATGGTGATTATTTGCTGATTGGCAAGGATTATGACGATGATGGCGATACGGAGTCTCGCATCAAAGTATCCGTTTTTGTCAGCAAAAAACGTGCAGCCCTATTCAGCGAGCAACTGCTGTCTGTGGAACGCAAGATGCAATTTGCCTTGGCAGCCGTATTGGTGCTGGCTTTTCTGGTCATGGCTTTGCGAAAGGTGAAGCAGATTCGCGAGTTGACCTTTCGGATGCTTGGTCTCTCCCAAAAAGAGCTTGGGTTTACCTTGAATGTCCATGCGAAGGGAGATGAGTTGGCTATTTTGGAAGATTCCTTTACCAAGCTTTGGGAAAAGAATCGTTGGACTCATAACTCAAGAAATAATATCAACAAGATACTCCGGTCTGGACTGGAAACTCGTTCCCTAAAGGAGGAGTTGCAGAAAGATATCGTCTTGGCTCTGGAAGGGTTTAGTGATTTTACTGTGGGGATGGGGGCGATCTTTTTGGTGGATGAGGCCACTCAGGAACTGGTGATGGTGGCCAGTGTTGGCATGCCCCAGGAGTTATTGAAAAAATGTGATCGGGTTGCCCAGGGGGGGTGCCTTTGTGGTCGCGCATGGGAATCCAGGCAACAGATTTTTGCCGATTGTATTGATGAACGTTATGACAACAAGGTTGAGGAAATTCTTCCCCATGGCACCTATTCTCTTCCCATCCTGATCGATAGAGCCGTGATTGGCGTTTTAGTGGTCTATACGCGAGATGCGCACCCGCATCAGGCCGATGAAGAAGAGTACCTCTGGACCGTTGTCCACACCTTGGCCGGGAGAATTGAACGGCACAGAACAGACCAACAGTTGGCTAAAGCCAAGGAGAATGCCGAAAAGGCCAATCTTTCCAAAAGCGAATTTCTTGCCAATATGAGCCATGAAATTCGTACCCCGATGAACGCCATTACCGGATTGGGTTATTTATTGCTGAAAACCGGGTTGACCAAAAAACAGCGGGATTATATGGAGAAGATTCAATATTCTTCGCGCTCTTTGCTTGGCATTTTGAATGATATTCTCGATTTTTCCAAGATTGAGGCCAATAAGTTGGTGTTGGAAGAGGTGGAATTCAGTCTGGAAACGGTTCTTGGTAATGTGACCGACTTGATTGTGGCTAAGGCGGCTGACAAGGGGGTTGAGTTTTTTCATTTTATTAATCCCTCCTTGCCAAAAACTTTGATTGGAGATCCGTTGCGGCTTGGACAGATTTTGCTTAATCTGGCTACGAATGCGGTTAAGTTTACAGAAAATGGTGAGATCCTCATCACGGTGGAGGAGGACCATGCCGACGAGGAGTCGATTTGGTTGAAGTGTTCGGTGCAGGATCAAGGCATTGGTCTCACGGAGGAACAGGTCGGCAAATTGTTTAAGGCGTTTGCGCAAGCGGACAGTTCCACCACCCGCAAGTATGGTGGAACCGGTCTGGGATTGACCATTTGTGAACGTCTGGTTGGTATGATGGATGGTCAAATCAGCGTCAGCAGCGAGTTCGGCAAAGGGAGTATTTTTAGCTTCACCGCCCGTTTTGGTCGTGTGGTCAATCCCGTTGATGTGGTCAGGGCTCTGCCTACCCTGGATCGGACACGGGTTTTAGTGGTGGATGATAGCGAAACCTCTTGTATGATTTTTCGTGAATTATTACTCTCTTTTTCTGCGCATGTACAGGTGGCTACATTGACCTCTGGGCAGGAGGCCATCGATGAACTGCAAAGGGCGCAACGATCTGGGGAACCCTCTTATGATCTGATCTTGATGGATTGGCAGATGCCAGGTATGGACGGGATCGAAACGGTGGAGCGGATCAAGGCGGATCTCCAGTTGGTGAAGCAACCGGCCATCATTATGGTGACGGCCTTTGCCAGGGAAGAGATTCTGGAACAGGTGGAAAAATGCAACCTAGATGGTTTTCTTGCCAAGCCGGTTTCGCCTTCGGCCTTGCTCAATTCCATTATGGAAGTTTTTCAAATGGATAATCCAGGTGCCACGTCCAAGGTGGTTGAGTCGAGTGAGCTGGAAGAGCGGTTGAAAGCGAGCATACGGGGTGCGCGGATTTTGCTGGTGGATGACAATGAAATTAATCAACAAGTTGGTCGTGAGATTCTGGAGGAGCTTGGTTTGCGGGTTGTTGTGACCAATAGCGGTCGTCAGGCGTTGGCATTGATTGAGCAGGAGACTTTTGATCTGGTCTTCATGGACATTCAGATGCCAGATTTGGATGGTTATCAGACAACGGAATTGATTCGAGCCAATGGTAAAAATCAGGATTTACCGATTGTTGCCATGACCGCGCATGCCATGGTGGGGGAACGGGAAAAATGTTTGGCGCGCGGTATGAATGATCACGTTGCTAAGCCTATTGAGGTCAATAAGTTATATGAATGTCTCCAGAGATGGATTCAACCGGGTGAACGGGAACCTCTCCCTGAATCTGTAGATCATGGAACAGATTTTCAATTGCCCGCCGATTTGCCAGGGATTCAGGTAGCCGCAGCCTTGCAACGAGTGAAGGGCAACAAGGAGCTTTTGGCCAAGTTGATTGTCCATTTTGGTGATTCTGCATCGGGGGTGATCAGTCAGATCCGCGATAAGATTCAGCTTGGCGAGCGTGAATCGGCAGCCAAGATGGCTCATACCATCAAGGGGATTGCCGGGAATATTTCGGCGGTCGCGTTGTATGAGAGCGTTTTGGAACTGGAGTCTGCCCTCAAGAGAGGAGAGGATAACCGGTTGCTTGATGGCCATTTGGAACATTTTGAAATAGAATTGGCTAGAGTGATGCGGTCTGTGGCCCTTTTGCGGGAGCTGTTATTGGTTAAGCCAAGGCCTGTGGAAACCGATGAAGAGGTGAGTGCGCTGGATTTGGAAAAGGTGACTCCAGTGCTTTTGGACCTGCGGTCACTGTTGGAATCGCATAATCTGCAGGCCAGAAAAGCCATTGGACCGTTGCGTGATCTTTTGCGTGGGAATCCTTTGCTGTCGCATCTGGACCAACTGGAGGGACACATGAACAAATTGGATTTTTCCAGTGCTACTAAGGTTTTGAATGAAATCTTGCAAATGCAGGGCATAAATCCAGGGGGGTGAAAAAGTGGGGATGGATTCGCATTGTCCGGTCATTTTAGTTGTGGATGATGAACCGGTCAATATTGAGGTATTGAACGCAGTCTTGCAAGATGATTATAACGTCCTGTTTGCCACCAATGGTTTGGATGCGCTACAGATTGCCGCGACCCATCGGCCAGACTTGATCTTGCTTGATATCATGCTACCAGAGATGGATGGGCGTGAGGTTTTGTCTCGACTCCAAGCCGATGTCAACTTGTGTGATATTCCGGTGATCTTTGTCACGGCCATGAGCGGGGAGGGAGAGGAGGCCGCAGGATTGGAATTGGGTGCGGTCGATTATATGACCAAACCGATCAATCCGGCTGTGGTCCATCTTAGAGTCAAAAATCAACTGGAACTCAAACAACACCGCACCCGACTCGAAGAGATCGTCAAGGTGCGCACCGCCGAATTGATTCACGCCCGCGATGAAGCCCGCGAACAAGAAGAGTTGCTCTGGACGGTCTTTGCCTCCTCACTGGATGTTTTCATCATGATTGATGAACAGGGCAAGGTGCTTGAGTTCAACCCAGCGGCGGAAAAATTGTTCGGATTTACCCGGTCGCAGGTGATCGGGCAGGAGGTGGTGGATTTTATTGTTCCGCCAGAATGGCGGGAGGCGCATCGTCAGGCACTGGTTAGGTTCAAGAAGCAGTTTGACACCGGGGAGTGGACCCCGATTAGACGGCGAGTGACCTTCGACGGTTTGCGCGCCGATGGCAAGCTTGTTGACTTGGAAATTGCCATCTCATCGATTGTATCGCAAGGACGACCCATTTATACCGCTTTTATGCGAGATATCACCAGTTATAAACAGGTGATGCTCTCCTTGAATGCCGCTTTAGGAACCGCTGAGGACTCTTTCCGTGCCAAGGATCTTTTTCTGGCCAACATGAGCCATGAAATCCGTACCCCGATGAACGGCGTATTGGGTATGATCGACTTGGCTCTTGGGGTCGAACTGTCAGACAAGGCTCGTAATTTTCTCTCTCAGGCCAAATCATCGTCGCATATTTTATTGCGGGTGATTAACGATATTTTGGATTATTCCAAGATGGAGGCTGGCAGGCTGATCATGGAATCGGTGGATTTTTATCTGGGGGATGTCTTAGAAGATGCCATCAACTTGTTCCGGCAGGTGGCCATTGATAAGGATCTGGAGTTGGTGGTTTCCGCCCCTCCCCAATCGATTGGTGTTTTAGTTGGTGATCGTTTGCGTATTCAGCAGGTTCTGGTTAACCTCGTTGGGAATGCCGTTAAATTTACGCGGGCAGGGGATATTTGTCTCAAGGCGGTTTTGGTCGAACAGACCGAAGAGATGGTGCGTATTGAGTTTTCCATTAAGGATACTGGCATTGGGATTAGCGATGAACAGGTCGCTTTGCTGTTTACCCCTTTTGTGCAGGCTGACAGCAGCGTTACCCGGAAATTCGGTGGAACTGGGCTTGGTCTGACCATTTGTAAGCGTCTGGTGGAGATGATGGGCGGTAAGATCTGGGTGAACAGTACACCTGGCAAAGGGAGCCGGTTCTCTTTCACTGTGGTTTTGGGACGCAACCATCAGACGGTACCCTATTCGCCCATTGTTCCAGAAGACCTCAAAGGCCTTAAAACATTGGTGGTTGAGGACAATGTGGAAGCTCAGTTGGTGGCCATGGACATGCTCCAACATCTTGGCATGGAAACGACTTGTGTCGATTCTGGTGAACACTGTTTGGAGACGTTAAAATTGGCCGCAGATCAGGGATCGCCTTTTGACTTGATTTTGTTGGATTGGCAGCTGCCGGGCCTGAATGGTCTTGCCGTCGCCAAGGTGATTATGGAGTGGGCCACGCGACCGAAAATCATCATTATGACCGCTTTCGGCAAAGAGGAGATCATTCAAGATGCCAATCGACAAGGCGTGGATGCCTGTTTGATCAAGCCAATGACCCCCTCTTTGTTGCTGGATACCATTTTGGATGTTTTCGGAAAAACGGTCACCAAAATTTATGATGCCAATTTGCATGGCGTTGAAAGGGTGGAAGTGATTCGCAGGGTTGGAGGTGCGCAGGTATTGTTGGTTGAAGATAATCTGATCAACCAGCATGTGGCTCAGGAGATGTTGGATAGCGTCGGCGTGGTCACAACGTTGGCCAATAATGGTCAGGAGGCCATTCAGATATTAAGCAACCAGAAATTTGAACTGGTGTTCATGGATGTGCAGATGCCGGTGATGGATGGTTATAAGGCCACCCGCAAGCTACGTTCTATGGAAATGTTTCAGGATTTGCCAATTATTGCCATGACCGCTCACGCCTTGGCTGGCGATAGGGAGAACTGTCTGGCCGCTGGCATGAATGATTATCTGCCAAAACCCATTGACATCAACCAACTCTTCCAGATTCTGGTTAAATGGATCAACCCGCAGCACAATCCGGTGAATGTGAGTGCCTTGCTGGCCAAGGCCGCAGAGAATCAACAGAGTCAGATGAGTATGGGTGATTGGCCTGGTATCCAGGTTCAAGATGCCTTGGTGCGGTTGGGATCCTCTTTGGATTTCTACAAAACCATGTGGTGGGATTTTATGCGTGATCATCAGCAGGTGGTGGAGGAGATTCGGACCGCTTTGTTTGTGGTGGGAGATGATGAGATGGGTCGAAGTCGGGCCCATACCTTGAAAGGGGTTGCGGGGAATTTGGGGGCTAGGGAATTGTCCTTGGCTGCTAGTGCCTTGGAACAAAGCATTCATGCCAAAATGCGTCATGAATGGGGGGGGCTGTTGGAGAAATTGGAGCGTGCCATGAAACAGGTGAAAGAGTCCGTGGCCACCTTGGGTCAGACGGTTCATTCTGCTGACGAATTGACCACCTCAATGGAAAACGTGGATCGGGAGGCTGTGGCATTGCATCTGACGACCATGACCGCTTGGCTCAAGAAAGGCAACGTCAAGGCCGGTGAAAGCCTGGAGCCTTTGCATAAGTTGTTAGTTGGAACGGATCTTCAGGTGGAGGTGTCAAAACTGGAAAGGGCGATGGATCAGTTTGCTTTTGACGAGGCGATTCATCACCTGGAAACCCTTGCCAATGTCTTGCATGTGTCTATTGGAGAACAGAGATGAATGAAGAGATTGGAAAACCAAAAATCTTGATCGTCGATGATACACCAATCAATTTAAAATTATTGGTGAATGCTCTGAGTGCCAATTATGAGATTCTGGTTGCCACGAATGGGGAGAATGCCCTGAGGTTGGCAGAGACGGAACAACCGGATTTGATCCTTTTGGATATTATGATGCCAGAGATGGATGGATATGAAGTGTGTCGCCGGTTGAAGGCACATCCAACATTGCAAGCGATTCCGGTCATTTTTGTGACCGCTATGGAGGCCGAGGCTGCCGAGACCAAGGGGTTCATGCTTGGGGCGGTGGATTATGTGGTCAAGCCATTTAATGTCAATATTGTCAGCCTGCGCATCAAAAATCAATTGGAACTGCAACAGTATCGTCAACATCTGGAAAAACTGGTCGAACAACGCACGGCGGAATTGGAGAAATCCAAAACATCCGCTGAATCTGGAAATCGCGCCAAACGGGATTTTCTTATGATCATCAGTCATGAACTGCGCACTCCGCTTAACCAGATCATCGGGTATTCCGACTTGCTGGAACCCTTGCTGACGGAAGGTGAGAGCAAAAAGTTTCTTGGCAATATCACGAAAGCGGGATCATCGTTGTTGCAATTGATCGAAAATACGATTGCTTTTGTTTCCATGGAGCATGCAACCAAACGGGCGGATTGCTCCCCTTTTTATTTGCGCGATTTTCTGGATCAATTGCAGCAGGAGTTTGCGGCGGATGCTTTGAAGAAGGGTATTCAACTGGTTTGGTCGGTTGATGAGTCGATCCCAGATTATGTGGAAGGCGATGAAAAGCGTTTAAAATTTGCCATGCAACAACTGATCGGCAATGCAATCAAATTCACCCATGAGGGAGCTGTTTCCTTGGAAGTTCTTCCCGCCCCAGAGCGGGATCCACCAGAGCCGCCTGATACCGTGTTGTTTAAGGTGAAAGATTCCGGTATTGGGATTGCCGAGGAGTCTAATGAAACCATTTTTAAATGTTTTACACAAATTGAACCCGTGACGACACGCAAATATGGTGGGATTGGTTTGGGTTTGTCTATTGTCAAACGGTGTGTGGAACTCATGGATGGGCGGTTTTGGCATCAGAGTCAGCTTGGTAAGGGGAGTGTGTTCGCCTTCACGGTCCATTTGCCACCTGCTGGATAAATTCCTTATGGATAAAAACCATAACAATTCAACCATCCTTATCGTTGATGATGTGCCAATCAATATCAGGATGATTGCCTCTTTGTTGATCGGTCCGTATACACTTCTTGTCGCTAGTAATGGTCGTGATGCCATCGAGATTGCATCAAATAAGCCTGTGGATATTATTTTGCTGGATATCCAGATGCCCGAAATGGACGGGTATGAAGTCTGTAGTTTCCTGAAGAGTAATCCCGCCACATCGGACATCCCGATCATTTTTTTGACCGCCATGAACGAAACAGCCGATGAGGTCAAAGGATTGGCTTTGGGGGCGGTGGATTACATTCGCAAGCCACCCAATCCACAATTATTGCGTACCCGGATCAGCAATCAGTTGGAAATCATGATGCACCGGAATCACCTGGAAAGGTTGGTGCAAGAGAGAACCCGTGATCTGGAACATGCCAAACGGTTGCTTGCTTCCGCCAATCAGGCCAAGGCCGATTTTCTGGCGGTGATCAGCCATGAAATGCGCACGCCGCTGAATAGTGTTATTGTTTTTTCTGATTTATTGTTGAACTCAAATCTTGCGTCAAAAGATCGGGATAATGTTCAACATATTCGCGAATCTGGTAGAGATTTATTGGATAATATCAATGAGATTTTGGATTTTGTCAATTTAGATCCCAACTCTTTCACTCTGAACACGACGCCATTCACTCTTGTAACTCTGATCGAAGAAGTGGTGAATCTTCTGGCAAAAGAGGCGGAATTGAAAGGAGTAGCTGTTTTGTTTCAGGTGGATGAGTTGGTTCCAGAATCTGTTGTGGGAGACCTGCGTCGTTTGGGGCAGGTGTTGCGTCATTTGCTCGGCAACGCGATCAAGTTTACTCGCGCAGGTCAGGTCATATTGAAGGTTTCGTCTGAGATTGAACCGGGTCAGGACAAAGCGCGGTTTACATTTAGGGTGGAAGATACGGGATGTGGCATCCCGCCAGACAAACAGCACATGATTTTTCAGCAATTCACCCAGAGCGACGCCTCTCTGACCAGACGGCATGGGGGGGTTGGTCTTGGGTTGGCGATTTGTAAAAAATTGGTTGAAATGATGTCAGGGGAGTTGAAACTGGTTCGTTCCGATTCATCTGGAACGGTCATTCTGTGCTGTGTAAACCTGGAAATACAAACCATTGCAACCAAGGTGAAAGGGAGGACAACTCCAGAAACACCTGTGGAAAGGCCGCCAAGTGCCATGATTGTGGACCGGGATGCGGTGGAGCAACAGGTGACAATCATGGCGAGATGGCTGAAAAAAGGGAATCTTAAAGCGAATGAAAGCCTGGAGCCTTTGCGCAAGTTGTTGGTCGGAACCGCTTTGCAGGTAGAATTTTTTAAACTCGAACAGGCCATGGATCAGTTTTCTTTTAATGTGGCGCAAGATCACCTGGAAACCATTGCTCGGTTTTTGCGTCGTGAAAATCTCGATGCTCCTTGATTCAGTCATCTTGAGGCATCGGAACTTTCCTCTGGATTGGGTTTTGCCAATAGTAGTTTTACCTTGTCCGTTTGATCGCAGATCCAGTATCCAGGTACTTTTTTGGATTCGGATTTTGACAAGTACATGAGTTTATCCGCAGATTTTACCATTTCGTCCACGGATGGAAAATTTTTCGGACCAACTTGGCTGATCCCGATGCTGAAGGAGACTGGATATTGTCCGGCCTTGTCTTCAAAGCGTTGCACAAGACGACGGCACACCTCCTGGGCTTGTTCAATCTGACAGGAGGGTAGAATGACGCAAAATTCGTCACCTCCATAGCGACAGCAGGTGTCAATCTCGCGCATTGTTGCCAACAGAGACTCACCGACATGAGCGAGAACCAAATCGCCAGTACGATGTCCTTGTGTATCGTTAATCTTTTTAAAGCCATTCAGGTCAAAATAAAGCAGTGTAATTGATTCTTCACGACGTTTGGCTATCGACAAGTCAGAGCGTAAATGATCAAAAAATGCACGCTGGTTTAAAAGTCCGGTCAGGCCATCCATGCGGGACAAGTCCTTGAGTTCTTGGGTGCGTTTGGCAATTGTGATCTCCAGATCCTGGGCATACTGTTCCAGATCCATCTGGGCAACTTCCACGGCGGCCACCAATGCGCCTGTATAGGTTTCAAAAACCAGATGAACGTCAAACATCAACAGTTTCGATAGGCTGATTTTGCGTGCTTCTGCTTCAATGCGGGAACAACTGCCATCCTTGCACTGCGCTTCTATAATTTCGTTAAGTAATATTATCAGTCGATTGACAGCCTGCATATAGAGCGATGGGGATACGCCAATACGTTTGTGGACCTTGCCAACGCGCAAACGGGTGTTTATATAAATCGCATCATAGGTGCCACTGAAAAGTTCTTGGATATAGTTTCTCATGGAATTTTTCAGGCGGGAGAGGGTGTCGGCATCGCCAATCACCAATTGAATTTCTGAAAATTCCAATTGTTGCTTGTAAAGTCTTTCAACGATGAGTTCCAGGTTTTCATCGATGAAAGGTTTGGCGGAAAGCATGTTGCGTTGATCTTCATCGTTGATGCCAAAAAGACGTTTTCGTTCTTCTATGCGCCTTTCGGTCATTTTAAGTTGTTCCGAGAGGGTGAGTTCTGCAAGATGCATTTTTTGCTCCTGATGTTTGAGGATGGTTTCATCGGCATTCAGTATCATGGCAATGATAAAGAATTAGATATTGAAGATCAATGTGGAAAAAATTGTTTTAGAATGAGCGTAATAATGCCGCCAACCGTAATTGCTGTTCCCCATTTGAGAGGAGCCAGTTCGGCTGCCATGCGTAGTTCAAGCTCTTTTAAGTCGCGCCTGACATCTAAGATATCCCCCCCTAGTGGCCATCTCTTTCAACTGGGCTTCCTTGAAGGCATCAGAAATCGCTTCAGCTTGTTTTTCTTCCACGCTTTAAGCGTATCAAATGCAACGGCAGCGGTCATAATCGATTCTCCATGTCTGATGTTGATGACATCAATAAAAATAACACAATTTTTCACCAGACGGCATTATTTTTTTAGATGTTTAAATCCGATTGATCAGCGACAGGATGTTTACTCGCGCAGGTCAGGTCATATTGAAAGTTTCGTCTGTGATTGAACCGGGTCAGGACAAAGCGCGGTTTACATTTAGGGTGGAAGATACGGGATGTGGCATCCCGCCAGACAAACAGCACATGATTTTTCAGCAATTTACCCAGAGCGACGCCTCTCTGACCAGACGGCGTGGGGGGTTTGGTCTTGGGTTGGCGATTTGTAAAAAATTGGTTGAAATGATGTCAGGGGAGTTGAAACTGGTTCGTTCCGATTCATCTGGAACGGTCATTCTGTGCTGTGTAAACCTGGAAATACAAACCATTGCAACCAAGGTGAAAGGGAGGACAACTCCAGAAACACCTGTGGAAAGGCCGCCAAGTGCCATGATTGTGGACCGGGATGCGGTGGAGCAACAGGTGACAATCATGGCGAGATGGCTGAAAAAAGGGAATCTTAAAGCGAATGAAAGCCTGGAGCCTTTGCGCAAGTTGTTGGTCGGAACCGCTTTGCAGGTAGAATTTTTTAAACTCGAACAGGCCATGGATCAGTTTTCTTTTAATGTGGCACAAGATCACCTGGAAACCATTGCTCGGTTTTTGCGTCGTGATGATTCTAATGCGCCTTGATCCCGACAACCGTAATTACTGTTTCCTATTTGAGAGGAGCCAGTTCGGCTGCCACTCCTACTGACGGTTTTTGGTTGCTTTTGCAACCTGCCTTGTGGTCGAATATGTCGGCTCACAAGGCCGATTTTGATGATCACTGCAATTGATAGGGGGTCGTTTTTATGATCAAACTGGCCCAGCCACATGATCGGCTATTCACAGCACTGATGTCCACCCCAGAGACTGCGGGTGCCTTGCTGCGTGAATATATGCCCAAGGAGATCGTGGCAGTGCTTACGCCAGAAGACCCGGAGTTGGTGCAGGGATCATTTATCAACGAGGAGTTGCGTCCATATTACTCGGATCGAATGTTTCGCGCTAAAACTTTGAGCGGTAGGAGCGTCTATTTCTATACCTTGATGGAGCATAAAAGCTATCTGGATCGAAAGGTTGGGCAGCAGCTTCACCGTGGAATCAGCAGGTTTATAGAGCAGAAAGAACAGGAAAACCCGGAATGGACTCTTCTGCCAGCTATCGTGCCCTTCGTTTTGTATCACGGCGCACAAGAGTGGACTATTCCAAATGAGTTCCTGGCACTGGTGGATGCGGATGAGGCATTGAGGCCATGGCTGATGAATTTTTCATTTATTGTCGCAAATTTAGGACCGATTCCTGATAATCGGTTGGCGAGGAATGCGCGTCTGAAGGCGGGTTTGATGGCATTAAAATACGGCACTCGTGATCCAAAAACACAAAATGAAGCGTTGTGGGCTATCGTGGCTGCTTTGGAAGAAGCACCAGAACTATTGGTTCCAGTAATGCTTTATCTTTTGACAACCTTTCAAGACCTGGATGAAAGCGATGTGCGTGAAATCGTGATCCGGGTTTGTCCACAGGAGACCACTGAAATGATATCTGTCTTTGCACGTAACATTGTTGAACAGCACAAAAATGAATGGCGGCAGGAGGGCTTTGAGAGTGGAGAGCAGCGAGGCAAGTTGGAAGAGAGAATAGAAATGCTGATTGACCTCCTTCAAGAGCGTTTTGGATCGGTGCCAGATTGGGTCCGCTCCAGGTTGGCCGAGGCGGATTTGAACACTCTGAAAGGGTGGAGCAAGAAAATTTTTGGTGCCGAAAAAATTGAGCAGATATTCCAGTAGGCATTGGAGCAGATTGACTTCTAGGTCGTTATTTTTTCAGATGTTTATCCTGAAATCCGATTGATCAGCGACAGGATGTGATCAGGAATCCTCTCCAATGAGAGGATCGTCTCAACGGCATTCAGTGCTAGGGCCTCACCGGGCATCCCAAAGACGATGGAGCTTTCCCGGTCTTGCGCAAACGTATGACACCCCGCATTGCGCATGGCCAACAGTCCATACACCCCATCGTTGCCCATGCCGGTCAAGATTCCCCCGACTGACCGGTGGGGCGCAACCGTGGCCAACGAATTGAATAATGGATTCCCAGACGGGCGAAAACGGTTGACAGGCGGGGTTTCGCATAACTGAACTTGCAGTTGGCCTGCCTCGGAACCAATAGTTAAATGGTGATTATCTGGGGCAAAAAATACCGTGCCGGGTCGCAATAGTTCACCATTTTCAGCCAGTTTGATGGTCAATTTGCTGGAAATCGCCAACCATTTAACCAATCCGCCGATAAATCCAGGTGAGATGTGCTGTACCACGACAATGGGAAAGGGTAAATTTTGTGGCAAGGCCGCAAAAATGGTGTGTAATGCCTGTGGTCCTCCCGTGGAACAGGCCAAGGCCAATACTTGGCAGGATGTTTTTTGGGTTCCTTTGGTTGGAATCGGGACGGGGAACGAAGTGGGGGAGGTGTGAACACGACGAATGCGACGGACCAGTTTGACTCCAGCCATGGTGCGAATGGTCTCTACAATCGTGCTGCGGATCATGGAAAAATTGGGACTTTGTAAGCCAGCCGGTTTCTCGATTACGGCTAGGGCACCCTCTTCAATGGCGCGAAAGGTAATGCGCAACTCCTCGTCATTGACGCTCGATGAGATGACCACAATGGGTACAGGACGGGTCGCCATGATGTGTTGAGTCGCCGCAAAACCATCAAAAATGGGCATGCGGATGTCCATGGTGATGAGATCCGGTTGCAGGGCTTCGGCCATTTTGACCCCTTCCGCACCGTTTCTGGCACATCCGACAACCGTCATGTCCGCTTCCTGATTGAAAATGGCAGAAAGTAGGGTGGAGGTGACAAGTGAATCTTCGATAATCAAGATGCGAATCAAAAGGATCCCCCAATTAGACGATGAGCTGTTCGACGACTTCCAGTAATGCCTTGGTTTCAAACTGACCCTTGATGATGTAGGCGTCGGCCCCGACCGCTACTCCCTGTTGTTGATCCTCGACACTCCCCAACGAAGAGACCATGATCACCGGAATTTCTCGGTGTGCCTCACTGGTTTTGATCAATCGGGTTAACTGAAATCCATCCATGATGGGCATTTGGATGTCGGTAACTACAAGATGACAGGAGTTTTTTTGCAGGATCTCCCATCCCTCCAGGCCGTTGGTGGCCAACTGCACTTCATATCCGGCGTTGGTGAGGATGTTGTTCTCCAAGGTTCGAGTGGTAATGGAATCATCCACCACCAGAATGCGTTTTACTGCAGGTTTGATGCCATCGATCTCTAACGGGTCAAATGTGGTCTGCGCGTTGTGACGTACTGCCGCCTCCACCAAGGCTGTTGGGTCCAATACAAGGGCAACGCGACCGTTCCCGGTTATGGTTCCACCCGCGATAAGGGGGGCGGCGTATAACGGTGGCGGTAGTTTTTTGATCACCATCTCTCGATCTGCCAAGGCATCGTCCACCAGAAATGCGATCTTGTGCCAACCGTTGGAAACCACAACGACAGGGGCGGCCTTGGAGAAAAAATGGGTGGGGTTTGGCTGTAACCCCAGGATTACGGCAAGCGATACCAACGGGATGATGGTGTTGTCTAGGTTGATTGCGTCACGATTTTCGACACGGATTTTTAATGTTGGCGAAAGTTGCACGATGCGTTCAACATTGTTGCAGGGAATGACCATGATTTGCTCGGCTACTTGGATCAACAATCCTCTTTCTGTGGCAATGGACAATGGGAGGTCTAGAATGAACGTGGTGCCGTAGCCAACGGCGGTTTCTACCTGAACGCTCCCCTGGATGGTGCGCAGATTGGTCAGTACCACATCCAGCCCAACCCCGCGTCCTGAAACCGTGGTGAGCAGGTCGCGAGTGGTGAATCCAGGACGGAAAATGAGGTTCAACATCTGTTCCCGATCCAGATTGTGGCAGGCTTGTGGCTCGATGATTCCCTTGCGCAGGGCGGTTTGGAGGATCTCTTCTGCATCCATCCCTCCCCCGTCCTCTTGAAGTGCTATGCGAATGCGGTGTCCGGTTTGCTTGAAGGAGAGAGAAATGCGACCGGCTTCTGGCTTTCCTTTGGCCAGACGCAAAGCTGGCGTTTCAATGCCATGATCCAAGGCATTGCGTAACAGGTGATTCAACGGGTCTCGCAACACCCTGAGTACATTGCGATCCATAATCAGATGATCCCCTTCGATTTCCAACGTGGCCTTTTTGCCAAGATCTTGTGCTAGATCACGCACCAGACGGGGCAATGGTCGAGTCAAGGTGGTGGCTTTGACCATACGCATCTGTCGGATTTCATCACGCATGGAACGGGTCAGAATTTGCATCTCTTTGCCAGCAGTGATCAGTTTTTGTCGTAATAAGGTCGTCATGGCGTGGATTTCATCGATGGCCTCCCGGCAACGCGAAGGAATCCCATTCTGCGTATTCATCCATTCGGTGACGATCTCCACATGTTCCAGAATCCGATGAGTTTTTTGTCTGGGGTCGATCATTTCGCCAAGGGTGATATGGATTTCGTCGTTTAAGGCACCTAGACGTTCTAAGTTATCTGCGTCCAGATGAATGACCTCTTTTTCTGGCAGGGATTCAACTGGCGCAATGGGTGGGGGTCGCCAGCGTAGGACCGGTTTTGGTTCATCTATGACCAATGGCGCGACATCCTCTTGGAGAGTTTTTTGCGCGGTTGCGACAATTGGGGTGGCCTGGATGGTGTCGGTTAGGGTAATCAAACGGTTGCCAAGGGTTTCGACCTGTTGGGCGGAGATTTCATGCCCTGCAAGGAACTGTTCAAACGCCTGACGCATGAAGTCCAATGTGGCCAAAGCCGCGTCGATGGCATCGGTCATGGGGAGATCCGGTCGCTTTTTTAGTACGGAAAAGAGCGATTCCATGCGGTGGCTAATGTCAGCGATTGCGGTAACCCCAACCCCGCGTGAGGCACCTTTGATGCTGTGTGCCGCCCGAAAAATTTCTTCGAGAATTTTATTGCGACCCGGTACGGAGAGATTTTTCTCTAACTGTAGCAGCAGATCGGCAATCGCTAAGAGTTTCTCATCCAGTTCAATGCGAAATACGGCGATTAGTTCTTTTTGCAGTGCTGCATCCAGGTCATTGAACATGATATCAGACCTTGTAGAAGCGATTGCTTTCCTGGAGTCTTGCAGAAAGTTTTCCAAGATTTTCAGTTGCTTGTACGGTCTGACGTGTGGAGGTGACCGATTGAGTGGTCACTTGGTTGATTTCATTCATTGCCGCACCAATTTGATCAATTCCTGCGGACTCCTGACGCACGGCGGCTACGATTTGCTGCCCGGAAATGGCGGCCTCTTTCAGCAGTTCCAATAAGTTTTGCACGACTGCTCCCGCCTGTTTGGTCAAAGCGGCCCCCTGATCCACCTCCTTGCTCCCCTCTTCGGTGGCCATGACAGCTCTGTCCGTGGCATGACGAATCTCCTCAAGGATGCGCTGTACCTGTGAGGTGAATTGTTGGGATTGCTCGGCAAGATTCTTGACTTCATCCGCAACAACCGCAAACCCTTTGCCCGCATCTCCAGCCTTGGCCGCTTCAATGGAGGCGTTCAAAGCAAGCATTTTAGATTGCTGAGCAAGGTTGTTGACGGCCATGGTGATTTCGCTGATGCGGCTGGTCTTGTCAGACAGGGCCAGAATGGTTGTGGCAATGGCTCCCACTTTGCTGCGAATGGCGTCCATAGAGAGTAAGGTCTGTTTGGCCGCATGATTGCCTTTTTCTCCTTCGCTGCGGGCCGTTTCGGCAATGCGTCCCATGGCTTGTGCCTTTTCTAGGGTTTGGGAGGCAACCGCACGGATCTCTTCCAAGGTGGTGGTGGTTTCGTTGATCGCGGCGGCCTGTTGCGACGCGCCTGATGAGTGGGCTTGCGCGGCATCTTGAACCTGGGTAAGGGCCGAGGAGAGGGATTGAATCGCCTCTTCGGTCTGGCGTGTCATGGTGGCCAAACTGGTGATCATCTGATTGAGGTTTTTGCCTAGGTTTGCCAGTTCATCCTCCCCTTGGGCGTCAACTCGAATGGTCAAATCACCATTGGAAACTTGGGTCAGGGCATTTTTCAACATTTGTATCCGTTGTCTGAACTGTTCTGAGGTTTGTCGTTCCAGTTCAGCAGCGGCTTTTTCTTGTAGCGCGTTCTGTTCGATGCGTCTGGCCATTTCGTTGAAGGATGACGCAATCTGTCCCAATTCGTCATGGAAGGTCACGGGCAGACGTATATCTAACTGGCCTGAGGAGAATAACTTCATGGTCTCCACGACTCTTTTTGTATGCGTTGTCAGATGACGGGTAATGAGTAGAACGATTAATAAGGTGAAGGTAATTGCAGAGGTGTTTAATGAAATAAATGTAATTATTTCATGGCGATGTGCGGTTAGTTCTTGTTCTATCTGGGTTTGGATCCTCTCCACCAGATAATCTTCAATCTCTTTGTAGCGGTCAATTTTACAGGTTATTAAATCAAACCAACGGCTTGGATCGATATTGAGTTCCGTGATGGCGGTGCCATTGAAAAGATTTTTCTGAATCCGATCCACTTCAACAACACACTCGGCATCCATTTTTTTGTTGAAAAGGATTCGATACTCGTCACCACCTAAATTAAGAAAACGGTTGATGAATGTAATTTGCTTGGTGTTGAGTTGTACCAGTTCCACCAGTTTTCGTCTGGACAACTCTTTGCGTTGCAGAGGGGGTCCGGTTTCTGCCCGTTCCAGGCCCAAAAGCTCCTTGCTTTGCAGAAGCATGACGTAAGTTTGTAGATGGTTTTGCAGGTTGTTTTGCCCTTCGTTGATTGTGGAGTCATCCAGAAGATGGATCAAAAGGGCGTTCAGATCCGTGTAGTAGCGGATTGCGGCTGTTTCGTCGATGGTCAGCGTGTCGATGGTTTGACGTATGGGTTTAAGTTGTTCCATCATTGTCAAGGCTTGTTGAATATTCTTGTCAAAACTTCCAGAATATTGTTTTCCTTGTAACTGTTTGAAAGAGTCGCGTAACAGCGTGATTTTTTGGTCTGTGGTATCGCGGGTCGTCTGGAGTTCCGTTGCAAAGGTACTCCCTTTGGCAGAGAGAAAAGTGGTTGTTCGGCCACGTTCTTTTTGCGTGGCATGGATGGTCTCGCCGATTTGGACTGAAACCGATGCCAGATTGACCAGACGTTCCAAGGCCCGGATGTTCGATTGGATCTCTATGTATCCTGAAAAGGTGTAATAGATCAGACTGATAATCGGTGGCATCAACATGATTGCCAGTTTGGTGATGATGCCGAAATTGCCAATGCCAAACATTCGTCCAAACATGATGTATACGGATCCCTCAACGGTTTTTGTTGGTGTTTGCTATGTCGGTCAGGAGAATATCCACGTTTAATACAGCGATACGTCCTTGATGAATGCCGTGGATATGGGGGGAGCCGGAATAGATGGAGATGGTCAATTGATCGGGTTGGTAAAGCTCTTTTCCTTCCACCGATTCCACCAGTATACCAGCACTCATGCCCGCGCCATGCACCACGACAATTCGAGTCTCGTTTGACAGGATTAATTTTTGTTTAAAAAATAAATAGTTGACATCAATAATTGCTAGAAGTTGACCATGGAGGTTGATCAGACCCGCGATGAGTGCCGGGGTATTCGGCACTGGGGTAATAAACCCTGGAAGAATGATCTCTTCGATAAAGCGGTAAGGGATGCCATAATGGGCCTCCGTGCCAAGAAGCACATGCAGCAAGGGTTCTGTCTGGATGTTTGGTGTGGCGTCCTGATTGGTACGCGCCAACAGTTGCGCCCGTTGGTGGAGAATGGCGCGTTCTTCGGGTGAGTCTGGCAGACGTGGAGGACGGGGAAGGGTCACGGTTTCCTCAATTTTTGGTAAAGTTTACAGCAAAGCAAACGACCGCATCACCGACGCCAATTTTTCATCCTCTCTGGCCAATGCTCGCAAGGCCTCCAGGAGAGAATGGAGGTGATCCTTAGCGTTTTTTGTATCTTGAGTTAATTGTATTTGTTGATTTTCAATGGTGTTCAGTTTTTCTTGCAGGGGTTTGATCATGGTGCGTCGATCCCAAGCAATATAGCCAAATAGGGTGACAATCAAGGTGATCAAGGTGCCGAACATGGCCAACATGGTTTGATGGTTGTTGTCCATGCGTTTGTTGAAGTCCATTCGTAACTCGTCTAGCCGCTTGTTGAGGTTTTGGTTCCCCTCGTCAATCCTCTTATCGAGATTCTGATACATCTCATCGATTCGTTTGTTGAGATTTAGATTGACCTCGTCGATTCGTTTGTTGAGACTTAAATTCACCTCTTCGATCCGTTTGCTGAGATTTTGTTGCATATCATCCATGTGTTTTTCAAGATTTTTTTGTCCCTGCTTGAGTTCTGTCAGGGATTCAATAATCTCTCGATCTGTCAGACGAGGGGCAACCTCTAGGGCAAAAGCTGGAGATGCTGAGTGATACAGAATAAATAATATAAGGATTGATTGAATGTATTTTATCATGTGAAGGTTCTCGTGTTTCAATGGGAATAGCCAAACATCCTTTGGAAACTTAACGTTTTTTTGGGAAAAAGTCAAAAGGAAATTAACCCCATCATTGAAGATGGTGTGACGAATAATGGGCATGATCGGGTCTTTGTTGATTATTAAAAAATAACCTTAATGAGAGGTCGGTTACGATTATATTGTATTGAATTGATTAATTTTTTTCTCTTTAGTGTTGCGCATGCAATTTTTTTTATTTATAACAAATTATAAAAGTTGAATATTTTATCGACTTACAGTATAGTTTGTTTGCTGCATAGGCGAAGATCGATTTCAATTGTGCGGTATTTCGGTACGCTGATTAATAAATCAGTATTCAAAACTACTTTGGGGGATAATGATCATGGCTCTACTAATCACGCTTCACTGCTACTCAGGTCGTGAGAATCCACATTGGATTCTGAAAGGCAAAGATGAGTAGACTTTGCGTCAACAGCTTGAACAAATGGATACCTTGCCATCCCGACTCCTGGAACGTTGGTTGCTGAATACTTCAGGCAAAAAAATAGCGTCTGAGATCCAAAAATGGTTATTGTGATCGTGCCATCGGCAGATTCATAGCCATCCCCTTGGCTTGGCATCAGCAGAGACAAGTGACCGCACCTGCACTCTGTCTCACCATAATGGTGCAGAGTGCATTCTAGCTCTACGCCCCAATGCTGATCCTCATGTTCTTTAATATCGATGACGTAAAAACCAGTTTTGGCAGAAAAAAGATTTGCGGTGGATGCCAGTGGCTGAATGTGGTATCGTAAGGCCTCATATTAATTGAGTCGCAGCCTGCCAGACCACCCGCTATCGGGAAGGGAAAAGATGAATGTCGAGCAACAGGTGACATACTGGCGCACGGGTTCCGATGAAGATTGGGATATGGTCGAGATCGCCTTGGAAAAGGGGAAAATCCGCCATGGGTTATTCTTCCTTCATCTGGCCATAGAAAAATTGCTCAAAGCTCACATATGCCGTGTGACAGGAGGATACCCACCCAAGATTCATGACCTTATCCGTTTGACCAAACAAGCGGAATTGGATGTTTCCGAGGCATGGCTATTACTCCTGGGCAGGATGAATGCCTTTTGCTTGATCGGTCGATATCCAGGCAATCCGACGGCGCAAAATATTTCCATTGATGTCGCCTATCGTTACCTACACGATGCGCAGGAGGTCAGAGCGTGGCTGCAACAGACATTGTTCTCACCATAAAGAGCTATCTGCACCGTTTGGAGGAGCGGGGTATGCCTGTTGCCTTTGGGGTGCTGTACGGCTCCTTTGCACGGGGTGATGCGCACGCCGATAGCGATGTCGATCTGGTGGTGGTCTCCCCCCGTTTTGACAATCCTGACTCCTGGTCAGACACAGAACTGCTGTGGGAAACCACCGTATTCACTGATAGTCGCATCGAACCAGTGGGGGTGGGTGCCAGACAATGGGAGGAGGATGGAGTCATCCCCTTGATTGAAATCGCCCGCTGTGAAGGACAAATCATTTTGCTGAACTGATTCGGGTGGAAAGGTCTCTAAGAATTTGAGATGCGCGATAGATGACTTGAGGCAGGGGTCACAATGGCGGTCTTTTGGCATACAGAGCGATTTCTGCCTGTAGAATAAGGGCGAAACGTTCCATTGTGGTGTTGGCCGCATTGTGAATCCGCCAGTGGGGAGGGTTTTTTTCTGCGAATGCCAGGGCGTTTTGCAGACTTTTGAGGCCTGGAGCAACCCGATTGGTTTGTCGTAACAGCAGACCCAAATGGAAGTGGCATTCCAGAAATTTTCGGTCTAGAAAAAGGGCTTTTCTGAAAGAGGCTTCGGCTTCGTTCAGGCGGTCTGCTTCCAGTAGGGCCAATCCTAAAATCAGATAGAGATGCTTGTCCGTGGATTCCAGAGCCATGCTCTGGTGACACAAGTCGATGGTTTGGTTGGCATCTCCCATGTTGGCTAAGATTTTGGCTTTGTATTGCAGAATTTTGGCGGTTTTTTGTTGATCAATGGGCAATCGGTTGATGATCTCCAAGGCCGGATGCCACTCTTCGGCCCCCATCAATTGGATGAGTTGTGATTTTGAATCAATAGGGTGTTGTAGTGCTTCGGCTTTTTGATAGGCAATTGCATGCGGTATCGGTTCTAAGCAAGGCTTGGCTTCGATTATTTTAGAATTTTGACGTTGAAAATAGTTGTAACGATCGTGTATATGGATTCGACAACCGGGGATTTGATTCTGAAGCAGATCTGCAACTCCCAAGATCAACCAACCACCTGGAACCAAGCACTCTGCTAGTTTTGCAGCGGCTTTGGCGGTCGTCTTTTGGTCAAAATAAATAAAGACATTGCGGCATAGAATGAGGTCCATGGCCTCGGTTTTGTTCAAGGTCGTGGGAAAGGCATCCTCAATGAGGTTCAAATAGGTAAATTGCATCATGGAGCGCAGAGAATCGCGTGTTCGCCATTTGCTGCCTATGGGCTGGAAAAAACGGTCCCGATGCCAAGCCGTCGTGGAGCGGAAGGACCACTCCTGGTACAACCCGGAAATGGCTTGACGCAAGGCCTCGACGTTGATGTCCGTTCCCATCAGGTGAATGTGCCATTGTGACAGATCGGGCAGAAGTTCATGCAGTAGAATGGCCAAGGTTACGGTCTCTTGACCCGCCGAACATCCAGCACTCCAAATGCGCAATGATCGAGACCCCTCTTGCCGCTTGGCCGCGATAATCTGGGGTAAACAGACGGTACGCAAGAAATCCATCTGTTCAGCATCGCGGAAAAAATAACTTTCGCCAATGGTGATCCGGTTGACGAGAAATTCCATGACTGGCTCATTGGGTGAACAGTTTTGCAATAAATCCAACAAGGCTGCATGGGTGGGGATGGAAAAGTGTTCCAGAGCCTCTTGCAGGGTCTTCGCAAGATTGGCTTGCTGATGCTCCTTGATGACGATTCCTGTACGCTGTCCAATGATTTGTTGTGCCCGGTGCAGATCTTGGAGGGTGATCATGTCAGCAGTGGCAACGAGGCGATGAGTTGAGACATCGCTTCTTGGGAAAAAGTCTCTTCTTCTCCCAATTGAATTTCTAAGAGGCGGGCCGGATCCAAAACCAGAATGCAACCATTCGCTTCGGTTCGGGCAACCCCTAGAAAAGGAGGGCCGTCATGGGTAAAAAGTTCGGTCTGCATAAGGTCGCCTTGGATTATCTCGCATACCCCTGGAAGATCCTCAACAATTAATCCAGCTTGTTTTCCTTTCCAGGTTATCACCACCATGGGGGTGGTCAGAAGATAGGGGGATGGTTGGCCCAGCCCAAGCCTAAGCTTGAGATCCATGACCGGAACACCCTTCCCAGCCAGTTCCAGAAGCCCAATAAACCAAGGAGGGGCTTTCGGGATTTCTCGCATTTGGGCCAATGGGACAATGCGCACGACATGTTCTAGGAAAATTCCAAAATGAATCGTATGTGTGGCTATTAACAGTATTTTATTCATTGGGTAAACCTGGACCTAAAATCTCTTTGAGTGTTTCTTGTAGCTCACTTAATATCAATGGTTTGGTTAGATAACGGAGAAATCCTGCCTGTTTGCCTCGTTCGATATCTTCGGGAGAGGCAAAGCCGCTCAAGGCGATGGCGGGAATGGTGCTGGTCTCAGGCAGCTCGTTTAAGCGGGACAAGGCTTGGAAACCATCCATGCCGGGCAGTTGAATGTCCATGATGACAAGGTCAGGGGTGTGATTCTTGGCCAGTTCAATCCCTTCTTCGGCATTCTTGGCATGAAGCAGCTTGAGTTGTGGCATACGGTTGATGATTTCTTGCATGAGATGCGCATTTGACGGGTTGTCCTCAACATACAGAAGAATGCGTGGCCCGGAAAATTCTGCTGTTTGGGGGGAGGGGGGAATGGTTTCGCTCCTTTGGCAGAGGGAATGGTTGGCAATGGGAAAGGAGATCCAAAAACGACTCCCTTTTCCCATTTCGGAGTCAAAGCCGATTGTGCCGTTCATCATTTCCACGAGGCCTTTGGAAATGTTCAGCCCGATGCCGGTTCCTTCAATACCAGCGGCTTCGGCTCCAAAACGGTTGAATGGTTTGAAGACTTGACTCCATTCTTCTTTGGGAATGCCTGATCCTGTGTCTGAAATACTGATCTCCAGCCTGTTCTCTTGGGTTATGCGGTGCGAGATGGTCACATATCCCCCTTTGCGGTTGAATTTGACCGCATTGGAGAGCAGATTGATCAAGACCTGCTTAAGCCGTAAGGGATCAGCATAAATCCAAGAAAAGGGTCTCTCTTCACTGGTATTGGTCAGGGATACGAAACGTTTCAACGCCAAGGGGCGGGTCATGGCAATACAGTTTTGTACGATGGGTTTTGGGTCGAGTACCTCCATCTCTGGGGCGATTTTGCCAGATTCGATGCGGGCCACATCCAGCAGTCCATTGATCAATTCCAGCAAGTGACGACCACTTGAAAAGATTTGTATCACGGACTCTTTTTGGTTGCCGGTGAGTGGTTCTAGGGGATTGTGTTCCAATAATTGACTAAACCCGATCACGGCATTGAGGGGGGTGCGTAGCTCATGGCTCATGCGGGAGAGAAATTCGGATTTGGCCTTGTTGGCCAGGATGGCTTCTTCTTTGGCCCTGGTCAACGCCTCGGCAATCTGTTTGCGTTCGGTGATGTCACGAATGACACCCACAGTGCCAACGAAATGGTCTTGTCGGGTGTTGCGATTGACTTGGTAGATACCCGCGCTGTTGACTTCAAAACAGTGCAACTCCCCAAAAAGCATGGAGGCTTCTTCTTCGGTCTTTTTGTTGACATTGGGGGTTAAACGCACTTCCAAGCCACTGGTTCTTCTGAGACCGGTTCTTTTTTCATCAAACAGCTTGGGTGCGGGTCTGTCGCCTTGAGCGTGACCAAGGAATCTGGGTAAGACCTTGTTGCGGGAGACCCGTTCGACCTCGTCGGGGGCGATCAAAAGGCTGAAATGTTTGCCGATGAGTTCATCCGGTTCATAACCGAGTTTGCGGATGCTGTGGTTGACAAAGATAAAGCTTCCTTGTTCATCAATACGATAAATAATGTCGGGTACTGTCTGAACCAAGGAACGAAAACGGTTTTCTGAGGCCTCCAAATCCTGGGTGCGTTCGGTCAATTGTTCGTTGATGATGCGCAGTTGGGTTTGAATCTCTTCGAGTTGAGTATTGCGGCGCACCATGTTGTCGTAAATGGAAACCAGGAAATTCAAGATTTGATTGCGATTGGAGCGAATCGAATATTCATGATCGTGGAGAACGTAGGTCAACGGTGGATCAGGCGGGATGAGAGAGTTCCGTTTTTGGTAGAGATCCGCCACAGTGAAAAGGATTTCGGCCTCCTCGAATGGTTTGATGATGTAACTGTCAGCCATGGCCTCTAGGCCAAGCAGGATGTCTTCTGTTTCGGAGAGACCAGAGAGCAGTATGACGGGAATGTGACGGGTTTTGGGATCGTTTTTGATCCGCCAGCACATCTCATAACCGTCCATAATCGGCATGCGGATATCGCTGATGATCATGGAGGGTTCAGCAAGGGCAATGCTTTTTAATCCCTCTTCGCCATTTTTTGCCAAAGTGACGCCATATCCTGCCTTTTCCAGGGTTCCTTTTAACAGCAAAAGCTGGGTTGTGCTGTCTTCGACAACCAGTATGGGGGAGATGGGCGTGTGGGTCATTTTGGCATGATCTGCTCCAAGTCACGCACTGCGCCCTTGGCTGCTGAAGAGGTTAGAGCGGCATAGGCCTGCAGGGCGGCTGAGACGGGTCGAATGCGTTCTTGGGGCGCAAACCGGGTAATGGCCGCACGTCGCTGCGCCAGAATGTCGTCAGAGAGTGCCAGATGAATGGTGCGGTTGGGGATATCGATCTCAATGCGGTCTCCTTCCTCGACCAAGGCGATGACCCCTCCTTCCGCCGCTTCTGGGGAGACGTGACCAATGGATAACCCAGAGGTGCCGCCAGAAAAACGACCATCTGTGATCAAGGCGCAGACCTTGCCCAATCCCTTGGATTTCAAATAACTGGTGGGATAGAGCATCTCTTGCATGCCTGGCCCCCCCTTAGGCCCTTCATAGCGGATGAGTACCACATCTCCCGCATGGATCCGGTCGCCTAAGATGGCCTCGCAGGCGGTCTCCTGACTATGAAAGATGCGAGCCGGGCCAGAGAACTTCCAGATGGATGGATCCACCCCAGCGGTTTTGACAATGCATCCATCCATCGCCAAATTGCCGAACAAAACGGCCAGACCGCCATCTTGGGAATAGGCATGGGCTCCGTCGCGGATGCAGCCGTTGATTCGGTCTAAGTCCAGGGAGGGCCAACGGGCGGATTGGCTGAAGGGTAGGATGGTGGTTTTTCCGCCTGGGGCGGCCAGATGACGCTGTTTGGCCTCTGCGGTGACGTTGGGTGAGGCGATATCCTCGACATTCAGGGCCTCTTTGAGGGTTGGGGCATAAACTGTGCCGCATTCATCATGGAGTAAACCGATCCGTTGCAACTCTCCTAAAATGGCGGGAATGCCGCCAGCGCGGTGGACATCCTCCATATGAAATAATTGGGTAGAGGGGGCCACCTTGCACAAACATGGTACACGGCGCGACAATCGGTCGATGTCGCTCATGGTGAAAGGGACGTCTCCTTCGTGGGCAGCGGCTAAGAGATGAAGAACCGTATTGGTGGATCCCCCCATGGCGATGTCGAGAGACATGGCGTTTTCAAACGCGGCAAATGTGGCGATGGAACGGGGCAGGATTGAGGTATCCTCTTGTTCATAATAGCGTTTGCACAGAGTGACGATCCGCTTCCCGGCCTCTTGAAACAACCCCTTGCGGTCAGCGTGGGTGGCCAGCAGGGTGCCATTGCCCGGTAGGGCCAAACCCAATGATTCCATGAGACAGTTCATGGAGTTGGCGGTAAAGAGTCCAGAGCAGGAACCGCAGGTTGGACAGGAGGAGCGTTCGATAGCGGTCAAATCTTCGTTTGAAACCAAAGAGTCCCCTGCCGCGATCATGGAGTCAACCAGATCCAGTTTTCTGGTGGAGCCGTCGCTCAACTGGGCCTTGCCAGCCTCCATGGGGCCACCAGAGACAAAAATCGCGGGAATGTTCAACCGCATGGCAGCCATGAGCATGCCAGGCGTGATCTTGTCGCAGTTGGAAATGCACACCATGGCGTCCGCAGCATGGGCATTGACCATGTATTCCACGCTGTCGGCGATGATTTCCCGCGAGGGTAGGGAGTAGAGCATGCCCCCATGGCCCATGGCAATGCCGTCATCGATGGCGATGGTGTTGAACTCCTTGGCAATACCACCGGCTGCGCGGATCTGTTCTGCAACCAGTTCTCCCATCTCCTTGAGGTGAACATGGCCTGGAACAAACTGGGTGAAGGAGTTGGCAATGGCGATGATGGGACGACCAAATTCCGCTTCAGTAACGCCAGTGGCGCGCCACAAGGCGCGGGCCCCGGCCATGTTGCGTCCATGGGTGGAAATGCGGGAGCGGTAGGTGGGCATGGGTGAGACTCCTGGCTGAAAGTGCAATCAATAGATTGTCAATGGGTTCATTGTAGTGAATAATACACCAGTTTGAGATTTTTGATGGTTCGCTTTCAAGGGAAAATAGACTTATGGCTCAATTTATCAGTATTCATCCTAAAAATCCACAGCAACGACTCATTGTACAGGTTGCGGAGATCTTGCAACAAGGGGGGATCATTGTCTATCCCACGGACACGACTTATGGCTTGGGGTGTGGCATTTCCAATCGCAAGGGCGTGGAAAGAATTATGCGCATCAAGCAGATGGCTAACTCCCATCAGCTTTCCATTTTGGTTTCGGATCTCTCCGATATTGCCAACTACGCCCGTGTGGACAATGCCACCTATCGCCTGTTGAAGCGATTCCTGCCTGGTCCATACACCTTTATTCTGGAGGCAACCCGCGAGGTTCCTAAGTCCATTTTGCCCAAGCGCAAGACCATTGGCTTGCGCATTCCCGATCATCCCCTCTGCTTGGCCTTGTTGCGGGCGTGTGGTGAACCTCTGCTCTCCACCTCGATGCGGTTTGCGGGAGAGACGGAAATCATGAGCGATCCCGATTTGATCCATTCCCGAACCGATCATCTGGTGGATTTGGTCATTGATGCCGGTCCTTTGCCCGCATCACCCTCTACGGTGGTTGATCTGACTGGACCTGCGCCGGTGGTGTTGCGTGTCGGGGCTGGTGACCCGGATGTGTTTGTCTGAAATGGACTTTTTATCGAGAGAAGCTTTTTAATGATCGACACTCATTATCCAGAGATGTCATCCTCTAGCATCAGGCCTCCTGTCTTGCTTGTGGATGACGAGGAACATGTACTCAACAGTCTGAGCCTTTTTTTGCGTAGCTCAGGCATCAATGATGTGATTAACGTGCAGGATGCGCGTGACTTGATGCCATTGATGTTGCGTCAAAAGCCTATAACGGTCATTCTGGATTTGTTTATGCCCAATCTCTCTGGGTTTGAGCTTTTGCCGGAAATCGTCCGCTATTTTCCCGAAGTTCCGGTGATCGTTGTCACCGCCACCCATGAGGTGGAGACGGCGGTACTCTGTATGCGGGAAGGGGCTTTTGATTATCTGCTCAAACCCATCGAGAAAACTCGTTTTGTCACCAGCGTTCGTCGCGCTGTGGATACTTATTTGCTACGCCAGGAGGTCCATTCGCTCAAAAGCTATTTGATTCACGGTGGATTGAATCATCAGGAGGCATTCAGTCGTATTCTGACCAATTCTAATCAGATTAAAGGGATTTTTCGCTATATCGAGGCGGTGGCCTGTAGCGGGGAGACGATTTTAGTCACTGGCGAAACCGGTGTTGGCAAAGGGTTGTTGGCAGAGGCCATCCATCGGGTCAGTGGGCGTACCGGGGAGTTTGTCTCGATCAATGTGGCTGGATTGGATGATACCCTCCTTTCCGATACCTTGTTTGGACATCGCAAAGGGGCTTTTTCGGGCGCGGAAGCCAACCGGGATGGTTTGGTTGGGCGTGCGGCTGGGGGTACTCTGTTTTTGGATGAAATTGGTGACTTGAAGCCTGCTTCCCAGGTCAAATTGTTGCGTCTTCTTCAGGAACAAAGTTATTATCCGTTGGGCTCCGATGTCCCAAAATTGAGCAGTGCCCGTATTGTTGCCGCCACCAATAATGATTTACGCAAGATGATTACTACGGGAGAGTTCCGGCAGGATCTTTTTTATCGTCTTACCTCCCACCGTATTGAAATTCCGCCACTGCGGGAACGGCCAGAAGACATCCCCTTGCTGCTAGGATATTTTATTCAGGATGCGGCTAGGGTCATGAACAAGGCCATACCCAATACGCCCACGCAACTTTTAGGCTTGCTTTCCGCCTATCATTTTCCTGGTAATGTGCGGGAGTTGCGTGCATTGGTATACGATGCTGTGGCACGCCATTCCGGTGGTCCAACTCTTGCCATGGACAGTTTTCATCAAGCCATTCGCGCAAGCAGCAAGCCAGCCGTTGAATTGGCGGTTGAGACCAATGGATCCCCTAACCCCACCCTTTTCTCTTCCGGTCCATTTCCATCCTTGAAAGAGGGGATTGACGCCATTGTGATGGAAGCGATGCGACGAGCCAATAACAATCAAGGGATAGCGGCCACCTTGCTTGGCATTACCCGCCAATCCCTGAACCGACGTGTCGTCAATATGCGTTCCAAACAATGATCATCCTGGAATGAATATCCCGGCCCCACGAATGGCGCGTACCAGTTCATCGGTAGAGGATTCCAGAGTGGCAACCGCTTCTTTAAAGGATTTGTTGGCAGCCTGTTTTTCCGCCTGAGCGCGTAACTCTTTGGCGCGGGAGACCAGTGGTTCAGTCGCCTGTTTGACGGAATCTCCCTTGTTTTGCAAAAGCATGGTGACCAGCATCTGGTGGGTGTCGTTGCGGTCTATTTCGTAATGATACTCTTCTTCCTTGTTTTTGAAATTCAATGAACGGACCAGCGTATCCCCGCGCCGTAATTTTTCGATTCCCATTTTGGCCAGGATATACCCTTCATCCAGTCGGGAGCGGGCCTGGGGGAGCTTGCCATCCTGGTGGAGTTTTGTGGCCTCATCCATGGCTTTTTGAATTTCAACGTTGGTCTCCTGACCCCGTCCTTTTTCTGTGCTGATGCGTGTATGGGCTTCTTGGAGTACCTTGACACTGGCCAATCGTCGATCAAAGTCCTGCAATTGTTTTTCCCGTTCTGAGGCCCCACCATCGGCTTTGCGCATGGCCTCAAACATGGCTTGCGAGGCTTGGGCTAGGGATTTTTTCGCCGCATCATAATCTTGCCGTTGAAAAGCGGCTTTGCCTTCCCGCAACTGAGCCAGAGCCTTTTCTCGCAACGCTGTGGCCTCTGGATTGTTGGCCGCCTGAATCCGTTGCGCCCCTGTGGAGGTGTTGAGTAGGGTGTTCAGAGATTCCATGCGTTGGGCAATTTGTGCGGGATTAGTACTCCATTTGTTGGTTTGTTCTCCACCACCACTGCCAGCCGTTTTTGGGACTGATACGGGTTCATTGGCCTGGGATTCTTGTATAGAGTAACCACCAGACAAGATCAGTATGCCCAAAAGTGCCATCCTGGCAGACACTATTTTCATCAATCAACCGTCCTTTGTTTAATATTGGTGGAGGCTTTTGGCCTCCACCGGATCCGTGAGATCAGTAGACGAGTTTGGCAAACAGCCAGTAGGTGGCAGCGGAAACTAAGCCAGAACCGGGGATGGTAATTACCCAAGTGCTGACGATTTCTGAGGCCTTGGCCCAACGAACCGCTTTGGGTCTGTCGGAAGTACCCACGCCCATGATGGCCGAGCTGGCAACGTGGGTGGTGGAGACTGGCGCACCCCAGAGGGCTGCTCCAAAGATCAGTGTACCAGCTGTGAGCTGAGCGGAAAAGGCATGCTGAGGACGCACTTTGTAGATACCGAAACCAACTGTCCGTACAATACGCCACCCTCCAGAGAGGATCCCCAAGGTGATGAAGCCTGCACAGGCCACAATGACCCAGAAAGGAACTTCAAATTTGGGCAGTGCCCCACCAAGAACCAGACACAACGTGATGATACCCATGCTTTTTTGCGCGTCATTGGAACCATGGGAAAAGGCTAGGCTGGCTGCACTGAAGAATTGGAACCGTTTCAACCAAGTATTGGCCTTGGGTGAGAACGGGGTTAACAAGAATCCGACCAGATTGTTGAACAGGTAGCCGACCACAAATCCAAGAATCGGTGAGAGGATCAGTGACAGGATCACTTTGTTCACACCGGTCATTTTTCCGGTTTCAGCGAACTCCTTGAACCCCCAAAGCACATGGTCAGCACCGGCGGCCATGATGACAGCCCCCATCAACCCACCCACCAAGGCATGAGAAGAAGAAGAGGGTAAACCGACCCACCAAGTGAGAAGGTTCCAGAAGATGGCCCCAAAAATTCCCCAGAGTAGCACGATAATGGAGATGTTGGCTGGCAAATCCCCGATGGTGATGAATTTGCCAATGGTGTTGGCCACAGCCGTTCCGGCTAGCATGGGGCCGAGCATTTCAAAAGTGGCCACGACGAGGACCGATTGGATGGGGGTCATGGCCCGTGAAGCGATAATGGTGCCGATGATGTTGGAGGCATCATGAAAACCATTAGTGTAGTCGAAAATTAGTACAACAACTATTGTTGTCCACATCAGTGTATGAATGAGATGGGTATCCATTTGACTCCGTAGTGCGCCGAGTGATAGGTTTGACTTGCCTGAATGGCGAGGATATTGGCTCCCCGCCTAATAAAAATCAGGCGACCTGAATCACGATGTCGTGGAGGACTTTGCCAGCATTCTTCATGTCGATGGCGGCATCGAAGAGATGACGGTAGATTTCGCGGCGTTTGAAAATATCGAGGACATACTCCATGGCTTCGGCCTCTGCGCCAGCTTGTTTATCCTGCATCTTTTTGACAAAGGCATCACCTTGGAAGAGTTGGGCGAGGGCCGCGCGGAAGGTTTTTTCAATTTGCTTGCGGGCTTGAGTAACCAACTGGGCATCTTTGTCTGCTTCAGCGGGAGAGGAAGCGAGTTTTTTGTAACCGGATCCCAGAGTCTCCACGGCATTGCGCAGGGCGGCGACCATTTCGGTGATGGGCTTGTCGGTTTTGATGTTCAGCGCAGCCATTTCAGAGACGATGTTGTTGGCATAGTTGATGATGCAGTCCACGGTGGTATAGGCGCGATAGATGTCTTCGCGGTCCATGGGGGTGGCGAAGGCGTTCTTCAAGACATCCAGGTTGCGCTGGCGCATGGCTTCGGCATCCACTTCCAGTTTGGCAATCTGGTCTGCGCGGGACTTATTGCCGGTTTGGACGTACTCTTCCAGCAGTGCGGCGGCCTGATTGGCCAGTTCGCATTGCTCCAGAATCAATCCGTAAAAATTGGGCATACGGGGGAAAACACGATTGGTCAATTTTGAAAATGTGGTGCTGGATCCAGACATGTTAACATCTCCTCAGTTGTTTTTTGGTTGGTATTAATGGTTAATGGTTTGTTTATTCATGGGGGCCTTTCTCATAAAAACAATGGCCAGCCAAGCTGCGATCTCTTCTGCCTTGTTGGCTGGTTCATCCACCTTTTCCGAGAAGCGGCGCAGGTGCATTTTTCTGTCTAGGGAGAGATCCTGGGAAAAAATTTTCTTCACCAGGGCCAGGGCGAGTTTGTCAGCCTCTTTTTCGTAAAAGGCCACTTTGCTCAAGTATTCCCCTACTTTTTCCGTCTCATAAAAATAGACTCGTCCTGCTTCTACACAGGTTTCTACGGCCAGGGAAACCATGTGGCACAACTCTCCAATATTCGGGTGCAATATTTCTAAGAAGTCCGGCCCTTCCACATGGAACTCTTCCAGATTTCTCACCAGTATTCTTTGCAGACGACTGAACTGTTCAAGTAACTGCAAGACATCGCCCCGCAATTCAGGCACAATCAGTTGGGTACGCAGTTGAGACTCGATAAAGCGACTCAAGACGTCCATCTCCCTTTCATGATGCAAAGACAACTGCATGCGTGCTTGAAAGCGTACCCCGTCCATACCTTCTTCTAGGTAAAACCCGACTCCACTTCGAAAAAGTATATTGGCTTCGGATAGCAAATTGAGAAACTCTTCAATCTGTTTTTCCAGGTTCATATTCTTTCCAAACAGCAGGAAAGATTGGTTGGGCGTCATTGCTTTCTCTTTAGGCAAAGGGTTTGGGTTTGAGTTTTTTTTTCAAGCTTGTATTTATCTATAACAAGAAGTGGGCCATTTTTTTTTAATACAGTAAATCAATTTAATTTCAATAGGTTAAATTGAGTTTTAGCAGGAATGATTGTTTGATTTTGGGTGCAGCAAAACACGCTATTGATAATCGTCTTTAAGCAAAGTTCGGGGTGATTTTATGCGAAGTCTGGTAGGTGTGCAGCAAAGTGCGCCATTTATTATTGTGATTTACTTGTTGATTTTTAATAAATTTCACCAGATTGGTCGTTCTTGCTTTCGTTAATGGTTATTATCTTGCTCTGGTGCAGCAAAATGATGGTGTGCAGTAAAAGCTGCACCCGTCCGATTATGGCCTGTTATTGTCGAGGGGGTCAGAGGGCGGGTTTCCAATTTTATTATCATGCTTTTTTGCTTGCATTTTTTGTATTTTATTAGATATAATCAATTTTATGGAATGCATGTTGGATTTTAGCAATAACTTAAAATAATGAGTAAGAGATGATGGACCTGTTCGCATTGGCTAAAAATAATGACAGTAATTTGTCCAACCAGTTTGCGGTTTACTCAACTGGCGATGATCCTCAGGCTGCGGCCAT
>JADFYY010000060.1 GCA_015232825.1 Magnetococcales bacterium
CTTCGATTGGACTAACTCTTTCAGTAGAGGAAATTTATGATCGGGTTGATAATGAGGATATGCGAGAATATCTGAAAAAAAAAGGAGGGGAGTAGGAAACGGGGTATCACCCGTTTTTTTGTATTGTTCAACTCAATTTTTGCGCATAGATTTCTGTTCGTCCACGGTTAAGTGAGGTGGCACCAAAAATTGTTGCAGTCGAGAAATGGTAGCACGACTGATGTCCATGCCCTCTGGGGTCAAAACATAATCTTTTCTCATGACAAAATTCTGGATAATCCTTCATGACACCCCTGTGGAATTCGATAGCAGCCATTGCATTCGGAGCGGCTCTTGGTGCGTTATTACGCTGGGTGTTTAGCCTGCGGTTCAACGCGATTTTTCCAGCGATCCCGTTGGGTACATTGATGGCCAATTGGATTGGTGGTTATATCATTGGATTGGCCATAGCCTATTTCTCGCAGGCCCCGGAGATCCATCCGGCTTGGCGATTATTGATTATTACCGGATTTTGTGGTGGTCTCACCACATTTTCGACCTTTTCTGTTGAGGTCATGACACTGTTGCAACAGGGCCGTGTGACCTGGGCCTTGGGAGCGATTGCCGTACATGTCATCGGCTCTTTGCTGATGACGTTTGCGGGGGTGATTTCTTGGCAATGGTTGAAATAATCCCGGTCTTTTATTGAGGTTCTTCGATAAGCAGGTATCTGGGGCGTCCACTACCAACCCTGGTCACCATAACCTTGATGAATGTTGGATTATACAGATGCTGGTTGAGTTGGTCGGGATCCAAGATGATTGACCCCACTTTGCCACGAATCACCTCATCTTGCCCTGCAACTTTGAACTCAAAAATCCGGCTTTTCGGTAACACGCCATAAAATTCGCCTTCAAGAATTTGTTCCGCCTCGTGCAGATTATCCTGACTTAAACGTGCGAGACTGGTACGTACCTGTCCTACGTCCGTAAAACGAAACCCACGATCCCTATATTGCATCGTGCAAATCGCTTCGGCTTCAGAGAGTGTCTGAAGAAAAGTTCGCACCTTCTCCATCGCTCGTGGGTCTGTTTCAGATGCCGAGTCTGCCAATTGGTCATCCGTTCCCACCGTACCTTGTAATAGATTCTGGGTACGCTCCAACGCTTGTGCAACAGGACTATCCTCACCCAATAGCCATTGACCCGCTCGATATTCCTCTAATTCAAAGCCGAATGAACCCATAACGGTGCTTGTAATGAGTAATTGGTATTGCTCACGATTTGGAATAGGCCCCATTGCAGCCAGTGGAGTGTTCAGCGATGCGGCAATAGCTGTTACAGCTTCTGAAAAACTGGTGACGGCCTTCATTCCGAACTCTGCAAAAATGCCATGACTGCCAATGACTGGACGACCATTGAATGTCAATCTGACACGGGCGGGTTCATGCTCATCAACTGGGCAATCTTCCAAACGCTTCTCAACCATGCGTAAGCGCGATTCTGTACTGATTCGCATCAAGCGTGCTGCCACTGGTAGTTCGTCCAAACGAGCCTGAAGAAATTTCTTCTCTGCAAGCAATTGAAAACGATCCTGTTTATTCATGACACACCTCCGTCACGATCATATTGGGCGAGCAAAGCCCTTGCCGCAGCATCTTCTTTTGCCGTTAATTCGATTTGCAGGAATCCTTTCCACGCTTGGTTTCGACGATGCGACCACAGGCTGTACCAGTATGCCGCCCAGACGGTCAGGTCTCGTGAAGTCACGACATATGTTGAGTGCAGGGATCATTTCCCCTCCGTCTATGTCAGACCAACTGTAAACCGTCCCATCAGCCCTGCCAGTGTCATATTTTCAGCAATAGCGTCATGCGGAATCAAAAGATACTTCCATGGCTTGCCCCCTTCAAAACTCCTGGCGTGATCACTGGCATGTCGGCACCATGTTACCGCAACGTCTCGCTTGGATATGACCTCTTCGTCCTCCATCTGATTGGCGGCCTTGGGTTCTATCATGAGGATGCCGTCTCCGATTTCGACCACGAAATCAGGTTGGTATTCTGGATGTTCCGCTCCCCGCTTGTAATAAATCTGAAACTGACTCTTGGCCGGTTTAAACCACTTGATAGCCTCCCTCTCCAGGATCACAGCCATTTTCCTTTCTGCCTCGGATTGAAATTTTTGCACTGGATAAAGGCATCGCTGAAAACCGCCGAAAAGATACTTTGCCATGTTGCTTTTGTCCTTAGGAGAAGCACGAAAATCCAAAGGAGATTCCGTAACTAATGCCGTGAAAGCACTGGATTTCAATTCCGTGAAACCCTTGCTGACTACGACATCATAGCCTACGCTTTCTTCCCAGTAGTGAGACTGCATTTGAACATGGATGAAACGGGCGATGTCTCTCTTGTGCAGGCGCAGAACCTTGCGCGTGTCGTCCTCCGACAAGTAGTCACGGAAATGTTTTACAGTCTGACTAGCCAGATCATACAGAATATCAGCATGCTCGTCATAAGAGACATCGTCATAGTCCACCAAACCTCCGACGATATAATCCTCAAGCCGATTTTCTTCTGCATCGCCATTACCCAGAGCCAGCACCTCAAACTGATGAGTCCGCAAATGTTGAATCCATAACTCTTCTGAAGGGGGTTGATAGTTGAGAGAGTTCAATTCCAGCAAAAACGGTTTGAAGCCTGATCGTACCTCGCCTTGGGGGACAACAAGAATACGTGGTATATTGATGGTCTTTTGAATGACCATCTCCGAGGTTCTGGCTACGACGTTGGCAATATTCGGTGTCGTCACACCTTCGAGTTTCAGTGGCAACTGGGCTGGACGGTATTGGGAAACAACCTCTTTCAGGATTTCAGCTTGCACATCGGGTTGCTGGAGATAGCTGACGCTGGGCAGCTTTCCGGGTTGATCCTCTAGCTTACGAATCACATTATATGTTATTTGTGCTATTTTTTGTTCTTCCAGGGTTTGAAAAATCGATTCTTCTAAAGAACCGGCAACCTTGGTGCTGGACGTTGCCTGTGGTGGTTGAAAACCAAGTGCCGTAGCCAGTCCTGGTTGAGAAACTACAGTCCCCGTTGGTTTTTCAAATTGTTCTGTTTCCAGGATCACCTGCTGTAGACGGATAGTTGAATCGGGTTGGTTGGCCTCGTTGAGAATCTCCTGAAACCTGTCATGAGCAATGATATTCAACCGATCCACAGCGGTTACGCCAGTGCGTCGGCCATAAGGAAGACGCAAGCCCCTCCCGATGGATTGTTCGATGAGAATACGGGCGTTGGCGGCCCGTAATGGAACAATCGTATAAAGATTAGTAACGTCCCATCCTTCCTTGAGCATATTGACGTGGATGACGATTTCGGTCGGCTCTTCGGTATGTTCAACTTTAAGCAGGCGTTGAACCATTTCATCTTCTTCCGCACCAGTCCGACTGGAGTCCACCTGAATAACTTTTTCTCGGTAACGCCCGTTGAAGAACTCCTCTGATTGGATGAGTTGTGTCAATTGGCTGGCATGAGTTGTGTCACGGGCAATGACCAGTAAGAAGGGCTTAATGATAATGTTGTTGGTTTCACGAGCATAGGTCTCAAGTTCCACCTTGACGCTTTCATGCAGTCGGACTCCATCCTCCAACTTTAACCGTTCCAATTCTTCTTGGGTCATACCAGCCGGGTTGAAATCTTTGCGAGTAACCACCGCCGGTTCCTTAACAAAACCGTCGGCCATGGCTCGACCAAGGGGATAATCCAGAATGACATTCTTGAAAGGTAGTGGCCCTTTGCTAGTCTCCACAAATGGCGTGGCGGTCAACTCCAACCCCAGCACTGGTTTCAAATCGTTGATGGCCCTTACCCCGGCAGAGGCCCGATAGCGGTGCGACTCGTCCATGATCAATACCAAATCATCCAGGCCAGCCAAATAATCAAAATAGCTCTCGCCGATGTATTCCGAAAGTCGCTTGATGCGCGGGGCTTTGCCTCCCCGCACTTCGGAATTGATCTTGGCGATGTTGAAGATGTTAATTTTACACCGCCCAAGCTGTTCATCGTATAAAGTTCCCTTTGCCGATTGATAGTCCTCACCTGTTATGATTTCTGGAGCCTCCTGGGCAAATTCGGAAATACCCTTAAAAACGTACTTGGGGGTGTTGGGGGTAAAATCAGTGATTAGTTTATTGTAGATGGTCAGATTGGGAGCCAAAACAAAAAAATTATTCAATCCGTGCGCCAAGTGCAAATAGCTTATAAAAGCACCCATCAATCGCGTTTTGCCTACACCGGTAGCCAAGGCAAAACAGAGGGAGGGGAATTCTCGCTCGAAATCGCTGACGGTAGGAAACTCGCTACGGATGGCGGTCAACATAGCGACCAAATCAGTCTGTTTCCCTAGCGGCGCAATTTTAGTGATCCGGTCAAGGATTTCAAGGGAACGGCGTTGAGGTGGTCGCAGACTCAAACGACCGGAGATGTCGTTGACATGGCGATTCATACATCATCTCCATCGATATCCATGGTGAGTTGCCGCATCTTCCGGGGGGGGTCAAGAACCTTCGGTAAGTTTTCCACCTTGAGGCTGTAGTCGTCGTGGCCCCATTCGCATCGGGCAAGGATAGCCTTGGGGATCTTTTTGACTGTCAAGTTCTGCCAACGATCCACCTGACCACGAAAAGCGGAACACAGCACCAGCAGGGAGCGTTCAGGCCCCACCTCATCGCTCAAAGCGTCAAGTTGTTCAACCCCTAGAGTCTGGGTAGTGGCATAGAGAAAATCACGCTCAGTAGAACGGCCTTGTTGCCAATAAATGGCATCGCTAGGTGCATAGATGAACCCCTCCAGTTTGCACAGAGCCTCGGACAGCATGGCAGCATTGTATTCTTTGCTGATAATCCACTGCCCGTATTTGTCTTTTTCCAGTAAGGATGGTGCGATACGAAAATAACGGAATCCGCCGCCACCTTTCCAGCCGACCGCTTCTGTGATGCCACCTTTATCCTCGCCATCAATGACCTTTTTGAGTCTAGGAATGATGTGGGTATGGCAATGATCTCCTAACTCAACCATAATCCAGCGACGGCCCATCTTATGTGCTACCGCGCCTGTCGTACCAGAACCGGCGAAGGAGTCGAGGACAAGATCACCTGGACGACTAGCCAATTCAAGAATTCTATGCAGCAAACGTTCCGGTTTAGGGGTTGCGAAAATATCATCAGAATTGAAGGCAGTTACCTCCCGTTTTGCATCCTGGTTATCACTAACATCAGAGCGAAACCAAATTGTTTTGGCAACATTCTTATTTTGGACCTCTGTAAGAAATTTTTTTAAAGCGGGTACATTTACGCCATCTTTGCCGAACCATATTCTATTGTCCTTGACAAGTTCTGCAAATCGTTGAGGGGATGCTCCCCAACATCGCCCCTTAGCAGGCAAAAGTTTTCTCCCAGAAGGAGTTATTATCTCATAGATATTTGATGATTCCCCAGTCCTCGCAAACTGCGCACCTCTTTGTCCACCTGTTAAGCTGATTGTAAAATCTGCAGGCTTCCAGAAACCTCGCGGGTCGTTGTCTGGATTCTTGTATCGTTGATCCATCGCATCAGTACGAGGTAAAGGATCAGGACGCCATATCGCCTTATCTTTAGCGTAAACAAGGATATGATCATGACAGCCAAATTGCATTTGGCTGTGGGGAATATTTTTTCTCCCATACAACATTACACACGAAATTTGTACGACCAAAAATCTCATCACACAACACCTTTAGATAATGACTTTCTGTGTCGTCGATTGTAATCCAAAGAGATCCATCTTTTGCTAATAACTTCCAAAGCATTTCGATGCGATCACGCATCAAGGAAAGCCACAATGAATGTTCAACTCCATCATCATAATGAGAAAATGCAGACCCTGTATTGTATGGTGGATCAATTGTGATGCACCTTACCTTACCCGTAAATTCCTGCTCCAACGCTTTCAACGCCAGCAAGTTATCTCCAAAGATCAATCTATTATCGAATATATCATGATCCGTTATCCGGTTCTGGGCATGGTATGACTGTGTTTTATCTTCCAACAAAATGCGCGGCTCCAGACTAGGGCGGTTCTCTTTGCCAATCCAGGTGAGTTCGAGTTTTTGCTTGGTGGTCATTTCTTTTCTCTCTTGTCTCCCAACAGTCCAGTCGCGTGCCGATCCTCCAATTCCAACTTTGGCGTGGTCTGCTTGACCCGTTTTTCAACCTCTTTGATATGCTCTGCAGGGGGAATCAGCTCCGGTGGATTGCCGCCGATACGCCGAATCGCCTCCCGCACCTCTCTTCCGACCTGCTCATGGGTACAAATGGCTTGCTGTTGATCCCGAACGGCTTCCTGCGCCAATTTGTCCCGAGTCTGGGTCATACGAAACTGATTGGCAGCCAGTTCGGTGGCATTCATCCGGTCCATCAGATTGTCCTTCTCTGGGATGCCTTTCTTTTCCTTGATGGAGTCCCGGCCCAAGCCTCCGTAAAGTCCCTTGTAGCCTGCGTCATGAAAAACACCGAACATCCGGTTCTGCACCCCGGCCTGTTGCGCGGCGTGGGAGAGTGCCTTGAACTCTTCGGCAGTTTGCCTACGCAACTCCAATCGTTCCACATCGGCGGACAAACGGTCGGACAACTCCTGGCGGCGCGTCTGCACAGCAAAATACTTTTGCGCCTGGGCAATTTCCGGTTTGCGCGGGTCACCATTCTGGGCAATGAGGTAGCAGGCAAAACGGGAAAGGTGAAAATCGGGCACCTCCCGCGTACTCCCTGACCCCAACTCGACCATTTTGCCGGCGTTGGCAAAATGGTGGTCCGGCTCATTCCTCGATTCGCGGCACGAAAGTATGGCGCGCTCAATGGCCTGCTCGAAACGCCTCCACTGGGCATACCCAAGCAAAAGCTGCAACTCGCGGGCACTCCAATACTCGGCACCATATTCGTTGAGCCTCTTGAGGCCCTCAAAGGAGTTGCCGCCGATAACGACCAGATGTTTGTCGATCATTTTCCTCCCAATTCATCGGTTGGCGTCTCGGACTAAAAATTCACCTAACTAACAAAGGTTAATATGATATCACAATCATTCCCATTAAGAAATGGTTTATAACATACCGTTTGGATCTTTTCAGCAACACCCACACCCACCTCAAACAAACTTTACAAAACACGGCAACACCCCACAGTTACGAATTGTGCATCCCCTCCCTGATCTGGTATAAATAAAAATTGAATTTGGAGGGGAACCTTGTCAAAGCGCGTCCCACGTCGTTCACACCAAGCATAAAGAAACCAAACATCATGGCAAAATTCATTTTTGTGACCGGCGGCGTGGTCTCCTCCCTAGGCAAAGGTCTGGCGGCGGCTTCCTTGGGATGTCTGTTGCAAGCGCGGGGACACTCTGTCACCATTCTGAAACTGGATCCCTATATCAACGTGGATCCAGGAACCATGAGTCCGTTCCAACATGGCGAGGTGTTCGTCACCGATGACGGGGCCGAAACCGATCTGGATTTAGGCCATTACGAACGGTTTCTCGACATCTCCATGAGTCAATCCAACAATTTCACCACTGGACGCATCTATCAACAAGTCATTCGCAAGGAACGACGCGGGGATTATTTAGGCTCCACCGTGCAGGTGATTCCCCATATCACCGATGCCATTAAAGAAGCGGTTCTCAATGTGGCCGGGGACGCCTCCATCGCCCTCATCGAAATCGGCGGAACCGTCGGTGACATCGAATCCCTCCCCTTTCTGGAGGCCATTCGCCAGTTGCGCATTGATCTGGGACGCGACAACACCCTGTTTATCCATCTAACCTTGTTGCCCTATATTCCCACCTCTGGCGAATTAAAAACCAAACCAACCCAACATTCAGTCAAGGAATTACGCGCCATTGGCATCCAACCCGATATCCTAGTCTGCCGCTCGGATCGGGAAATCCATGCCAGCGTCCGCAAAAAAATCGCCCTATTCTGCAACGTAGACCCAGATGCCGTCATCTGTTGCCAAGATCAAGACACCATCTATCGGGTTCCCTTTGCCCTGCATCTGGAAGGATTCGCCCGCAAGGCCTTACAATTCTTAAATCTGCGCGGCTCTGAACATAGCATGGACGAATGGGAAGCGGTCTTGGAAAAAACCGTCTCCCCCACCCACAAAACCACCATCGGCATTGTGGGTAAATATGTGGAACTCAAAGATGCTTATAAGTCCCTGATCGAGGCCCTCAACCATGGTGGCATTGCCAACGATTGCCGCGTCTCGCTGCGTTGGGTGAATGCCGATGAGTTGTTCAGTGAAGACCCAGACGCCCTGTTGGATGGGGTGGATGGCATCCTGGTGCCCGGCGGTTTTGGCGAACGGGGAGCAGAAGGCAAAATTCGTGCGGTTCAATATGCGCGAGAAAACAAAATCCCCTATTTCGGCATCTGTCTGGGGATGCAAATGGCAGTGGTCGAGTATGCCCGTAACGTAGCCGGAATAACTCAAGCCAACTCCTCAGAATTTTCAGGACAGACCTCTGACCCAGTAATCGCCCTGCTGACCGAATGGAAAACCGAACAAGAAATTCAACGCCGTGACGTGGAAATGGACAAAGGCGGCACCATGCGTCTGGGATCCTATCCGTGTGTTTTAACCCCCGGCAGTCATGCAGCCAAGGCCTATGGCACCCTGACGATTGCTGAACGCCATCGCCACCGCTATGAATTCAACAACAACTATCGCGAAAAACTGCAAAAGGCCGGACTGATCATCTCAGGTACCAGCCCAGACGGTGACTTGGTGGAAGTGGTTGAAGTCCCAGACCACCCATTTTTTGTGGCCTGTCAGTATCACCCAGAGTTCAAATCCAGACCGCGCACGCCTCATCCTTTGTTTGCGGCCTTTATCAAAGCGGCCTTATCTGGCAAGCGGGGATAATCAAACCGTGGAAACAGCCCAACGTCGTGTTGCCGTGGATTCTCTACTCATTGGCAATCATCACCCCCTGACCCTGCTGGCAGGTCCATGCGTCCTGGAAGGGGAGAATTTTCACACCCAACGGGAATTCGCCCTGACCACGGCCCGAACCATTCACACCATCGCCACACGGGTGGGAGTGCCTTTGATCTATAAGGCCTCCTTTGACAAAGCCAACCGGACCTCCTTGAGCGGCTTTCGTGGACCCGGTCTGGAAGAGGGGTTGAAAATCCTGGAGGAGGTCAAAAAAGAGTTGGCCATTCCAGTGGTCACCGACATTCACACCCCGGCCCAAGCCGAGGCCGTGGCCCAAGTGGCGGATATGCTCCAGACCCCGGCCTTTTTGTGCCGACAGACCGATCTTATTCAAAGTGCTGCCAAAACCGGTCGTCCAGTCAACATCAAAAAGGGACAATTTCTGGCCCCCACAGACATGGCCCGCGTGGTCGAGAAAGCGGTGGCCACGGGCAATGAGAATATCCTGGTTTGTGAACGGGGTTATGCATTCGGTTATGGCGATTTGGTGGTGGACATGCGCAGTCTGGTGATTCTTGCCGCCAACGGCTTTCCTGTGGTCTTCGATGCCACCCATTCGGTACAACGACCGGGCGGTCTGGGAAGCGCGTCCGGTGGTGAACGCCGTTTTGTGGCTCCTTTGGCCCGTGCTGCGGTGGCTGTAGGCGTGGCCGCGATTTTTATCGAAACTCACCCCGATCCAGATCAGGCCCCGTGCGATGGACCCAACATGGTGCCATTCACTGAATTGGAATCCTTATTAAGACAATTAAAACATTTAGATGAGGTACTAAAAAATGCATAAGACCATCCTACATGACCGACACATTGGACTCAGAGCCAACATGGCCCCCTTTGCAGGTTGGGAAATGCCCCTGCATTATGGCTCACAACTGCGCGAACATCTCACGGTACGCAATGGATGCGGAATCTTTGATGTCTCCCACATGGGGGTCGTGGATCTGACCGGCGGGGATGTGATCGGGTTGTTACAATGGCTCCTCTCCTGCGATATCGCCCCACTGGTGGATGGTGGGGGACGCTACGGATTATTGCTCAATGAACAGGGTGGAATCACCGACGACCTGATTGTCTACCGTGTAAATGCCAAGCGGTTTGTCCTGGTCATCAACGCTGGCAATCGAGAAAAGGATGTGGCCTGGATTCGCATCCACGCCTTAGCCCATCAGGTGACGGTCACCGAACGGACTGACTTGGCCATTCTAGCGGTGCAAGGGCCAAAATCCGTCTCACACCTGACCTCGGTATTGCCCCCGGCCATGGCCAAACCCATGGAGGCGTTGCCATCGTTTCATATTCTAGAGCAAGATGGATGGCGCATTGCCCGTTCCGGTTATACGGGTGAAGACGGTTTTGAATTGATGGTTCCGCTCCAACAAGCGGGTTCGCTCTGGGATCGTCTGTTGCACGACGGGGTTATGCCATCAGGACTGGGGGCGCGCGACACCTTGCGTCTTGAGGCTGGCATGAGCCTTTATGGACGCGATATTCACGACAAGAGCAATCCATTGGAGTGCGGCTTGGGTTGGACCCTCTCTTGGGAGCCGGTCAAACGAAATTTTATCGGTCGGCATGCCCTGGAACCCATGCGTGACAGCCACAACTTAAAAAAACGGTGTGGCTTGATCCTAGAGGAAAAAGGGGTGTTACGGGATCATCAAGTAGTTTATTTCCAAGGAAAACCCGTGGGAGAGATCACCAGTGGTGGCTATTCACCCTCTTTGGAACGGGGGATTGCTCTGGCCATTGTCGAATCCAGTCTGAAACCGGGAAGTGGGTGTCAGGTGGATGTCCGGGGTCGTATGCTCAACGCCCGCGCAGTACGTCCCCCCTTTGTGCGTCTGGGTAAGTCGGTGTTGAGGGATTGATATAATCAGGCCACTTCCTTGATTTGCAAAATAATGCCTTTACTCTGAAACCAAACTGATAGAAAATGAGCGGTTTAACCAGCAGCCCAAGTCTACCCCTTTCTTTAGATGGACAATGGGCAATGACTGGCACAAAGACTCACAATAAGGAGTGCAGCCATGGCGTGGAATGACAATGGTGGACAAGGTCCATGGGGTCAAGGAGGAGGATCCCAAGCTCAACCACCAGATATTGACCAAATTCTCCAGTCCCTCAAGGACCGATTCAACACCTCGGCCCCTGTTGGAAAAATTTGGCCAATCCTGCTTGTGATTGCCCTAGCCATCTGGATGGCCACCGGTATTTATGTCGTGGGACCGGATGAAAACGGCGTAGTTCTCCGTTTTGGCCGTCATGTGGAGACCACAGGACCAGGCCCCCATTGGCGACTCCCCTATCCCATTGCCACGGTTCTGCTGCCCAAAGTCACCAAGGTAGAACGAATCGAAATTGGCTACCGCTCCCGCTCCCGTACCGAAGGACGCGCCAGCGGCGATGACATCGACGTACCCGGTGAATCCCTCATGCTCACCGGGGACGAAAACATCATTGACATCGATATGAGCGTTCAATACCGCATCAAGGATAATGGGGCGGCCAATTTTCTATTCAATCTCCGCAACCCCACCTCGGACCGTCATAAAACAGTACGAGATGCCGCAGAATCCACCATCCGACAGGTGATTGGTCGTAACGAAATCGACAGTGCCTTGACAGCCGGCAAAGAGAAAATCCAGGCCGATGCCAAGAACACCATGCAAAAAATTCTGGACAGCTATAACAGCGGCATTCTCATCGTTACAGTTCAATTGCAGAAGGTCTCACCCCCACCAGAAGTGGTCCATGCCTTCAAGGACGTGGCCAGTGCGAGAGAAGACCGTGAACGAGCCGTAAACGAAGCCCAAGGGTATGCCAACGATATCCTCCCCAAGGCCAAAGGCGAAGCCGCCAAACAGATTCAAGAGGCCGAAGCCTATCGGACCGCCAAAGTGACCCGTGCGCAAGGGGATGTTCACCGTTTTCTGGCCTTGCTGAAAGAGTATGAAAAATCCAAACAGGTCACGGAGACCCGTCTTTATCTGGAATCCATGGAAGAGATCACCAGTCGCATGAACAAGGTACTTCTATCGCCGCAGACTAGCCACAATCTTCTCCCCTATCTTCCTCTTGGGAATAGTGGAGCTGTCAAAAGTGGCCGTAGCGAAGCTTCCCCTAAAGGAGACAATCCATGAATAAAAACCTCTCTTTAGGTCTGGTTCTGCTGGGTCTTGCCATTTTGATCACCCTTTCTCAAGGGGTTTACACCCTTGCTCAGTGGCGACAAGCCTTGGTTGTCCAGCTTGGCAAACCGATGGAACCGGCCATCAGTGAACCGGGATTGCACTTCAAAATCCCATTTATTCAAGAAGTGCATTTTTTTGACAAACGTCTGCTCGAATTCGACCAAGAACCGCAAGAAATTCTTTCTGAGGACAAGAAAAATCTCAAGGTGGACAGCTACACCCGCTGGCGGGTCGTGGATCCTTTGAAATTCTATCAAACCGTGCGTGACGAAAACGGGGCGGCAGATCGTTTGAACGACATTGTCTATTCCAATCTCCGTGAGGTGCTTGGACAATTCACGATGATGGAAATCGTTTCAGGATCCCGCGCCGATCTATCAACCCGCATTCGCGAACAAGCCAATCTTCAGTCCACCAAATATGGCATCGAGATCGTTGACGTCAGGATCAAGCGCACCGATCTTCCGGCGGAAAACTCCAAAGCGGTCTTCAGACGGATGCAGACCGAACGCGAACGGCAAGCCAAACAATATCGGGCTGAGGGTGAAGAAGAAGCGGTCAAAACCCGTTCCAAAGCAGCCCGCGAGCGTGAGGTTCTGTTGGCCGAAGCCTACAAGAGTGCCCAGGAGATCCGGGGTGCTGGCGATGCAGAAGCGACCAAAGTCTATGCCGATGCCTATCGTCAAGATCCTGGCTTTTTTGAATTCACTCGCACTCTGGAGGCCTATGACAAGGCTTTTGTAAAGGATTCAGCCACCATTGTCATGGAACCATCGGGCTTTTTCCGTTATCTTCAGGGTCCGACTCCAGTGTCGCGATAAGGAGAAGTCCCATGAAGGACTTCTTGAGTGCTTTGGGTTTGGTGTTAATTTTGGAAGGGATGCCCTATTTTCTCTCTCCTGAACGGATGCGTTTTTGGGTTGCCCAAATCGTAATTTTGCCAGATGCCATGTTGCGACGCACTGGATTTGTCCTCATGATGATCGGGTTGCTGGTGGTGTATTGGGTACGGGGATAAAAAGGGTGAATATTGCCATTCCAGAAGAGAGTTTGGAACCGTCTCTCCGCGACTTGAGCGGCGTTACCTTAGAACTGGCCACCTTATCTACTCGTTCCGCGATGTGGACGGCTCACGGAATGATGCCGCCTGCCGCCTTACAAGAACTTGCCACTGTTGGAGTGGTTGAAGAGCCGGTTGAGGTTCAAGTTGTCGCCAGTCCGATCTGGCAGGAGGAGAAATTACGGGTGCGTGTTCAGGGAGAATGCCGGGGAAACATCCGGTTGGCCTGTTCCCGCTGCCTAATTGAATTCAATCTGCCCATAGACGCAGAGATTGACGCCTTTTATGCCCCTGGCAAGGATCCCGCCATCAAAAACAAACGATGGCAGTTTGAAGAAGACGTGGTATTTATTCCAGACGGGATGCTTAAGCTCAAACATCTCGTCGAAGAAGAGTTGTTGCTTGCCCTGCCCATGAACCCGATTTGCGTCTCCGGGTGTGCCGGGCTGTGTGCCGGATGCGGGGCAGACCTCAATCGCGCACCTTGCAGTTGCCGCAAGGCAACACCAACGGGTCCATTTGCAGTATTAAAAAAATTGCAATCTTATTAAATGACTCATCAGATGAAGGAGATCACCCATGGCCGTTCCAAAGAAAAAAATATCCTCCTCACGTGGCGGCAGTCGCCGTTCGCACAACGCCCTTGAGGCCCCACCCTTCTCTCTTTGCCCCAATTGCCAAGAGCATCGCCCCCCCCATCGGGTTTGCCCACACTGTGGTTGGTACAAAGGCAAGGAAGTGATGGCAATTAAAGAATAACTGCCATTATTAAACACAATAAAGTCATCTAACCATGACTATTAAAATCGCCTTGGATGCCATGGGGGGGGATCATGCTCCCGTAGCCCCCATTGAGGGTGCGATCTTGGCTTCGAGCAATCATCCTGAAATCGAGTTTATTTTGGTCGGACAGGTTGATGTCATCGAAGCTGAGTTGGCTAGGATCGGTGCGGACAAAAATCGCTTCCGCATTCATCCGGCCAGCCAAGTTGTCGGCATGTCCGAAAAGCCCTCTGTGGCCTTGAGAACCAAAAAGGACTCTTCCATGCGGGTGGGAGCCAACATGGTCAAATCTGGGGAGGTGGGAGCCTTTGTCTCATCTGGCAACACCGGTGCCCTTATGGCCACGGCGCGGTATGTCCTAAAAACCCTTCCTGGGGTAGATCGACCGGCCATTGCGGCCATCACACCCTCCATCAAGGGCCAAACCTTGATGCTGGATGTGGGGGCGAATGTGGATTGCACTGCTGACCATTTATGCCAGTTCGCCTTGATGGGCAAGGTATACGCCACAGCGGTTCTAGGACTAAAAACCCCACGCATTGGCTTGCTCAATATTGGCGAAGAGGAGATCAAGGGGAATGAAATCGTCAAGGAAGCGGGTGAGCGGCTGAAAAAGTCTGGAGATGCGGGATTTCTTGGCAATGTGGAGGCATCGGATATCTTTACCGGTGGGGTGGATGTGGTGGTTTGCGATGGTTTTGTGGGCAATGTCAGCCTCAAGACCATGGAGGGGATGGCTCGCATGCTGACGCAGTTTTTGCGCGAGGCTTTTTCCGAATCCATTTGGACTAAGATTGGCTATCTGGCAGCCAAACCTGCCATGAAATCCTTTCGTTCTCGTGTGGATCCACGCAAATACAACGGGGCCATATTGTTGGGACTCAACGGGATCGTGGTCAAAAGTCACGGCTCCGCAGATGCCTATGCCTTCAGCCAAGCCATTCGGGTTGCGGTTGGTTTGGCTGCGAATCGTGTCAACGAAAAGATCCAGCAAGAAGCTTCGGCCCTTGCTGTCAACGAGAGTTTGAACAGGTGAATTGAATCATGTCAATGCCCAGTGCCCGCATCACCGGAACGGGTTCTTACCTTCCCCAAAAACGACTCACCAATCACGAACTGGCGCAAAAGGTCAACACCTCCGACGAATGGATACGCTCCCGCACGGGCATTATCGAGCGACGGATTGCCGCAGAGGGTGAATTCACCTCGGATCTGGCGGTTGCCGCTGGAAAAAATGCCCTCATGGCTGCGGGAGTCTCTGTGCATGATCTTGACCTCATTTTAACGGCCACGACCACCCCAGACCTGATTTTTCCCTCGACGGCCTCCATTGTGCAACACAAGCTGGGAGCGCATTTAAATCGCACGCCAGCGTTTGACATTCAAGCCGTCTGTTCAGGGTTCATTTACGCCTTATCTGTAGCGGATCAATTCATTCGCACTGGGGCTTGTCGGCGGGTATTGGTGATCGGGGCCGAAACCCTCTCACGGATTCTGGATTGGAGCGACCGAGGAACCTGCATTTTGTTTGGCGATGGTGCGGGAGCAGTGGTATTGGAAGCCGATCACGGAGGCAAACGGGGCATTCTCTCTACCCATCTGCATGCGGATGGTGCGCATGTTGATTTATTATACACCCATGGAGGCGTATCCCGTGGCGGTCCCAGTGAAGGGGGCATCGGCACCATTCGGATGCATGGCAACGAGGTATTCAAGCAGGCGGTCAAGGCACTAGAAGGGTGTGTAGACGAGGCCTTGGATGCCAATGGCCTGACCAAAGAACAGATTGATTGGTTGGTGCCGCATCAAGCCAACATTCGCATCATTCAAAGCACGGCCAAACGGTTGGGCATGCCCATGGAACGGGTGGCTGTGACTGTGGACCGTCATGGCAACACTTCGGCGGCCAGCGTACCCTTAGCACTCGATGAAGTGGCACGCTCCGGTCTGATCCAACCCGACCACTTGGTGTTGATGGCCGCCTTTGGCGGCGGATTTACCTGGGGATCGGCGTTGGTGAGATGGTAAAGGAGATAAGCAGTGACAACAATGACGTTTGACACCCATGCCTATATCAAAGAACTGAGCGGTCGGGTTCACAGAAGAACAAGTCGAAGTGCAGGCTAAAACCATGTCCAGCGTGTTCAAGACGAACCTAGATGAACTGACCACTCGCCGCGACCTATGAAGGAACTTGAATCGACACCCTTCTCCACCACCGCACGCTCAAGAGATGCATTTGCTTTTTTTA
>JADFYY010000061.1 GCA_015232825.1 Magnetococcales bacterium
TGTTCTCGTTGACGCTCCCGCCCTCACCGAGATCTCCGCCCTCGCTGACAAGTCCGACCTCGTTGACGAGTCCGACCTCGCTGACGAGTCCGACCTCGCTGACGAGTCCGACCTCGCTGACGAGTCCGACCTCGTTGACAAGTCCGACCTCACTGACGACAGTGACGTCTCTAACGACCCCAACGACTGCGACATCACCATCAACACCGACGGAACTGGCCATGCCGAAATATGGCGGACTTGGCAGTGATATTTTGAAAGGTGATGCTCGTAACGACACCCTCTATGGTGAGGCCGGTAATGACATCCTGTATGGTGAGGCCGGTAATGACACTCTGTATGGTGATGCTGGCAATGACACTTTAAATGGTGGATCAGGCGAGGATAATTTGTTTGGTGGTGATGGTAGCGACACGATGCGGGGGGATGCTGGCAATGACACTTTGAATGGTGGCTTGGGCATCGATAAAATGTATGGCGGCGATGGTAATGATATCTTGCATGGTGATGCTGGCAGTGATCTCTTGTATGGAGATGCTGGCAACGACACCTTGTATGGGGATGTGGGGTTGGACACCTTGCGAGGTGGAGTTGGCGATGATCAATTATTTGGTGGTGATGATAACGATTCTTTGAATGGTGATGCTGGCAATGATCTCTTGAATGGTGATGCTGGCAATGACGCTTTGAATGGTGGCATTGGCAATGATATCTTGAATGGTGGTGTCGGTGACGACAGAATGTATGGTGTTGATGGCGCAGACATTATGAATGGTGACGCTGGCAATGACATCCTGAGTGGTGGAATCGGTGACGACCAAATTTATGGTGGTGATGGTGATGATACGGTGAAGGGGGATGCTGGCAATGACACCTTGGATGGTGGCATTGGTATCGACAGAATGAATGGTGGCGATGGCAATGATCTCTTACAAGGTGGCGATGGCAATGACATTTTATATGGTGATGCTGGTAATGACACCTTGTATGGTGATGCGGGTAAAGATTTCTTGAGTGGCGGGACAGGCGATGATTTCTTGAACGGTGGATCTGAAGATGACACACTTTCAGGAGGTGATGGTAACGACACTCTTTCAGGTGGTGATGGTAATGATTTAATATACGGAGATAATGGAGATGATATCTTCAATAGCTCTGGAGGCCTTGATAAAATGATTGGAGGAGCTGGTAACGATCTGTTTATTTTTGGCTCCTCTTCAAAAGCGACGGTTGATGGTAGTTTTGGTGCTAGTTGGACTGACACCATTGATCTGAGTACCTATAAAGATGCCATTGATGCGGGAGAAGAGGGTGGATGGACCGTGAAAATTGCTAACAAGACTGGATTATTGACAGAGTTGAGTGATTCGGCCCTACTCCACGACCTGCATGATGCTTCTGGAACGATTACTTTTGAAACTAAAGAAGTGATCACGTTTAGCAATATCGATAAGATCGAGTGGTAATGCCGATCAAAGGAGGCGGTGAAACGCCTCCTTTGATCGGGGCCTTTGCATTGGGGTGTGATTTTTTTTACTCGACTATGATCCACGAATCGAGTATACTCTTTTTTCCATTTAAAAAATTTTTGGATTCCCGCTTTGTTTATGTGGGCGGCGTTGATGGTCAGGTTATACGCAACAAAAACCCGTGAACCCCGTCAGGACCGGAAGGTAGCAGCGGCAGCGGGATCTTTTGTGTGCCGTATGCCACCTGACTGGAGCCGCCCTTAAAAATCATGCCATACACCCCATCTTTGGATGATTCCATCTCATGTCATCATACGTCGTTTTGGCGCGTCGCTGTCGCCCCAGGAGCTTTGAGGCCCTGATTGGACAACAACACGTTGTTCAGGCGTTGAAAAATGGTTTGGCTAGTGGACGGGTGCCACATGCCTTTCTGTTTTCTGGGACACGTGGGGTGGGTAAAACCACCTTGGCGCGAATTTTGGCCATGCGTCTCAATTGTCAAACGACCCAGACCCCAGAACCTTGTGGTACTTGCGCCTCTTGCCAGGAGGTCATTGCGGGTTCTCATCCCGACGTGATGGAAATTGATGCCGCCTCTCGCACCAAAGTGGAACAGATGCGTGAGTTGCTGGAACTGGCTCCCTATGCCCCGGCCTCTTCTCCCTTCAAGGTGTTTATTTTAGACGAAATTCATATGCTCTCTACCCAGTCTTTCAATGCCTTGCTGAAGACTTTGGAAGAGCCGCCTGCGCATGTCAAATTTATTTTTGCCACCACTGAACCGCGTAAGATTCCAGCGACCATTTTGAGCCGGTGCCAACGTCATGACTTGAAACGGGTCACCGCACTCACTCTGACCAAACATTTAGAAACCATTCTGAATAATGACCAAATCCCCTGGGATGCCTTGGGTCTGCAAGCGGTGGTGCGGGCGGCGGATGGTTCGGTTCGGGATGGGCTTTCCTTGCTGGATCAGGTGATTGCCCATGGCAATGGGGAGGTGCGCTACGAAGCGGTTCATACCCTGCTTGGGTTGACCGATCAAGAAGCCGTCACCCGCTTGCTCGATCAGGTGTTGACTGGACAAGGCCCGGAAGTACTGACCTCTGTGGAACAGTTTCATGCAGGGGGCGTGGAACCGGCTGCTTTGGTTCGAGACCTGTTGAATCAGGTTCATCAACGGACGCGAACACGGGTGACGACCATTCAATTGGGAGATGGTCCTTCTTTGGAACATTTGCAAATGGTCTATCAGACCCTGCTTAAGGGAGAGGGGGAGATTAAACTGGCGGATCAACCGAGTCAGGCCTTAGAAATGCTGTTGTTGCGTGCGGCTTATCTCAGACCAATTCCAGAACTCGATAAATTGATCGCGGCCCTTGGTTCCGGTTCTGGACCGATGACACCTGTTGGACGCATTACGGGAGGAGGGGTGACCTCCACGAGCGGTTCTGTGGTTGTGACGAGCAAATCGGTCGCTCTCCCTCCATCGCCTTTGCCCATAACGCTCTCTTCGTCACTCAAATCATTGACTTCCTGGGATCAACTGGTATCCTTTGCCAGCGAACAGGCCCCGGAAGTGGGTCGCAAGATACGCGGACAGGTGGTTTGTCTCGATTTTGGAACATCGCCAGAAGGGGGGCTGACCTCCTTGCGGTTAAGATTTGTCGATGACTGTTTTGGTACACCAGAGCGCATGCGTACCTTGGTGACCGATTTTTTGCAGGGACAAGGGATGACGGCGGTTCGAGTTGTTGTAGAACCCGCATCTGCCGGTTCCAGACCAGAATCGCTGCAAGAACATACGGAACGGCTGGACAAAGAGTATCGCCTGCGACTCGAAGGGGAAGTGAATGAACGTCCCGAAGTGCAACAACTGATGAAATGTTTTGCGGCAAAGTTGATTGCTGTGGAACCTTTGAGTGGCTTGGGTGGTCCAAATCGTTGAACGAGAAGGAGAGATGGGTGTGAAGAATATCGGCGACATCATGAAACAGGCTCAGGCCATGCAAGGCAAAATGGCCAAAATGCAGGAGGAGTTGGCGGCCACAGTCGTGACTGGTCAATCTGGAGGAGGCATGGTGCAGGTGGTGATGAATGGGAAACAAGAGGTGATGCAGGTCAAGATCGACCCGTCTGTCGTCACAGCCGATGACATTGAAATGTTGGAGGATCTCGTGGTTTCCGCCTTCAACGACGCCCAGAGAAAGGTGCAGGATGTCAGCAATAAAAACTTGGCCCAACTCACCGGCGGTCTTAAAATTCCTGGATTGAACCTTCCATTTTAAAATGCGTATGGATCAGAATTAACCTGGAGAGAATGGCGTGAAGGGTTTGCCGTCGTTGGAACGGTTGGTGATTGTCTTGTCCCGTTTTCCAGGAGTAGGTCCGAAAAGTGCGCGGCGCATGGTGTATCATCTGCTTCGTCACGGAAAAGAGGCGACACAAGAACTCATTATGGCACTGGAGGGGTTGCGGGATTCGATTCGTCATTGCGAAGTCTGTTTTAACTTGGCTGAGGACGAAAAGTGTTGGATTTGTGCAGACCCTCGGCGGGATGATGCCCGAATCTGTGTCGTGGAAGAGCCTTCCGATCTGATGGCCATGGAAAAGGCTGGTTTGTTTACCGGACGTTATCATGTTCTTGGTGGCCGCTTGAGTCCTCTGGATGGTATCGGTCCCGATGAACTCCATCTGGCGGCCCTGGAGTCCCGTTTGATACAGGGTTCAGTCATAGAATTGATCGTGGCTACCAACCCGACTGTGGAAGGGGAGGCAACAGCCCACTTTGTGGCGCAATTGGCGGAACCCTTGGTGCCTAGGGTGACCCGTTTGGCTTATGGCATGCCCATGGGCGGAGAACTGGAATACCTGGATGAATCCACTTTGTATCAGGCCATGGCTGGGCGGAGGGATTTTCGGCAAAAAAGTTTGAATGATGGTGTTGGACCTTGAATGTTTTTTTGCAGTGCAATATAATCGGTTCCGATGATGCGTCAACCGGAGAGTGGTGGATAAATATTTTTCATCACCGGTCAAGTAGTTAGCGTCGCGTATGGAACCTCAACCCTTGGAGGGCGTCTGAATGAGTGTAGAAACAGCCCAATCAGAGGGGGCATTCCCCTATCCGGGCAGACCCGGAACCGGTGACGGCTCCGATGTGGTGGCCTATGTCGAGACCCGGGCTACGGATGGGGCGGCCGCCTACCCGATTACTTCGTCCACGATTATGGGCCAATTGTATCAGGTGGCGGTGGCCAATGGTGCAAAGAATGTCTGGGATACCCCACTTGTCTGGATGGAACTGGAATCCGAACACTCTTCTGCCTCGGCTTGTGAAGGATTTGCCTTGGCAGGGGGGCGTGTGACCAATTTCACCTCTGGGCAGGGATTGATCCTCATGAAGGAGGTGTTATACACCAGCTCAGGCAAACGGTTGCCCCAGGTACTCAACGTGGGAGCCCGCGCCTTGACATCCCAGGCCTTGAACGTTCATGCCGGTCATGACGATGTCATGGGTGTGGCCGATTGTGGATGGGGAATCCTTTTTGGACACAGCGTTCAAGCTTCTGCCGATTTGTGTCTGATTGCTCGGCGGGCCTCGGAAGAGGCCTTCACCCCCATGATGAATGTCCAGGATGGATTTTTGGGAACTCACACCATTGAGAACCTTAATTTTCCTGAAAACGAACTGATCAAGGTTTTTCTTGGGGATCCACGGGAGAAAATACGGCGCGTTTTTGATCCAGAGACCCCTTTGCAGATTGGGGTGGTGCAGAATCAAGACGCCTACATGCAGGGTAAGATTGCCCAGCGCAGCTATTATGACAAGCTGCCAGACATCATCACCGCCTCCATGGACGAATATTACCGGTTGACCGGTCGGCGATACCATTTGATTGATCCCGTAATGATGGACGATGCCGAATATGCCATCATTGCCATGGGTACACTGGCTGAAACCGCCATCTCTACCATTCAGGTGATCAAAAAGCGGTTGGGTGTTAAGCTTGGCGTGGTGATCGTGACTTGCTATCGTCCGTTTCCTGCGGCCCAGCTTGCTCGTGCCATTCAGAATTGCAAGGCGGTTGCCGTTATTGAACGGTGTGATATTCCTACCATGGTGGACAATCCGCTCACCACTGATGTTGAGGCCTCGCTGGCCAAAGGGGTTATGGGGCTTCCCGGCTTCGACAAGATCGAACGGATTCCAACGGTCTTTTCTGGAACAGGTGGATTGGGGTCACGGGATGTCACGCCGGGACATATCATCGCCGTGGTCAAAAATATGATCGCTGGTCCTATTCAGGGTAAGCGTTATTTTTCGTTGGGAATCGATCACCTTTCCGCTCTTCCGATGGAAGAGGAACCGGATGTTCGTCCTCCTGGATCTTTTTCTGTACGCGCTCACTCGGTTGGCGGGTTTGGTTCGGTTACCACCAACAAAATTATCGCCTCCATGCTTGGCGACATCTTCGGCTTCCGGGTGCAGGCCGCTCCCAAGTATGGCTCGGAGAAAAAGGGTCTGCCTACCAACACCTACCTCACGGTGATCCCATCGGGAAAAATCCTTACCCACTGCGAGTTGAAGCATGTGGAGTTCGTCCCGTTGATGGATCCCACCACTTGGTACATGGGCAATCCTTTGGTGGGATTGCAACAGGGTGGGATCGTGTTTCAACATACGGACGAATTGACTCCTCAGGCGTTGTGGGACTCTTTGCCGCCTTATGCCAAGTATTTCATCAAGGAGAACCGAATTCGTTTCTATGGCGTTGACACCATTAAAATCGCCCGTGAATCCTGCAAGAATGACTCCTCCTTGATTCAACGTTTTCAGGGGGTGGTGTTGCTTGGGGTTTTCTTGAGAGTAACGCCGTTTCGTGAAAATGCCGGTATGTCTGAGGAGGCCCTTTTTGCCAAGGTTGCTTATCCACTGACAAAATATTTTGGCAAACGGGGAGAAAAAGTGGTCGAGGATAACCTTGCGGCAGTCCAGAAGGGGTATCATCGCGTCATGGAAGTAACCGCCGAGATAATGGAATCCACGTCCGCTGACCTTCTTGCCCAGGGCAAAGAGGAATGGGATGCAAAAGGCAAGGACGTCAACGCGTTCTTCATCTAAAGAGTTATCGGACTGCGGGATTTGCCGTGGTCCATGGAGGATCGTCATGAGGCAGCGTGCGCTAATTTATTCGGAAGCGACCCCCCAATGGTACGATGCCAATCGGGCCGGGGAGATCATCAAAGCTTATGGTTCGGGAGCAGGATCTGGTCAGCCAGCTGATCCGTTTGTGGCCTGTTCTGTTGTTCGGGCAGGCACGGGATCCTATCGGGATTTTTCCTACATCGCGCCCGATTTGCCTGAATACAATTCAATGAATTGTGTCGCCTGCATGGAATGTGTGCAGAACTGTCCCGATTCAGCCATCTGGGGCAAGGTATTGCCACCGGAGACCGTGGATAAGGTTTTGCAAGGTTTTCCCGAAGAACAGGATCAATCCTTGTTGCGCGGTCATTTGGTGCAGACCACCAAATTTTGGAAGACCTATGACAAGAAAAAGAGCAAATCAGCGGATTCCCCAGGCGGGGCATGGTTTGGTATTTTTGTCGATCCCACCAAGTGCAAAGGGTGTGGCGAGTGTGTGACAGCCTGTGGCACTCATAATGCCCTCACGATGATCAAGAAAACCCCGGTCAACCTGCCGGACTATTTCACGATTTGGGATTTCTACAAGACCGCCCCGGCTACGCCAGAGGTCTATATCAACTCGAAGCTTAAAGTGGATATCATGCTTCGGGATGGGGCCAATCAATACGTGGGTGGAGCCGGATCCTGCATGGGATGCGGCGAGACTTCTGTGTTGCGCCAGTTGCTGGCCATGACCTATGCCAAGGTTGGCAGTAAATATGGCATTGTCGCCAATACAGGCTGCAACACGGTGTATGGTTCCACCTACCCCTATAATCCATTTCGCGCCCCGTGGGTCAACTCTCTGTTTGAAAATGCCGCTACGGTTGCCATGGGGATTCGGTGCCACTGGGATCAAATCGGTCGCAAGGATCATCAACTCTGGGTGATTGGTGGGGATGGATCCATGCTTGATATCGGTTTCCAAGCCCTCTCCCGGATGTTGACATCGGGGATGAATATCAAAGTATTGGTGCTAGATACTCAGGTTTATTCCAATACCGGTGGACAAGCCTCTACGGCTACGTTCATCGGACAGGATGCCAAGATGTCGGTGCATGGTAGTCATGTTCAGGGCAAATGGGAACGCCGTAAGGAGATTGCCAATATTGCCATCATGCATCCTCGTGTTTTTGTGGCCCAGACCGTTGGTCCCATGATCAATCATTTCTATCGTAGTGTGGAGCAGGCCCTAGAATTCGATGGACCGGCCTTGATCAATGTTTATACCACCTGTCAACCCGAACATCAGGTGGCGGATGATCGCTCCTGTGACCGTGCCTTGCAGGCTGTGGAGTCCAGGGCGTTTCCGGTCTTCATCCATGATCCTGATGGCGGTCCAACTTTGGCCTCTCGCCTCTCCTTGCAAGGCAATCCCTCCATCCGACGTGACTGGCATACCAAAAAAGATGCCAATGGCGTGGAGCAAACAATGGATTTTGTTGCTTTTGCTAAAGGTGAGGGCCGTTTTCAGAAACATTTCGACAAAGATGGCAAACCCAGTGCTGTGCTATTGCAGTCACAACGGGATCGATTGATGAACTGGCGTTTGCTGCAAGAGTTGGCACGTATCCAGAACGAAGACTGGTCGGAAGAGATCGAAAGGAATGGATAATTGATTCGACCCCAAGTATGATCGCAATCAAAGGCGGTGGGGCCATTCATAAGAAACGGATCACAAAGAAAGGAGCGAAAAAGCAATGGCGGACAATTCCATTCCAGACGGTAAAGCCTGCACAGGGCTATTTCATGGCAAGGACTTGCAATCCCTGGAACGGTCGATCATTGAACGCGATGGTGTGTTCTGTGCCGATTTCAATACCTGGCAAGTGGGATCTTATTTCCAACGTGTTTACAGCACCACCCATCAGCGTGGGGTGGGGTTTGAGGTCTTTTGTCGCGCCTTGCAACCCGATGGTTCGACGCGACCGGCTTCCTCGGTTTTTTCCTGCATCACCGATATGGACGATGTGGTGCAGATGGATCGGATGCGTCTTTTGCTGCATTTTAAAAATTTCATGGCTGCGGAAATCGATGATCGTTGGCTGATTACCAATTTACATCCGCGCGTCATGCTGGGCGTCCGGGATCCTGATGTCTCCTATTTGGCGGAACTTCTGGAGTATACCGGGTTTCCGCCCCATCAACTTGTGATCGCTTTGCGGGAACATGCGGGCAATTTCGAGACTGTGCTTTCCCGAACCATTCGTCAACTCAAAGAGTTGGGGTGTCTGGTTCTGTTTGACGACTTCCAGGCCGAATCGGCCAATTTGGATCGCTTGTGGCGTTTGGCCCCTGACATCGTGAAACTGGACCACTCTCTGATCGATAACGCCTTGAAAAGCAATCGGGCCAAACGGATGCTCTTCAAGTTGGTCTCCTTGATCCATGCATCGGGCAGTTTGGTGCTGATGGAGAAGATCGAAACCGAGGAGGAGGCCTTCCTCGTGATGCGTTTGGAAGCCGATTTTGTGCAGGGTCGTTATTTTGGCAATCTGGAGACCAAGGCCATCCGACGCAGTGCCGTGGACTGGGATGGGGCATTCCGCAATCTCGCCAGTCAGAGCGAACGGGCGATTTTCAAGGAAGTCCATCATCACAACCTGGAGATGGGGCAGTATACCAATGAGTTCATGGAGTGTGCTTGGTCCGTATCGGACGACATCCCTCTGGAAGAGGCTTCGGCCAAGTTGGTGAGACTACCCGGTGTTGAACGGGTCTATTTGTTGGATCACAAAGGGTTGCAGGTCAGTCAGAATATTTTTCCAGAAGACAAGCTCAAACAGGTGGATTTGCGTTACAAGCCTTTGTGGGACTCTTACGGGGCAACATGGACGCGCCGTTCCAGTTTTCACGATGCCATTCATAATCCAGGCGTGGTTCAGTTTTCTCAACCCTACCGTTCCAGTACCAACCTGCATATGTGTACAACGCTTTCGGTTTCCCTGCGCAAGGGAAGTCATGCCTATGTTTTGTGTTGCGACGTAGAGTGGAAGGAAGACAAGATCTTTTGATATGATCACAGATCTACTGCCTATTATCCGTTCTCAGCTTAAACGGTCGAAGAGTCTGACTCGGATCAATGTGGCATTAAACGCCGAGGACTCCTTGCCCGGTCAGGCGTCTGGGCCTCTTTTGAAGCTGGAAGAGTATGAACAGGAGCTTCTTTTGTCCCGCTTTTTCACCCCAGACCATGAGGATCGGGCCGCTTGCGAACCGGTTCTTCCGGTCGAAGGTTTGGCTGTAGATGAAATGGAACGTTTAATTGGAATGTTGGCCGCCGAGACCCTTTCTTTCCCTGTTGTGCAAGGAGTGGAGACCGGTTTTTGCCCTCTTCCAGAAATTGTCATGAGTCGTTATGTGCGTTTATTGGGTCTTGAGTTTTCGGTGGACCCCCGTGCCGCTCAATGGATTGCCACGATGTTTTCTGGTCAGGAGCGGTATCAGGCCATGGCCTTGGCTCGTCGTCCTGTATGGCATCCTTTTGCAATGGCGGCATTATTGGTCCGTTGTCTGGATGTCATGACCACAAGTGTGAGTGGCTCTGTCGCCAAGTTGGATTTTTTGACCAGTTTTGTCCGCACTTACCGTTGCGAACAGGAAAAAGATCTCATTCGGGGGTTGTCCAGTCTGGTTGAATCCTATCGTATTGAGCAGGAACATCCCACCTATAATCCCCGTCTGGAGACCAAGCAGGCCGAGTCTATTCGTTCCAGTTATTGTGATGATACTGTGAAGCAATTTCGACTCGCCATGGCCCGTGAGCTGCTTGCGGATTTTAAATGGAACCATTAATAAAAAAAAACGGATCACGGGGACTAAAGCGAAAAGAAATGACAGAGACTCTCTCAACCATTCCAGATGGTAAATCTTATACAGGACTTTTTCTTGGTAATGATCTGAAGAGACTGGAGCGGTCGATTATTGAACGGGATGGCCTGTTTAAAGCCGATTATAAAAGTTGGCAGGTTGGCTCTTTTTTCCAAAGACTATACAGTACCACCCATCAGCGCGTGGTGGGGTTTGAAGGTTTTTTTCGGGCCGTGCATCCGAATGGTTCATCCATGGCCTCCTCAGCGATTTTTGCCGATATCCCCAATATGGAAGATAGGGTCCAGATGGACCGGATGCGTCTTTTATTGCATTTTAAAAACTTCTTGGCTGCGGAAATCGATGATCGCTGGCTGCTGACCAACCTTCATCCCCGTGTCATGTTGGGAGCCAAGGATCCTGATATCTCTTATTTGGCTGAATTGTTGGAATTCACCGGATTTCCGCCCCATCAACTTGTGATTGCCTTGCGGGAACATGCGGGCAACTTCGAGACCGTCCTCACTCGCACCATTGACCAACTCAAAGATTTGGGATGCTTGGTGCTGTTTGACGATTTTCGCGCTGAGTCGGCCAATCTGGATCGTTTGTGGCGTCTGGCCCCTGATATCGTCAAGTTGGACCACTCCCTGATTGATAACGCCTTGAAAAGTGGCCGGGCCAAGCGGATGTTGGCTCGGTTGGTCTCTTTGATCCATGCCTCTGGTTGCTTGGTAGTCATGGAGAATATCGAAACCGAGGAAGAGGCCTTCCTTGCGATGCGCCTGGAAGCGGACTTTGTTCAAGGCCGTTATTTTGGCAATATGGAGAGCAGGGCTGTCCAGCAATGTGCTGTGGATTGGGATGGGGCATTCCGTAATCTCTCCAGCCAGAACGAACGGACGATTTTCAAGGAAGTTCATCACCACAACTTGGAGATGGGACAGTATACCAACGAGTTCATGGAGTGTGCTTGGGCCGTATCTGATGATGTCTCTTTGGAAGAAGCCACGGCTAGACTGTTGAATCTAGCGGGTGTTGAACGGGTTTATTTGTTAGATCATCAGGGATTGCAGGTCAGTGAGAATTATTTTTCAGATGTAACCCGCAAGCGGGTGGATCTGCGTTATAAGCCTTTGTGGGACTCTTACGGGGCAACATGGACGCGCCGTTCCAGTTTTCATAATGCCATTCAAAATCCGGGTGTGGTACAGATTTCTGAGCCTTACCGTTCCAATACCACTTTGAATATGTGTGCTACGCTTTCTGTATCCCTGCGCAAAGGGAGTCACACCAATGTTCTTTGTTGCGACGTGGAGTGGAAGGAAGGTAAGATTTTTTAAATCACTGTTGGCCGTGAGGTTTAAGTATTCCTGAATTGCGCAGTGCATCCATGGCCACGGATTTGCGCAATGAGGACTCCTCTAAGGATTCCATCAAGATCTTTACTGCAAATGCCATTGTTTTTCCGTGGTTCTCCACCCATCCAACGTACCAGCCAACCATCGGTTTGGCTGCCGTGGCCCAGCCAGTTTTTCCAAAAAGATGCGCCTCTCCGACATCTTCTTGTGGCATGAGACGACGCAAACCCTCAAAAGAACCTTTGGAAAAAGGAAGCTGACTCTTGGCTAAACGGGCCATAAACTTCGCTTCTTCTAGGGGAGAGATGGCCAGAGGACCATCCAGCCAGAATCGATCCACTTGGTGGCCGATATCGACATTTCCATATCCGATTTTATTCACCCATTCAGCCATGCGTTTTTGACCGATACGTCGGGCAATTTTTTGAAAGACCGGTACAGAAGAAACGGCCATGGCATCCTTGAGGGTCAAATTTTTTTCCCATGCCTTGATGGGCAATGGTGTTCCATCCCATGGAAACCATTCATCCTCTTGCACCACGCCCATTTCTAGGGCGATGAGGAGGTTTGCAACCTTGAAGGTTGAAGCAGGTAAAAATCGTTCATGACTGCATGTTTCGTCGGAGAGATGAGTTTGATCCAAATCCACATCCAGCAGAACGATACAGCCATTCACGCCAGCCTTGTGGAGGATCTTTTTCAATTCAGGATCATGCCGCTCTTCCGCCTGACAGAAAGGAGTCGTGAAAAGCAGTCCGATGATTAACCACAATAAATAATAATGCGGAAATCGCTGGTCTTGCATTTTCCTTGAGTCGATAAACATCTTATGACACCATCAGAAGAGGAAAAATGGTTTTTCGCACGGATTTAACCAAAATTGAGTGTTTGAGAGCCGATGAAGCCCAATCATGTCTTGGTGGTTTTTCACACATCTTTTCCTCGGATGCAAGGGGGGATCAATGTGATGATTGCCTCGTTGGTCCAACAGTGGAGCGCGTGCGGGGTGAGGGCTTCGTTGTTCGCGCCTGGAGATTGGGATCAGCGCGGTTTGACTGAGGAGCATTTCGGGGAGATTACCCTGTTCAAGCGGCGTTTGCGTTTGTTTAAAGATGCCAAACGACCAGTGCGGGGCGTGTTGGGGTGGTTGCTGGAGTTGCCAGCTACTTTATGGACTCTTCACCGTTTGATGCGTCGGGAAGGGGTGGATCTTATCCATTTTCATACCCCGCGTGATTATCAACTCCATTTTCTGTTGCTCTCTTGGTTGGGAGGTCCACCGTTTGTGGTGACTTTTCACGGCACCGATGCCTTGGAATTTGCTCAAGGTCCAAAAAAAGCCCGTTTCGTGATGCGTCAGATTGTGCAAAGGGCAGCGGCGGTGACCGCTGTATCCCGTCATTATGCCGCTTTGCTGGAATCGGCCTATCCGAATCTGGCCCCGATTCATACCATTGCCAACGGCATTTCCAGCAAGGAGTGCCTGGAGGATGCTGGAGTTGTTTTGCCCGATCTGCCGGGAAAATATTGGGTCATGGTGGGATGGGTGGAGCCTCCCAAGGCCCAGGATGTGGCAGTGATGGCCTGGGGACGGGTGATTGCGCAGCAACCCGATCTCCATCTGCTGATTATTGGCGATCAACCTTTTTTGCGACCGGGTGTTCCCTATTATCCGGGCTTTTATGATCAGGTGCGACAGATGACCGAAGAGAATGGTTCGGCCCATCGGGTTCATTTTCTGGGTACCAAAACGCGGCCAGAGGTGATGGCCATACTGCGTCATGCTCAAGGATTGATTTTTCCCTCCCATCGGGAAGGGATGCCTTATGTTTTGCTAGAGGCCGGGGTTGTGGGGGTGCCTGTGGTCTGCAATCGTATACCGCCTTTTACCGACATACTCATTCATGGGGAGAGTGGCTTGCTGACGCCCGATTCTGACCATGAGGCCTTGGCCGATGCGGTGGTTTATCTGGCAGGCCACCCGAAACAGGCCCGTTCCATGGGAAATGCCTTGCAGGAGGTTGTTCGTCGTGATTATTCGTTGGAGGGAATGGCGAATGGATATTTGGCACTGTTTCGCTCCCTGACTGGAAAACCGTTTGCCAGGACTCCTTTGCCATGAACCAGATATTTCCTGGTCCTTTGCATCAAGAGGATCTGTTTGCCATCTCCGATATGCCGTTGGCGGTTCCAGAAGGCGCGTGGTTTGTCTCTTCTGGACATCATGCCATTCGGTTGTTATTGCGGCAATTGGGTTTAACTCCCGGTTCAAGGGTGGCCCTTCCAGCTTTGATTTGTCCATCTGTGGTCAGTGCCATTTGCGCGGAGGGGATGGTGCCGGATTTTGTTGATATCGAGCCTGATCTACAGGTGATGGCCTTTAATCGTGACGCCTTTGCTTGCCGTGGTTTTAACCTGATTTTGTTGCCTCATCTCTATGGCATGGCCCATCCACAGACCCAGGCCATTCGTGATTTTGCTGGCAATGCGGGGATTCCCCTGATTCACGACGTGGCGCAGTCCTATGGATTGACCCACGACGGGGTTCCCATGGTGATGTTGGATCAGGGGGGATTGTACAGTTTTGGCGCGGGCAAGGCTTCCACCGCCGCTACCGGGGCTTTGGTGTATGGGTTGAAGGATGCGTTTGCCATCCAGGCAAAACTGCATCGTTTTCGTCTATGGGATTTTGTTGCCTGTCATTTTCTCAAGCAGCGTATGGGGATACCGTGTCAAGCTCCTTGGCTTAAGTTGCACTATCATGGATTTCGTGCCAGCCGGATTCAGGTGCGAGCGGCCAATCTGGTCATGAGCCGTTTTGTGGAAATCGAACAAAAACGTCATGATAATTGGGATAACTTGGCTCAATATTTGGGAGATGATTTCATTGGTGCTGGGGAGACGCGCTGTTCATATTATAAATTTGTCTTAAAAACCTTGTCTCCTGATTGGTCGCCACCGTTGGAATTGGCGGCGGTTCCATGGCGGCGGGTGGTGCGTCATCCGGCACAAGGGGATCTGCCTAATTATCGATCTTTGCCAGAAAACTTGATTGAACTCTCCACCGAATACTCCCCAGAACAGTTCCGTGACCGGGCGGGCTAAAGAGCAACCATGACTGTTTTTTTAAGTGAGGCTTGGTTGCAGGTGATGTTGGAGAGTGGGGCGGTGAGTGGCATTGTCTCTCCAATGGAAGGGGTTCATGTTGGGGCCATACGGAGTTACGGGCAGACCCGTTGGGCCTTGTTTGGCAGTTGGGAAGAGAAACAGGCTGAGGGTTTGCAAGAGATTTTTCAACAGGCTAGGCGGGCAGGGGTTTATGCGGTCGGCTCTCATTTCAACATGGCGCGTTGGCCAGCAGAGGTCGTGACCCCGTTGGGCGCGGAGGTGATAGACCCCTTTGGCACTTACTGTGTAAATTTGACCCAATCCGAAGAGACGCTTTGGCGCGGGTTGCATGCCAAACATAGAAATGTCATTCGCCGGGCCCAAGAGAGCGGATTGGAGATTCGGTCGTTGGATTGGGAAGCGTTTATCCCAGTCATGGCTACCACCTATCGCAAGGGTGGGCGGGAAAACCCTTTTGGGGAGAAATACCTTCACGCCTTGCGTCGGCATATGGGAGAGACTCTTTTTGCAGTCGGGGTGTATGCCCAAGGGCAATTGCAGGCCGGGGCCATCATTCCGTTTGATAGGCAACGGGGGTATTATCTGCACGGGGCCACGATTGCCGATCCAGTACTTGGTGCGGCCAATTTGTTGCACTGGGAAATCATGCGGATGCTGCGCAATCAGGGTGTGGCAACTTATGACCTAGGCGGGGCGCGTCGAGAGAGCGATGATGTAAGGTTACAGGGGATTTTTCGTTTCAAGGAGCGTTTTGGTGGCATTTTTGAGCCGTGTTGTCATTGGCAGAGGGTTGTTTCTGGTGGAAGATATTTGCTGTTTAAAGTGGTCAGAAAGATTTGGGGTGGTTCCGAATGAATCCTGGGTGGATGATTTGAAACTTGCTCAAGAAACAGCCATGCGCCACGTCTGGGACAACTCCGAGGATGATGTGTGGAATGACGTACCAACCCGGTGATTTATTGATGATCCCATTCCCTTTTTCGGATCTTCAACTAAATATCCTTAAATGCATAACAAATAAAAATTTTTATTTTTTTAATTCGCCTTTACCGCTAATAACCTCTAATAACTCA
>JADFYY010000062.1 GCA_015232825.1 Magnetococcales bacterium
GCGTACCCGTTCGTTGGGCTTCGCCTTGGCAGAAATCAAGGAGTGTTGCGCTGGATTATAGACCTCTGCATTGATCCCCATCACCGTCGTGACTGCGTCATTTGGGATGGGCATGCCCTGGTTTTGCACCTTGAAGGGTGCTGACAGCAGGACTTTTTGCGCACCAGCCTCCAAATGCCCCCGTAACGCACCATTGGCAAAGTCCCCAGACCGGGTTGGATCCACAAAAGCTCCAGTACAATCCACCACCAAGGATACGCCGTTTTCGCGCCAAGCAATCTCCTTGGGATTACGTCCAGAGCGTAAAAATCGTACTGGTACGCCATCGATGGTCATGCGTCCAGTAGCCTCCTCCAGGTTCTCGATGATTCGTCCGCCATGGACACCATGCAGATAGTGACTCAACCGGCCATAGGTGCTGTCCTTCTCGACCGATTCCACTAAATCCACTAAGCCCGTGCCCACCTCCCGGCCCAGATTGACCACGATTTCGGAAAATCGCTTGCGAGCCAAATGGGTCCACAAAGAGAGTTTGCCAATTCGGCCCATGCCGTTAATTCCCAGTTTCATCGAATCATTCTCCTGAAATTGCCAATTATCAACCAATCTACAGTCCGATATCCCCGGCCCAAACCGTTTCTACCGGATGCCATCCCTTGTAAAGCATACCCCGGTTGCCATCGATACTGATGGCATCCCCATATTGAATGGACTCACCATCAATTTCACAGCAACTCGAAGACTCTCGCACCGTCAACAGTTCACACCCCACCACACAGGTCTTCTCCAAACGAGCGGCGACAATGGCTGCATGGGAGGTCTGCCCCCCCCCGCGCAGTCAGCAAACCATCGGCTTGCGAAATCTCCCGAATGTCCTCTGGCACCGTATCATAGCGGATCAAGATCAAAGGTACATCAGGATCTGTGCTACGCATACGGAAAATTTCCTCCATGTTGAATACAGCCAACCCACACATCACGCCACCACTGGCCCCAATCCCTTGCGTCAAACGACTGTTGCGCAACTCTGGGGTGTCAAAGAAGACCGTGCGAATGGCATTTTTCCCCTTGGCCGTCACCATGTCCCTGGTTTGCAAAAAAAAGAGATTGTCCGCCTGAGGACCATCAAATGTAAACTCAATTTCTTGATGATTCCACCCCAATCCCAGAATCAATTGACGCGCCGCCTGCCGCAAAGCCTCATAAATTTCCGGGAAACGATTTTCCAAACACATTTCTGGATCGCGATGATCATAGCGGCACTGCTCCAAGGAAATGGCGTCAGTAGAGACCAAACCGCTGACAATGTCCTCGCCCTGATCGCCTGGCGCGTAATCCCCCCAGAGAACCACACGATCCAACTTACGATGGGGATGGGCCGTAAAAAACACCCCAGAACCAGACTGGCGATGTAAATTTCCATAAACCATGCGCTGCAACACCACGGCTGTTCCCCAATCATCGGCAATATTCATGATGCGCCGATACTCCCTGGCCTTGGGGAGATTCCATGAATCCATCACCTGATTGATGGCGGCCTGAAGTTGCTCCCAGGGGTCTTCGGGAATAATGATACCCAACTTCCTAGCGGCGCGCTGGTAATCCATGGCCAAAGTGGCCATCTGTTCTGCCGTAAACTCATGCTTTTTCTTCACCTTGAAACGACGTTTAGCGCGACGCATGAGTTCGGTGAAGATGCCACGATTGACATCGAAGGTCATGCTCCAAGATTGCACAAAGCGACGATAATTGTCCCAAGCAAAAAAGGCGTTGCCCGACCACGAAGCCAGAGAACGAACAATCGATTCATTGATGCCAACGTTATGAATGGTCTGCATCATACCAGGCATGGAGATCAACGCCCCGCTACGAACCGACAACAACAAGGGCATCGGCCCAGAGCCATAACGCAAACCAGTCTCCTCCTCAATGACCATCACCCTCTCCCGCAGTCGCTGGACAAAATCCTGACTCGCCAGAGAATAGGTCTGCACCACCTCCCGGCAGCGAAAATACTCGGTCGTGGTGATGACCCCGGCTGGAACCTGTAGACCCATGCCCGCCAACTCAGTCAGATTGAACCCCTTGTTGCCCAGATGAATCAAGTCACGCACACGGGGATCTGGGCTGTGAATCGAGCAGAACAGTTTGGCTGGGTCATAGGTCATCAGTTTATCCATCATCTCTGGTGGAAGCTTCCCCTCCTGGCGGGAGAGAATCCGCAAAATCCGCGAGATGAAACGATCAAAGGCTTGCAGTCCAAAGGTCTCGGCAATCAAATCCCGCATAAACGACTCACTGATCCGCTCTAATGTGGAAAAGCTGTCATCATCCTTCAAGGCGGCGTATTTGCTCACCAGGGCCACTGTAGGAATCATGGGAACAATCACCGCTAAATTTTCTCGATGATGTGTCACATAATAGGCATGAATGATATCCTTGACCCCATCGGAAAAATTACGAAAAATGTCCAGATATTGCCGAAAGGAGAACTGGTTGAGTTCCAGAAAACGCATCAGCACCCCACGCAAATTTTCCAGACGCCTAGAGGAGACCCCATCCAGTTCCAGTGCGCGCAGGTAGAACTGCAAGTATTTGTCAATGCGAAAAAATGCGGCTCTGGTGATGAACCCTTCGGGAATACGATCCACCAGTCGTTCCAGATGGAGATTGGCCATATCCTCCAGACGAAAGGCCAGGGAGAGGGCGTCGAATTTACGTTCCTGGTAACGGCCATAGACCGATGGAATGTCTACGGCAATATGGCGTTTTTGATAGATCTCTTCCATGGCCGGAAAGGTTTCGTGGCTGACGATGACCTGTTTCAACGCCTCCATAGCCTCCAGCAAGGCGTTGAGCCGGACATCGTCCCGCGATTCTCCTGCGGCCAAGATCTCTCCCAACCGTTCCATCCCGTCGATTCCGGCTTCAGCCGCCTTTTGCACCAAGCCCAACACCCCATGACGAGTGGGATAATATTTATGGTCTAGCAAGCGGTAAAGTCGCACCAACAGCACAACCCGTCGGCATTCGCTCTGTGGCACATCGGTGACGTTCATGATCACCCCTTCAATTCCGTCCAAAGGTCGAGTGAGCAGACTAGTCGGATCCTCGATGCTCAAGGTATCAAACAGGAATTGGGTCACTCGATGGACGTTGACAAACCAGGGACCGGGAGTGTGGATTGCCTCAAGCGTCGGGGCCGAGACCAATCCGACAAGAGGAGTTGAATCCCCAGAGTACCAAAAACAGAGAATCTCCCGCACCAAATCCACCATGAGATTGGTGCTTTCGACATGACAGGCCTTACGCAAAAAGTGGATTAGACGATCTTGACGCTTAGAAATCTCATCTAGCTCTGTGGAGACGTCCCGCAACTCGCCTTCCGCGCCGATTTCGTTGTAATAGACCGGTAGGAGACGGGCGAACTGCTTGACCAGATTGAAAACCGGGGCCACATCACCGTTCAACAATCGGGTGATCTCCTTTTGGAATAAATCCGTATCCCGTATCAGGGTTCCTGAGAGCTTGATGTTGATGATCAAGGCAGAAAGGAGTGTAGAACACCATTTGGGATTGAGGTTGATCAGATTGAGCCAGACACGGATATTGGTCAGATGGGCAGGGTTACAGATGGGTTGCCAATCGCTTCCCACGCCAGTGACCGTGCGGTATTGAAAACCAAAGCGGAGCGCGTGTTCCAAAAAGGCCTCAACCAGTCGGCTGTTATCCCGTTTGAACGCCTCCACCCCTAGGGCCTCAATGCATTGCAGGGCTGTGTGGGGATACTTCACCACATTGGCTTTCAAAAAGGCGAAGGTCTTGACAAAAGAGTCCCGTAACTCCTCATAGCTCTGTTTCAATGCCACCAGATGGGCCAAGGCACGGTAAATCTCCCGCAAGGTCTCCTCGTGGATCATGGCAAGCCCTTCGGTCTCCATGATGTGAAACAAAAAACGCAATTTTCGCCCTTCTGCGAGTTGTTCGGAGTCGAGAGAGACCTCTCCTTCCGGTCGTCGCCCCAGGGCATGGGCGGCATCTCGATAACTGCGCACAATGTCCACGTAGGAGGGGAGAGTGGCAAGACGAGTCAACTGACTGACCGATGGGGTTTCATTGGCCAGGGCGTCCAATGCATCGAGGGAGGCCCGCAACGTCCGGTGGGAGATGGCATCACATTCGTGATGTCCAACCACCGTGTACCATTCGGGATCCGACTGATTCAACCACAATTGATAGGTTGCCTGCAAAGCCCGTATGGCCAAACGGCAAATGGGTTCAGGATCCAGCGGAAATGCTCCCTGTTGCTTCAACAAAACGGTCACCGTTCGCTTGATGGGGTGATGGCTTTGAGAAAGCAGCAGCAGTTGCTCATCAGAGAGCCGAGACATGGCATCAAACACCTGATTCATGGCCGGGATAAACGCTGGCATGCGCACTGGCGTGAGCAGGGAGGTTTGCTTGTCTAGATAGGCGGTCAACCCTTCCAAAACCATACGCGAGAGTGATGGCTTGGTGACTTCATCGGCGGCCTGCAGAAAAAAAGAACAAAACAGAGAAAAACACTCCGGTCCTTTGGGGTGCAAGGTGTAACGACTGGCATTCCTCAAGACAAATCCACGCAATTCCGGCAAAATCAACAGCCAGTTGCGAAAGGGATGATTGAGTTCCAGCAAAAGCCGATTCAGATCCTTGAGAATCCCGGCAAAGCTTTGCACCACTTCCAAAAGCAAAATCTGCCGTGGATCAATGACCACCTGATCGACAGCGGTAATCGCCAAATTGGCACGCAAGGCGTCCGATTTGGGTTGCGCCAAGCCATCCGAATCACGGTGTGTCACCATGGCCAATCACCTATAAAAAATTGTTCAGGCCGATATGACGGGAATATCCTTTTCATCAGGCCTCCAAGTTGTCATACTAAAAAATGGTGGGACGAAAGAACGCCACCGTATACCAAGATTTCCAGCCGTTCGCTTTGAGCCTATTGGAATCTTTACCCAACCACAACGAGGCTTCAAAAGGGTTTTTCGGTACCAGACCATGCCGCGTATTCGAATCAGTGAAACCGTTCCCTTTACCCCGGCCCAGATGTATGCCTTGGTGTCCGAGGTGGAAAAATATCCCGACTTTCTCCCCTGGTGCGCCTCTACCCGCGTCTGGGATCGGACGCCTACCCAGTTTATGGCGGAAATGACCGTCTCCTTCAAGGGAATCCGAGAAACATTCCGCACGCTGGACATTGTGGATCCAGATAAACGCATCGAGATCAACCTCAAAGATGGTCCCTTCAAGTATTTGGTCAGCATCTGGACCTTTTCGCCTGCTCCCAATGGTGCCCATGTCGATTTTTTTATCGATTTTGCCTTCCAAAGTCGCATGAAAGAAATGATCATGGGACCGGTTTTTTCCGAGGCCTCCAAACGCATGCTGTCGGCCTTTAAAATCCGCGCTGCAGAAATTTATCGATAATGGATTAGAACCATGGCTCGTCACACTTCAAGCACTCAAGTCAATTTTACCCCAGAGCAAATGTATAACTTAGTTATTGATATGGATCGTTACCCAGAATTCATTCCTTGGATTGTCAAATCAAGAAAATACGACATCCAGGAAAACCACTTCATGTCTGAGATGACCTTTGCCTTCAAGGGACTCAGAGAAACCTTTATCACGGAAGATCATTTTGTTCCAAACGAAAAAATCGCCATTCGCCTAGTCTCTGGTCCTTTCAAGAACCTAGAGAGCGAATGGCAATTTTCGGCGGTTGATACCGGCACACGGATTGATTTTTTTATTAACTTTTCTTTCAAGAACCGTCTGTTGGATCTTACTCTGGGGCCTTTGTTTGGGGAGGCCTCTAAACGCATGGTAGACGCTTTTAAACAACGAGCTATGGAGATGTATCAAAAATGAATTTCATCAAAGGATGTTGTCGCCCCCATTTGGTGTGGTTGCCGTTGTGGGCAATGGTTTTTCTTCTGGCACTCCCGGTCCATGCAGAACCTGTGGCCAAGGTAGGGTCATGGGTACTGACGCTGGAGGAGGTGGATCGTGCCTTGGCGGCCAAAATCCATGAGATGCGCGAGAAAAAAGTTCAAGAATTAATTTTGGAACACGTCCTGACCCTTAAAGGTGCGGAATTAAAAATCGCTCCTGAACAGGTGGTGGATAAACTCACGGGTTCAGTGGCCACGCCTTCCGATGAAGCGGTAAAAGCCTTTATCCAGAAAAACAAGGAGCAGTTGCCCAATGGTGGGGAGGGACTCGAAGAGCAGGTTAAAGAGCATCTGATGGATGAAGCCAAAAAAGAGGCTGAAGGACAGGCGTTGACCAAGCTGTTGCAACAATACGCCCCAGAAATGATGTTGAAAGCTCCCCGTTTCACGGTTCCCGGTCCACAGGATCTCTCCAAGGGGGATGCCAAGGCTGCGATCACGATCATCGAATTTTCTGACTTTGAATGTCCCTATTGTCGGCGCGCCCAGGCCGCCTTGAAAAAGGTGCAGGAGGTTTATGGCGACAAGGTTCGCATGGTCTTTCGTCACTATCCCCTGCCGTTTCATACCAAGGCTCCCAAAGCCTCAGAAGCGGCTCAATGCGCAGCCGATCAAGGCAAATTCTGGCCCATGCATGACCTCCTGTTTAACGAAAAGAGCAGTCTGGAGCTAGCAGACTTGAAAAAGGCGGCCACGACAGTGGGTTTAGATCAAGCGGTTTTTGATAAATGTTTGGACAGTGGCAAGCATGCCGCCCGTATTACCGAGGATCTAACCCAGGGTAAAAAGCTTGGTGTGACTGGAACGCCGACCTTTTTTGTCAATGGAGTCCGCATCGTGGGTGCGCAGCCTTTTGAAAAGTTCAAAAGCGTGATCGACGATGAGTTGAAAGAGAAAGAAAAAGAGAAGAAATAGTCTTGACGATCCTGGCAGGGGAGGCTCTTTTTTTTCCTGCCAGGATTATTCTCCTCTTTGATCAGGAGGAAAGGGGAGCCAACTGGTTGCACTGCTTGATTAAAATGCCGAAATGATACAAATTTCGGTTCTGGGTGCGCAACCAAATGTCAAATTGGTTACAAGCCGCAGGAAGAAAGGGTTCATCAATCCCATCTTCGGTAACGAGATGATTCAAAAAGTCCCACGTTATCCTTCCACATTGAATTTTGATCAGTTGGCCATATTGATCCGCTGTTAGGTAAACGGGGTGACCATACGGACTCAGCAGGGTTGCCGTGTTGTTGGGAACAATATAGTGCTGGAATACTCTGCTTGCATTGGCTTGCGACGTGGATAAATTGGGATTTCTGTAAGGTGGGCGGTAGTGAGACATGGAGGGTCATCCTTTTTTTAAAAGTATCGCTTGGAACTTCTACTTTAGCGAACACTACGACACCCTTCATGACCCGTTTGGACTATGCTGACATTTTTTTTAAAAATAAGGGATCAAACAACCTTGGGTAGCGTCAACAGCAATCTGACCAATTCCGCTTGTCGGCTTGTACCTGTTTTGGCAAAGATTGCCTTGAGCTGATTGCGTACTGTATTGCGCGTACACCCTTTGGCGTCGGCGACCTCCTCTAGATCTCGACCCGCCGCCAGTTCGTTGGCTAGATGAGACTCAGCAGGGGTTAAATCGAATAGGTTTTTCAACAAGGATCGGTTGCATCCAACACTCTGATCCAGGGTACTCAAGAACAACAATACCCTGGGGCTCTGGGGCAGCATCCCCAACTTACGACTTTCAGGACGCAGAGGGATCACGACGGCGTTCAAGGGGCGACGGTCCATGGAGGCTGGGGTAATCTGTAACCCATTATTCTCAATCCCCCCTACCCCGTTCGCCAACTGCAAACCCTGTCGCAACAGATTCCCCAATTGACGCGACTCAGCAGCCACCGAGGTTGCCAATCCCCCAGAGGTCATCCTTAAACCGAAATCTTCGTTCAAAAGTTCCTCTGCAGCATGATTCATATACACCGGCTTGAGCTGTTCCCCAAAAATGATCACCCCATAAGGAAGAGAACCCAAAGCCATTTCAGTGATCTGTTTCTGACTGTTCAAATCGGAAAACTGCTGATTCAGCTGCAATACTTTTTGAAAATGCGGCACCAGGATATTCAAGCCATCAATCTCATGCTCCCCAAACGCCACAGAGTGCGGCCCACGCTGAAATGCCAATTGCACATAATAGTTCTTATTTCTAAGAATATGCCCACCCATACAATAATATTTTTTCTGCGGCCTCAAAAAGTCATTATAATATTCAGATTTAAGCATATTACTGTCCATAAAAAAATCCCCAGAAAATATTCTGGTTGGTAATTTTTTCATCGTATCAGGATAAGGGTCCAACACTCTGAAATGCTCCTGGTACGCCTTGGTCCAGGAGGGGTCATAACCATGATAGATACTAAACCCCACGGAGCGATCTTGATTATCCTGTAAACGCAAAATGACCGATTCACTGGCCAAGCCATGCATAACCCGCTCGACCACCCTGGACAACTGCGTCAGATCAAATACCGCCTGATAAATCTCTCCGACAACATCCAAAAACCACTCTTGGGTCAGACGTTCCATATTGACACCCCTCGCTCAAGCATGCAGGTTGCCATAAACACTTTCAGCACGGCATCAAATGCCTCTGGCACTTCCATCTGCGGGGCATGTCCACTCCCGGCCATAAGCTGCACCCCGCCTCGCCACAAATTCGGTAACGGCACGGACTCACAATATTCGCGATTGACAAATAGATCCTCTTCACCCAACACAAGCCCCACTGGGACTTTCAATTGACGTAAGATCTCGCATTCATCCTGCATGCTCTCGTGCAACCCGACACTTCGGCCCAAACTCTCCCGACAGCGTCCATCCGTATGCTGTATTGCATCCTCATAATGTTGCAGCCTTTCTGAGTCACATTGCCTCTCCTGGGCTGCGGCCCACTGATGGATTTCTGCTGCGGATAAATGCGCTTGAAAGAGGTAGCCTGAAGAGGCGTGCGGCAAGAACGCAAGGTCAAAACGAGGGGGACTTCCCAAAGGAGGTGTACCGATTAGCAAGAGACCCACCATCCCGACCAATTCTGGTGCGCAACGGGTCAGAATATGGCCACCCAAACTATGGCCCACAAATACGGTTGGCCCCAAATCCAGCATTTTCACCACCTCGCAAACCACGCGAATCAATCCGGCCATACTGCAAGCCTGATCTGGATTTCGCGCTCTGGATGAACTCCCATGTCCAGGCAGGTCCATAGCCACCACCCGTACCTGCCTCCCCAGATCTCCAGTCAACAGTTGCATAAAATCCGAGGCCTCATGGGAGTTGCCATGCAGACAGAATACCGCAGGCCCCCCTTGACCTTCGCTTTCATGAATGGCAATAGAAAGACCGAACACAGGGAGCATGCGCCTTCTTGGCAGACCGGCTTGTGTGGTACAATGGGTTGGTAACATGCGACTCTTTACCCTTATATCATTAATTATAGTTCACAATCATGACTTTATCAAATCAAAATGGGTTTATCAAGGCGTTTCATCCATCCACTTTTTTTTGCAGATTCAAAAAATGATCCAACCACCGAGTACCCGGCAGACGGGTTGCCTATTATTGGGCGAAGAAGAAATCACCTATCACCTATTGCGCCACCCTTTGCGCAAGCGGTTGACCTTGAGTGTTAACAGCACTGGGGAGATAGAGGTCCGTTCCCCGTGGCGGCTTGGTTTGGCACGGGTGGAGGCGTTCATTCGGGAACAGAGTACATGGCTCAAGGCGCAACGGGATGCACGACACACCGTCGAGTTGCAACGTCCCCGGTTGGCCGATGGAGCCATTTTGCCACTGTTAGATGAGTGGCTTACCTTAAGGATTGCAAAAGAAGAGGTCAGCCGTATTCGTCGCGTGGGAAACGAGTTATGGGTTCCTCCTCCTCTGACGTCTGGTGGCTTGGAGTCCATGCTGGAGAGGTGGTATCGGGATCAGGCTCGCCTCTATCTGACAACTCGGTTGCGGCAGCGGGCGCAGGAGATGGGGGTGTCTGTTTATGCACTGACCATTCGCAGTCAAAAAAGTCGTTGGGGGAGTTGTTCCTCTCGTGGGGCCATCAACCTGAACTGGCAACTGCTGTTATTGCCCACCAAGGTGGTTGAGTATGTGATCGTACATGAGCTTTGCCATCGATTTCATATGAATCACTCGCCAGAGTTCTGGTTTAAGGTCCAGGAGATTTTGCCGGATTTTATGATGTTAAGGAGGCAATTGAAGACCATCCAGATTAACAATCATTTTTGGTGACACATGAAAACAATTTTAATCACAGGCTGTTCCAGTGGTATTGGTCAATGTGTGGCCCATGGGTTGAGAGAACGCGGTTATCGGGTGTTTGCCACGGCGCGCAAGCTGGAGGATGTGGCCATTTTGCAACAAAACGGTTTTGAGGCCCATCTATTGGATTTGGATGATTCTGCGTCCATACGGAGGGCTGTGGAATGGACGGTACAGTTGACCGGCGGCACGCTTGACGCCTTATTCAACAATGGAGCTTATGGACAACCAGGAGCTGTGGAGGATATCAGTCGCGAGGCGTTGCGGGCGCAATTTGAAACCAATCTATTTGGAACGCATGAATTGACCCGACTGGTATTGCCGATCATGCGTCGGCAGGGGTATGGTCGGGTGATTCAAAACAGTTCTGTGTTGGGATTTGTGGCGTTGCCTTATCGGGGGGCCTATGTGGCCAGTAAGTTTGCCCTAGAAGGATTGACCGAAACCTTGCGTTTGGAATGGCGCGGAACCGGAATTTATTTTTCTCTCATCGAACCCGGTCCCATCAACACCCTGTTTCGAAAAAATGCCACATTGGCATTTCAAAAGCATGTGGAGATTAGCACCAGCGTTCATCAAGAGGCCTATCGCGCCATGGAGGCACAATTTCAACAACAGGCCCATCAGGGAGGAGCCCGCTTTTCTTTGCCTCCAGAGGCTGTTTTAAAAAAGGTGATTCATGCCCTAGAAAGCCGTCGTCCAAAGGTACGTTATGGGGTCACATTTCCTACCCACGTTTTCGCGATTTTACGTCGTCTTCTTCCCCACCGCGCTCTGGATCATCTTCTGGCAATGGTCTGATATTTTTTGAAAATTCTTCCCCATGCGGGAGACGACTGATCACCCAAAGGGTGAGCAGACCGAAACCTCCCGATGGGGAAGAAGTCAATGCAGTCGGGTTTGATTCTCGTTGATCTGAGACAAAGCCTCTTGCACCATAAGATTGGCATCCTCAGCGGTCAGTGACTTGGCAATCAATTTTTCAGCAACCTGCATGGATAACTCCACAGCCACAGTACGCACCTCTTCCATGGCCCTGTTCTTAGCCTGCTCGATTTCAACCAAGGCAGCGTTCTTTTTCTTGGCCATCTCCTGATTCAACTCAACCAAGGCTTGGTCTCTCATGCGAAGAGAATCTTGACGGGCCTCTTCCAGAGTTTGTGCCGCCACTTGACGAGCGGCCACCATCTGCCCCTGATAATTGGTCAGCAACCGCTCCCCTTCCTTGCGTGCATGCTCTGCCTTCTGCAGATCTTCCGCGATCCTGTTGCTGCGGCTATCCAGAATGTTGCCAATGGTGGGCAATACATACTTATTGAGCAGCATCATCAACAAGGCAAACGACACCACCGTCCAAAAGATCTGTGATCCAAAGACGCTGGACTCGAATTGCGGCAGGCCCGACGATGCAGCGGCGTGTTCTACGGATGCGCCCGCCGAGGCATACGCGCTGGCAATCATCAGCCTTTACCCATGATGATAAAGGCCAAAACCAATCCATACAGAGCGATGGCTTCCACAAAGGCGGCCCCAATCCAAACGTATTTGGACAACTGACCTTCCGCACTCGGCTGACGAGCAAAGGCTTCAATGGCCTTGCCAAACATGTAACCCAAACCAATACCAGCACCGCCCAGTCCTGTGGCGGCCAACCCCATTCCAATAAAAGAGGCGGGAAGGCTTTCCATAATTTTAATCTCTCCTCAGCAAACGAAATAAACCCAAGTCCAAAGGACCAAAAACATCGGGATTCGATCACACCGTCAGTGCATGTGTATGGAATCGTTGATGTAGACACACGTCAGAATGGTAAAAATGTACGCCTGAATAAACCCGATGAAAATCTCCATGGCCGTAAAGACCACAGTAAAACCAAAGGGTAACCAAGCAACCGCCCAAGTCAAGGTGGCGGTGAAGAAAAACAACACCCCCAACACCGTATGACCCGCCGTCATGTTGGCAAACAGACGCACAGACAAAGAGACCGGACGAGCCAGAAACGAAATGATCTCAATGGGCACCATCAAGGGTAGCAGAGCTGGCGGCAAACCATGAGGCACAAAAAATCCCAAAAATTTCCACCCGTGATGATAAGCCCCAAGAACAATGCTCAAAGCAAAAATGATGAGAGCCAATGTCCCAGTCACAATCAGTTGAGAGGTCACGGTGAACGAACCTGGAATCAAGCCAGTCCAGTTGCTAAACAAGACAAAGAAAAACAAAGTGAAAATGGCGGGAAAGAATTTTTTCCCAGAGGGACCGATGATGTCATGGATCATGCCCTGCACAAAAAGATAACCCGCTTCTGCCACACTTTGCAAGCGTCCAGGAACCAGAGTAGGGTTGCGCATCGCCAAACGAAACAGTCCATACACCACACCCACAACAATCCACATCCATAACACGGAGTTTGAAATGGACATGTCAAACCCGAATGGGGTGATCTTGAGGTAATTGATTACCTGAAAATGGTGCAAGGGATCCATTTTAGGGGCCGTAGTCGCCACGGTTTGGGCCGTTTCAGCATATGCCTCGGCAACGAAAGAAAAATTCATGACTTCATCCGATTTCCGGCCTCTTTCATAGTGGTGGTTCCTTGTGATGACCTGACCGTTTGTTCACGCCGTTATTCTCCTGCAATCCCCCCTGGGGTGAAGCCGTCAAGCTTAATCGATACAGATTGCGAAAGCCAGTTACAACCCCCAACAAAAAAAACACCAGGGTCAACCATGGCTGCGTACCGCACCAATAATCCAACAAATAGCCAATCCCCCCGCCGACAAAAATCGCTGCCACCAAATCCGAACTCATGCGCATCGCCAGACTCGCGCCATGGACAGGTACAGGGATGGGGAGGGATGAAGAAAACTCTGGATCCTTGTCATCATTCATGCGCATTTTGATGCATCCTAAAAAGCTGAAACGCTGGTGTCAAGGTTTTGGGTGTTTGGATTGTGATTTCCATCCAGGGATTCCTGCAATTTTTTTCGCAAAGTATTGCGATTGATCCCCAATATACGGGCTGCCTTGACCTGATTCCCCCGTGTTTCCTTTAAGATACGACCCAACAAAACATTTTCTACCCGTCGCATGATGCCATCATACAGCTCTTCTGGCTCACGTCCAGCTATTTTGGATAAATAGTGTGTAATGGCCTGATCCACAGCCTCTTCCAAGGAGGTCGCAACCGCAACGGGAACAAACTCGGCGTTGCCCCCTTTGGAGCGGGTCAATTGCAAATATTCAGGATGGATCACACTACCTGGGGTCAAAGCCATCAGACGCTGGATCAGATTTTCCAGCTCGCGCACATTGCCAGGCCAATCATGGGCTAACAATAATTCCATGCTCTCTGGGGTGAACCGTTTGGCAGGAACCTTCATTTGACGCGCCACCCGTGCCAAGAAAAATTCTGCGAGAACGGGCAGATCCTCCAAACGGGAACGGAGCGAAGGAACATGGAGCGGCGTGACATTCAATCGATGAAACAGATCTTCCCGAAACCGTCCCGCAGCAATGGCCGCCTGGAGGTTCTGATGCGTGGCCGCCAGAATACGAACATCGGCCCGCAGGCTCTCTGTGCCGCCCACACGGGTGAAACAACCATTTTGCAACACCCGCAGCAGACGGGTTTGTGCTTCTAAGGGCATATCGCCGATCTCATCGAGCAGCAAGGCTCCAGCCTTGGCCTGCTCAAAATGGCCCACATGACGGGTAATGGCCCCGGTAAAGGCCCCTTTTTCATGACCAAACAGTTCACTCTCAATCAAGTTAGGAGGGATGGCCGCCATATTGACCGCGATAAAAGGTCCATTGCGCCTTGGGCTGTGGGCATGGACTGCACGGGCGACCAGTTCCTTACCGGTTCCCGACTCGCCATGAATCAAAACCGTCATATCCGAATTGGCGAGACGGCCAATGGTGCGAAACAGCTCCTGCATGGCCCGCGAAGAGCCAATGACCCCACCAAAACGATCCATTTCTTGCACGGGATCACGCTGTACGGTTTTGGCACTCTGCTCCATGGCCCGTTGCGCCAGTTCCACCACTTTGTGGATGTCGAACGGCTTGGGCAGATACTCGAATGCCCCCCCTTCAAAGGCCTGCACCGCATGTCGCAGTGTACTCTGGGCCGTAATGACAATGACCGGCAACCATGGACGACTGGCCTTAAGGGTTTTCATGATGTCCAACCCAGAACCACCCGGCATCATGATGTCGGTGATAACCAAATCCCCGGTCCCATGGGCGGCAAAATCCAACAAGGCGCGACCGGATTCAAAACAGTGAACCGCAAACCCAGCCCTAGTCAGGGCCTGTTCCAGCACAAAACGGATGGCACGGTCATCATCGGCCACTAAAATGGTCTTGGTCGCGTTCATGAGGCATAAGTGGGCAGCACGACCCGCAATACCGTATTTCCTGGCACGCTTTCCAACTCCAGTTGACCGCCGTGGGCATGAACAATCTTCTGGCAAATGGAAAGCCCCAATCCGGTCCCTTTGGACTTGGTGGAGACAAATGGCAGAAAAATTCTTTGTCTCATCTCTTCTGGTACTCCGACTCCATTATCCTGCACATCAATTAAAATGTGACGCCGTCTTCGCCCCTGTTCCATGCGGGTGCGATGAGACATACGGGTACTCAAACGCACCTTCCCATCGGCCCCGACCGCCTGCATGGCATTTTTAACCAGATTCAAGAAAAGCTGAATCAGTTGATCCCGGTCCCCGCGAACCTCTGGCAGTGAAGGATCATAATCCGTCACAGGCAAAGGCTTGTCATTGGCACTGACGCAGAGCCGCAAAACGTGATCGAGAACTTCATGAATATTAAACACACTCTCTTGCATGGGCCGATGTTCTGCTAGCCCCAGAAGGTTATCCAGCAGGCGACTAATCCGATCCACCTCGGTACGAATCAGCTCCACACAGGCCACATCCGACCCGGTCGCGCCAGCCTCTAGGAGTTGCGCGGCCCCGCGAATCCCAGCCAGTGGATTCTTGACCTCATGAGCCACGGTCATGGCTAGATCACCTAAGGAATCTAAGGCCTCGTGCAACCGTTTTCCCTCTTCGATCCGTTCGGTGGCTCCCACCTCCTCCATTTGCAACAGGGCTCCGATCCAAATGCCCGCCAGATTGAACATCGGAACTGCGGTCAAAGCCGTCTCCACCACCCGATCTGGAGAGGGGGAAATCTGTGCGTTGCGAATTCGACAGGGCATACCCAAGGTGCGGGCGCGAAACAAGAGATCCATGGCCACGGGATGACCGGGCAACAACGCCTCCAGGGCCACTCCCAACAGCCGTCCGCGCGGTTTGCCAAGCAATTTCTCAGCGGCATCATTGACCTCTTGCACGAGGCCCATTTCATCCACCGCGACCACACCCACGGTCAAATGGTCCCAAAGGGCTGTGGGGAGAAATTGTGCATCTTTGATGGAACTCATCGTTGGACACCCATAAAATCATGCAATAAATGCAAAACCGCCTCAGGATGGGGCGCGTGGTTGATCTGGTCGCGAAACAAAGCCCCTCCCGGCATCCCACGAGTAAACCAAGCCAGATGCTTGCGAGCCAATAAATGACCAGTTCGGGGACCGTGATGATGCAGCATTGCGTGAAAATGTTCAAGAATGACCGCAGCCTGCTCCGCTTGCGACGGTGGATCCCGA
>JADFYY010000063.1 GCA_015232825.1 Magnetococcales bacterium
ATCAACTGACGCGCGAACTGCTTTCGCTGGAGTCCCGTTGTGCCACGGCCAAGGAGTCTCGGCGGCACCAATCCTCCTGTCGGCAGGATTATTGGCGTTTGTGGGAGTTGGCGTGGTCTGTGCGCATCTTTTGTGCGGATGAACGGGTAATCGAGTCTCTAGAGCGGATGTACGCCCGTCACCCCGCATTGGAGTTGCGCGAGGGCGAACGCCGCAAGTTGCAACTCCCCGGTGGATTGCGTGATCCAAGATTGCAAGATAATGGGGCTGTGGAGTTGTGGTGAGAAGTCCGCCAGATTCTCATTTCCCATCGCTTGGCGGCACAACGGTGAGACCGAAGAGTTTCCACATTTGCAGTCCGCCACGATAATAGAGCAGTTTTTCTGCGGGATATTTCATCTCCAGCAAGCCAAGAATGGCGGCTTGGGATTGTCCGCACCAAGGGCCGTTGCACCACAAGGCCAGCTTTTTCGCCTGGGAGAAATCCCAACCGGTCGCGCTTTTCGTGGCTCCGGTTTTGATCAACGCCTGTTCGATGTCCTTGGCGTTGGCCCCAAGGGCCGGGGTGATGTCGGTATAGGGGATGTTGATCGAACCGGGAATGACCCCTTGGGCGTGCCAATCTGGGGTGCGGGCATCAATAAGTAGTCCACTGCCACTGTTGATCTCGTTTATCATGAACTGGATCAATTCCAATTCGCCAATGGTCTTCACCCCAGGGGCGGCCTCAATGGGTTGGATGCAAAACGGTGGACAGTTGCGTGCAACCTTGGCATAATCGGGTTCAATGATCGCACGGGTATCTTGGTTACGCATGACCGTCACACTCTGGCTGCCATGTTTCACGGTGAATTTTGCCAGATCTTTACTGATATTCACGGGCAAGGCAAACCCTGTCGCAGACAATGATATCCATACGATGGCCACAATGAGTTTGATCCAGATCTGTTTTTTGACCATTGCGAGCTTCCCCCTTTGCTTCCCGGTTGAAAAAATTCCCTCACCTGGAAAATTGAATTAATGTATAGTAACAGCATTCAAATTGGATGCAATAAAAAAATGATTGGCCGATGTAGTTTTTTTATAGTCTCCATCCATAATTTGGAGTAATCAACGATGGCGCAAAGCAGCAGAGTGGCAGGGGATATCTGGGGCGGTTTGGCCTCCATGCTGGTAGCGTTGCCATCGGCCATTGCTTATGGGGTGGTCAGTTTCACCCCCCTTGGCAGCTCCTATTTGGGGGTTGGGGCCATGGCCGGGGTGATCGGAACTGTGGTACTCGGTTTGGTGGCTCCCCTAGTGGGAGGCGCCCCCCGTCTCATTACCGCCCCATGCGCTCCGGCGGCGGCGGTCCTCTCTGCCTTGACCGTAGAACTTCTGGCTGGTCACCATGGCCAAGGAACCGTCACCCCAGAACAGGTTTTGCTGTTGCTGTCTGTGGTGGGACTGCTCTCTGGGCTCATGCAAGTGCTATTTGGAGTGCTGGGCGGGGGCAAGGTCATTAAGTACATCCCTTATCCAGTGGTCTCCGGCTACTTGAGCGGCGTGGGCGTGTTGATTTTTTTAAGTCAGGTACCCAAATTGCTGGGGTGGCCCAAAGGAACCAATCCCTGGCAGGGAGTGCTGGACCCAAGCTTGTGGCAATGGAGTGGCATCGTCGTGGGGGTGATGACCATTTTGGGCATGAGTCTGGCTCCACGCATCACCAAGACCATTCCGTCGCCCATCATCGGTTTGCTGGCTGGCATGATCACCTATTTTCTGATGGGGTTGGGTATGCCCGAACTCTATCAGTTAATCAACAACAAGTTGCTGATTGGACCCATCGAGGTTGATTTCCAGGCCATGATCGCGGGGATGCAAGAGCGCGCGAATGCCTTGGGGCTGATGAACGTGGCTGATTTTGTGGCCATTTTGGTGCCTGCTCTGACCTTATCGGTTCTGCTCTCCATCGATACTCTGAAAACCTGTGTGGTGGTGGATGCCTTGACCCGTTCCCGACACAACTCCAACCGCACCCTGATTGCCCAAGGGGTGGGTAATGTATTGACCGCTGTGGTGGGAGGTATGCCAGGGGCCGGAACCATGGGAGCCACACTGGTCAGTATCAGCAGTGGTGGTCAGACGCGGCTTTCCGGGCTGCTGGAGGGGCTCTTCTCGCTGGTGGTGTTGCTGCTTTTTGCCCGATTGATCGGCTGGGTGCCCATCGCGGCCTTGTCGGGTATCTTGATTGTGGTCGCCTATCGGATGTTTGATTGGCACAGTTTCACGTTGCTTAAACACCGTTCCACGGTATTGGATTTTTTGGTCATTGTCGCTGTGATCGTGGTGGCCATCGCCTTTAACCTAATTGCCGCCGCCGGGGCTGGAATCGCCTTTGCCGTTATCTTATTTTTGCGGGAACAGGTGCGCAGTTCGGTGGTTCGACAGCGTCGGACCGGGGATCAACTCTCCTCTAAGCACAGCCGTCTGCAGGAGGAAAAGGCCATTCTAACCGCCCATGGCAAGAGCATTACCATTTGTGAACTGCAGGGCAGTCTATTTTTCGGCACAACCGATCAATTGTTCACCAGTCTGGAGACCGAAATCAAACAGTGCCGTTTTTTAATTTTGGATCTGCGCCATGTGCAGTCGGTCGATTTTACCGCGATTCACATGTTAGAGCAGGTCGGGGCCATGCTTAAAGACCGCAATGCCTACCTGATCTTGAGCGACCTGCCCTCTCATCTGCCTACTGGAGTGGATTTGTCCACCTATTTTGAACATACCGGTTTAACGGCCCATGCAGAGAGCATCAAAATTTTCCCCTACCTAGATTCTGCCATGGAGTGGGTTGAAAATCTGTTGATCGAGGAGAACCTTCCCATGCCGGTCAACCGGGAGAGGCCTTTGTCTTTGAGCGAATCCTCTTTGTTGCATGGCTTGCTGGATGAAAAAAATCTGGCCATTCTGGCTACCGCCGTGGATGAACTCTGTGTGAATGCAGGCGAGAAGGTATTTAGTCGCGGGGACGAGGGGGATGAAATCTATTTCATTCGCCGTGGACAAATTCGCATTCTCCTACCGGCCCAGGGGGGCAAAGGGATGACCTTGGCGATTTTTGGTCGAGGCAATTTTTTTGGCGAAATGGTCTTTTTGGACATGCATCACCACTCCACCGATGCCATGCCTGATGTGAAACCTCTGCACCGTTCAACCGATGCGGTGGCAGATAGGCCGACCGAACTGTATGTGATCTCTCGGAAACGTTTTGATGAAGTGGTGGCCAATTATCCAGAGTTGGGATTTCGCTTTGTTTTTCGTTTGGCGCGCGCTTTGTCTTATCGTCTGCGCCAGACCAGTGCTGAATTGCAAGAGCTGAAGGCGTTATAAAACCGACCTCCAAAGTGAATTCATGGGTTGCCGATGACATTTTTTTCGGATACCCTTGGCTTTTCGGAAAAATGGCCATATAGTGAAAAGCGACTGATTCGTGAGGGTGGGAAAAGTCGGCTTTGCCGGCTTTTTTGGTTTTTTATATTTCAAATTCATTCAACCGGGACACCGTTGGCTTGTCAGATATTTATGCGCGGATTGAAGCGTTGGCAACCGAAGCGGCTGCCGCCGAAATGTGTCAACTTGTGGAAGTGGAAATCACCTCCGAAGGTGGTTTGCGTATTCTGCGGGTGTTTGTGGAAAAAATGGATGGATCGGTGCTGCTCGATCAATGCGCGGCAGTCAGTACTCGACTCTCTGGCTTGCTAGACGTTCAGGATATTCTTGCAGGCGAATATCAGTTGGAAGTATCTTCACCAGGATTGACGCGGCCACTGAAAAAACGCGAAGATTTTATCCGTTTTCAAGGACGATTGGCCGCCATTCAAACCTATGCGGCCCTACCGCAGGTGGAGCTTGTCCCTGAACCCAAAAAGTCAGGCAAACAGAAAGCATCACCAGGAGCGACTCGGAAAATTTTTAAAGGGGTGTTGCAGGGTGTGGAAGAGGACGATCTCCTGATCAGGATTCAAGGAACAGTGTCGCGTATTCCGTTGCGTTCCATTAGCAAAGCCCATCTGGATTTTGAATTTTAGCTAAGACCTGGGTATTATTAAACATGAGTGTGGAAATTTTACAGATTGCCGAACAATTGGCCAGAGAAAAGGGTATCCCAAGGGATATCGTCATCGAGGCTATGGAAGATGCCATTCGCATGGCGGCCAAGAAAAAATATGGTGCGCATTACAATATTCAGACAACGTTTGATCCTAAATCTGGTGAGTTCAAACTCAATCTGTTGCGTGAAGTGGTGGAAGATGAATCTCTGGACTATGAAGGCCCAGAAACCCATATGCTGCTCACCGATGCCTTGAAGCTCAATCCATCGGCTAAGTCTGGGGATTTTCTAGCAGAAGCTTTGCCCCCCATCGAGTTTGGACGCATTGCCGCGCAAACCGCCAAACAGGTCATCGTGCAAAAGGTGCGGGAAGCCGAACGGGACAGTGTCTACCGGGAATATATCGACCGGCAGGGTCAATTGGTCAATGGGCTGGTCAAACGGGTCGAACGGAACAGTATTTTCATTGATTTGGGCCGTGCAGCGGCTTTTTTGCCCCACGAGCATCAACTGTTTCGGGAACATTATCGCCCAGGTGACCGGATTCGTGCCTATATCCATGAAGTGCGGGATGTGCAAAGAGGTCCACAGATCATTCTGTCACGCACAGCCGCACAAATGATCCCGCGTCTGTTTGAGATGGAAGTGCCGGAGATCTATGACGGAATTGTCGAGATCAAGGCTGTAGCCCGTGATCCAGGCTTTCGTAGCAAAATCGCGGTGCGTTCCAACGATTCCCATGTGGACCCAGTTGGGGCCTGTGTCGGCATTCGTGGATCTCGTGTGCAGGGTGTGGTGACGGAACTGCAAGGCGAGCGCATTGACATCATTGAATGGTCTGCCGATCCAGCGGTTTTTGTCTGCAATGCCTTAGCCCCGGCTGAAGTGGTCAAGGTGGTGATGGACGAGGACGAAACCCGCATCAAGGTGATTGTGGATGAAGATCAACTCTCTTTGGCCATTGGTCGCAGAGGGCAGAATGTTCGTCTGGCATCTGAGCTGACCGGCTGGAAAATCGACATCATCACCGAACAAGAAGAGGCTGAGAGTCGGGTTGAAGAGTTTGCGATCATTGCCAAGGAGTTCATGACCCGTCTCGACCTGGATGAAGAGATCGCCAACTCTTTGGTGCAGGAGGGTTTTACCACTCTGGAGGAGGTCGCCTACGTGCCTTTGGAGGAGTTGGCTGGCATCGACGGCTTTGATGAAGAGATCGCCCAGGAGTTGCGGACACGCGCCAGAGATCAACTGCTCCATACCGCCCTAGAGACCGAAGAACGCAAGGCGACCCTTGCCATCGATCCACGCATCACGCAATTGCGCGGCGTGACCGATGCCATTGCCATTGCTTTGGCGGAGAAAGGAGTGGCGCAACTAGACGACTTGGCGGACTTGGCGGCGGATGAATTGCTCGAAATCATTGGCAAGGCGTTGAGCCGCAAGGAAGCTGAAAGGCTGATTATCGAAGCGCGTCAAGTGGCTGGCTGGTTTGAAGGCGAGGAGTAGAGGAATGTGCGTAACCAACCTAGGAATACGCTGATTCCAAAACTATCCGAACAGGCGGAGCCATCACGGGATGGACACATTCATGGCGATGAAGTTCCTTGGCGTCGTTGTGCGATTACACGGAATCGTCGCCCCAAGGAGCAGTTGCTGCGGTTTGTGGTGGATCCGCAAGGGAGATTGACCGAAGATTTGGCTGGACGGCTTCCGGGGCGGGGAATTTATGTCATCCCAGATCAAAAACGGGTGACGGCCTTGCTGGCCCGACATAAAATCTCTGGGGAAGAGGCTGAGACCTTGTTGGCCCGTCTTAAGCTCTCCTTGGAGAAACGGTTGATGGATGGCGTGGGGCTTGCCCGTCGGGCAAAAAGTTGTCAAGTGGGGCTCCGCGAAGTGGAGGAACTCCTGAAACGTGGACAACGTCCCTTACTTTTGTTGGCGACGGATGCAGGCTCGATCCAGGAAAAGTTGGCCCATGTGATCAAGGACATGGAAGATATAGAGGTCTTGAAAATACTGGATCGGGCCCATTTGAGTTCGTTATGGGCAGGCCGTGAGGTCACCCTGGCGGCGATTACCAATCCAGGGGTGGGACAAAGAATTCGCATGGATGCCGCTCGTTGGCGGTCATTGAAGGGTATTTAACTACGGTGGAGAAGGTTCTTTTGAGCGAAACAAAGAGCAGTGATGGTGATGGTGGTGACAACGCACGGCTGACTTTGAAGGCTCCGCGCCGCATCGTGCTACGTAAGACGGTGGAGGGAGGATCCATCAAGCAGAATTTCTCCCATGGTCGGAGCAAAAGCGTTGTCGTGGAGGTGCGCAAAAAAAAGACCTTCGTGAAAAGTGCCGCCAATGAAAACGAAACCCATGGCATTGTCCAGGAAGAGCGCGGAGGTCTCCAAAAAGGAGCCATGCCACGGGACAACTCGGTCCTTGTTGCCAGCGATGTTGCACAAAAAGATCGAAAACAGCACATCCTGACACCCATGACTCAGCAGGAACGTGTCACCTTCCATGAAGTTCAGGAACAGGAACGGGAACGAGAGCGGGAACGGGAGCGGGAACAGGAACGAGAGAACGAACGGGTCAGACTTGAACAAGAGGCCAAGCAGCGTCAGGAGCAGGAGCAACTGCGGTTGCGCCAGGAAGCCGAACGTCTGGCAGCGGAAAAAGCCAAAAGTGAGCCCAAAAGTGAGCCCAAAAGTGAGCCCAAAAGTGAGCGAATCGCTCCCCCGGCCCCGCCCATCGTTGAGACGCCAAAGCCAAAGGTCGAAACGACGCCGCCTCCAGAGCCTAGTGTGGTGCAAGCTCCAGTTTCATCTCCACCACCGCCACCTCCATTGGTGGTCACCGCGAAGAAACCCGAAATCCCGGCTGCACCACCAACCGCATCCGCGCCCAAGTCGGCTGTGGTTGCCGTGAAACCGGTGGCTCGTCCTCCAACAGCAGCGACTCCCCCTTCGCAGTCCACACCGACGCGCAACGCATCGCCTACGGCTGTGGCAGCCAAGCCCGCACCAGCCAAAGAGGCCGTACCCAAAAATCTTACCCGTGCGCAACGGGAAGAGTTGGCACGCAAGAAAACCGAAATCTTGGTGGCCAAGCGGCTGACGCAGCTTCCCGAATTGCGGGAGCAAAAACGCAAGCTCGATGAACGTCGTCCCCCCCCAGGCCCAGGCCCAAGTTCTGGCTCTGGTCCAAGTGCTGGAGGTGGATCCAATAAACCGAGTTCAGAGAACGGAACGCCTGGACGGGAGACCCTCAAAACCAAGCTTAAACGCAAGGGGAAGAAATCCGCTGTTACGGATGTCCAAGAAAAGCAGCTTCCAGTACGTAAGCTAGGGGTCAAACCCGCGCTCCGTCGGGCGGGTCGCTTTGATATTCAATCGCAACAACCGATCATGCGTGATGTGATCATCCCTGAAGTGATTACGGTGGGCGAGTTGGCCAGTCGCATGGCGATTAAATCTTCTGAAGTAATCAAGCGTCTTATGGCGCAAGGGATGATGGTCACCATCAACCAAGTGCTGGATCAGGATACGGCGGTATTGGTGGTGGAGGAGCTTGGACATCGGCCCAAGACCATTTCCGAAGGGGCTGCCATTGAAGCCGAACTGGCGGACAGCAACGACCTGGATAAAGACCTGACCATTCGTGCCCCTGTGGTGACGATCATGGGTCATGTGGACCATGGTAAGACCTCTCTCCTGGATGCCATTCGCAAAACCGATGTGGCGGCCCGTGAGTTTGGCGGCATTACGCAACACATCGGAGCCTATCAGGTTGCCATGGAAAGCGGTTTGTCCATCACCTTCTTAGACACCCCTGGCCATGCGGCGTTTACCGCCATGCGGGCGCGTGGGGCCAAGGTAACCGACATTGTGGTGTTGGTGGTGGCCGCAGATGACGGCGTGATGCCGCAAACCATCGAGGCTCTCAACCACGCCAAAGCGGCCAATGTGCCAATTCTGGTGGCAATCAATAAAATTGACCGTCCCAATGCCAATCCCGACCGGGTGATGCAGCAGTTGGCGGATCATGGATTGCTGCCTGAGGCCTGGGGAGGCGATTCCATTTTCTTGAATGTCTCGGCTAAGGCTGGCATCGGCATTGAATCCCTCAAAGAGATGATTCTATTGCAGGCGGAAGTATTGAACTTAAGAGCCAATTTTGGCAAAAAGGCACGTGGTTACATCATCGAGGCCAAGCTGGACAAAGGGCGTGGCGCAGTGGCCACCTGTCTGGTGGCCAATGGTGTGCTACGGGTGGGGGACTTCTTTGTGGTAGGGGCCGAATGGGGCAAAATCCGTGGCCTGTTAAACGATAAGGGAGTGCCGGTTCTCGAAGCTCTGCCTGCCATGCCGGTGGAGGTCATTGGACTCTCTGGCGTGCCTGCAGCCGGGGATGATCTGATCACCGTGCCAGACGAACGTCGCGCCAAGGAAATCGCGGCCTTCCGCATGCGCAAAAACAAGGAAATGGAGATGGCTAAACAATCTCCAGCCAAAATGGACGATCTGTTCGATCAGATCAAACAAGGAGAGATGGACGAAGTCAAGGTGGTGATCAAGGCCGATGTGCAGGGTTCTCTGGAAGCCGTGGCTGAAGCACTGCTTAGAATCACCCATGAAAAAGTTCGCGTTAATATCATTCATACGGCGGTTGGTGGGATCAACGAATCCGATGTCATGTTGGCTGTGGCTTCGCATGCCTTGGTCATTGGTTTCAATGTGCGCGCCGATGCCAAGGCACGGGATCTGGTCAAGCGGGAACGGGCAGATATGCGTTTCTACTCCGTGATTTATGACTTGGTGGATGACGTGACCAGTGCCATGGAGGGGCGTCTTTCTCCCATACTCAAAGAGGTCACTTTGGGCCGTGCCACGGTTCGGGAGCTTTTCCGTATTTCCAAAATTGGTCTTGTGGCCGGTTGCATGGTGCTGGATGGCTTGATACAAAAGAGCAATCATGTCCGTTTGTTGCGTGATGAGGTCGTGGTCTATGTGGGAACCATCCACGCGCTGAAACGGTACAAAGACGATGTTCGCGAAGTGCGTGAGGGTACGGAGTGTGGGATTAGTTTGGATAAGTTTACCGACTTGAGGGTTGGCGATCTGTTGGAGGCTTTCTCACGCGAGGAGGTTCGGGCAACCATATCTTCTTAAAAAACCCAAAAAGAGAGGGTAAGCCATAATCATGATGCGTGTTGGCGTGCTGGAGGTGCATCTTGAACTGCCCGGCGTCCACTCCTTGAAGGAGAAACGTAGTGTCATCAAAGGTCTCTTGGAGAAAATTCAACACCGTTTCCAGGTGGCCGCAGCCGAGGTAGAAGAGATGGATCGCACGGATGGGGCTGGTTTGGGATTTGCGGCGGTGGGTAACGAAGTGGGCGTGTTGCAAAGTCGGCTACAGAAGGTTGTGAGTTTTATTGATACCAGTGGCCAAGGTGTCCTGGTAGATTACCGAGTGGAGATTTTGACGTGAGCGTTCGCGTTGAACGGGTTAGAGGTCAGATTCGCAAGGAACTTGCGGCTCTGTTGCAAAATGGTGAAGTCCATGACCCGCGTGTCTCCTTGAGCATGATCTCCATCACCGATGTGACGTTAAGCCGCGACCTGCAACATGCGGTGATTTTTTTTACCGCCATGGGACAAGAGTTGGCCAAGGTCCAGGAGGGGTTGAATCGTGCGTCCGGTTTCATGCGCGCACGAGTGGGCCGTAACCTGCGGTTGCGCCTCGCCCCTGAATTGCGCTTTCAACCCGATTTCTCCTTGTCGCGCGCTGATCATATCGAACAACTCTTGCGAACCGTCCATATTCCCCCTGTCACCGAAGAGGGTCGTGTGCCAGAAGAACTCTCCTTTGACCGATGACGAGACGTGAATCATGAGTCAAGTTAGACGCCGCACCAAGTCTGTCAAACTGAATGGGTGGCTGGCTGTACACAAGGAGGCCGGAATGACCTCCACCCGCGTGGTAGAAAAGGTGAAACAGATCACCCGTGCGGATAAGGCCGGACACGGTGGCACCTTGGACCCGTTTTCCGAAGGGGTGTTGCCCGTAGCCTTGGGTGAGGCCACCAAAACACTGGGCTTGGTCCTGAATGGTGACAAGGCGTATCGCTGCTGGATTCGACTGGGCGCGGAATCCGATACCGGAGATCCAACCGGTATTATCACGCCAGGTGGTGGCGGACCGCTGCCAGACCGGGAAACAGTGGTGGCCGCTTTGGCTGCCTATCATGGCGAACAAGAGCAGGTGCCACCCATCTATTCCGCCATCCATGTGAATGGCGAACGGGCCTATGAAATCGCACGACGGGGTGAAACCGTTGTCATGGAGCCGCGCCGCGTGGTGTTTCATCATTTGGAACTGGTGACTTTTGCAGACGGCTTGGCCGTGGTCGATGTCCGTTGCAGCAAGGGAACCTACATGCGCTCCTTGGCGCGAGATTTGGGACGGGATCTGGGATGTCTGGCCTACCTGGAGCGATTATTGCGTACCCGTTCGTTGGGCTTCGCCTTGGCAGAGTGCAAGACGTTGGATGTGTTGGCGGAAACCGTTGAAGCAGGACGCTTGGCGGAAGTTTTGTTACCCGTAGATCGAGCGCTGGACGACATCCCGGCGTTGCGATTGCGGTTGGAGGCCTGGAGCCAAATCATGAATGGCCAAGCCGTGTGGATGGATGCGGATGGAGTGAAACCGGGAACGGTTCGACTGCTTTCGCCAGAAGGGGTGTTTGGTGCCATGGGGAGTTTGGGTCAGGGGCTAGACGCCTCTGGACGCTCTTTGTGTACACCAAAACGTCTATTCCATGCCGCTTGAATTCCAGGTCTAAATTGGATCAACTTTTTTTAAAAAAGGAGTGTAACCGATGTCGATTACTCAGGAACGCAAGCAGGAACTCATCAAGGAATACGCCATCAAGGCCGACGATACCGGCTCTCCAGAGGTGCAGGTTGCCTTGTTGACTGAAAGAATCAATAATTTGACGGAACATCTGCGTAGCAATATCAAGGATCACCACTCCCGCCGGGGTCTGTTGAAAATGGTGGGTTTGCGTCGTCGCTTGCTCTCCTACGTGAAAAGTCAAAGCATGGATCGCTATCAAACATTGATCAAAAGATTGAATTTACGCAAGTAGTTTAGTTCGCATGCAAACCCGCTGGGATGAGGAGTATTCCTTATTCCGGCGGGACTCACCACATACCGATGGATATCATACAGAATATGTTCAATATACATAAGAAAAGCGTTCAATTTGGTCAAGCCGTTTTAACCATGGAAACCGGTCGCATTGCCCGTCAAGCCGATGGAGCCGTACTGGTCACTTATGGCGAAACCATGGTTTTGGTTGCCGTCACCTCCGAAAAGGAGAACCGTCCAGGCGTGGATTTTTTGCCGCTTGGGGTCCATTATCAAGAAAAGCATTGGGCTGCTGGGAGAATTCCGGGTGGTTTTATCAAGCGGGAAACCCGTGCATCGGATCGGGAAACCCTGACTTCACGCTTGATTGATCGTCCATTAAGGCCGATGTTTCCGAAGAGTTATACGCTGGATACCCAGGTTGTGGCCACGGTGTTGTCCTTTGACGGGGTGAACAATGCTGACATTCCCGCCATGATCGGGGCCTCTGCGGCTTTGGCCATTTCGGGATTGCCTTTTACGGATCCCATTGGTGGGGCGCGGGTGGCATTTATCGAGGGTCAGTTTGTCTTGAACCCCACGATAGAACAGATGGCGATTTCGCAACTGGATCTGGTGGTGGCCGGAACAGCCGATGCCGTGACCATGGTGGAATCCGAAGCGAATTTTCTCACCGAAGAAGAGATGCTCGGTGCGGTGCTGTTCGGTTTTGAAGGGTATCAACCCGTGGTGGCGGCCATTCGGGAGTTGGCGGTCGAATGTGGCAAACCGCGCCGGGAAGTGCCTGTCGTGGAAGAGGACACGGCACTGCTCAACGAATTGCGTACTGGATATGGCGAGCGGATGCGGTCGTTGTATGAAATCGCCGACAAGATGGAACGGCAAAAGGCAGTGGCAGAAATCAAACAAGAGGCCGCTGAGGCGTTGAGCCAGGGAGATAAAAACCGTGCCGCAGAAATTAAAAATCTCTGCAAGCATCTGGAGTCCGAAGTGATTCGGGAACGCATTCTCAGCGGTGGCTTGCGTATTGACGGACGCACCCTGACGCAGATTCGTCCCATTGACTCGCAAGTGAGCGTATTGCCACGGGTACATGGTTCTGCCTTGTTTACACGGGGCGAAACCCAGGCCTTGGCGACCGTGACTTTGGGATCCAAGCGTGACGAGCAGATCGTGGAAGGTCTGCATGGGGAACATCGTGAGCGTTTTTATTTGAACTACACCTTTCCTCCCTACTCCGTGGGTGAGACCGGTCGTCTGGGCGCGCCAGGACGGCGTGAGATCGGACATGGCAAGCTGGCGGCCCGCGCCTTGACTGCCATTCTGCCTGACTTGGAGGCCTTTCCCTATACGTTGCGGGTGACTTCCGAAATCACCGAATCCAATGGATCTTCTTCCATGGCCACGGTGTGCGGCTCGGTTTTGGCCATGCTGGATGCTGGGGTGCCATTGAAATCTATGGTGGCTGGAATCGCCATGGGTCTGGTCAAGGAAGGGGATCGGTTTGCGGTACTCTCCGACATCCTGGGTGATGAGGATCATTTTGGTGACATGGATTTCAAGGTGACTGGTAATGCTGAGGGTATTACGGCCTTGCAGATGGACATCAAGATCATGGGCATCAATCGCGAGATCATGGCAGCGGCCTTGAGTCAAGCGCGTGAGGGTCGTTTGCATATTTTGGGCGAGATGCAAAAATCCATGACCTCTGAGCGTAAAGAACTCTCTCAATACGCGCCACGGATTTTCACCATGAAAATTCATCCTGACAAGATTCGTGATGTGATCGGGACCGGTGGCAAGGTGATTCGGAGCATTACTGAAGAGACCGGCTGTCAGATCGACATCACTGACGATGGCACCATTTCCATCTCCTCATCCAATGGTGAAAGTGCCAAGGCCGCTGAAAATATCATCCGGGGCATTGTTTCGGATATTGAAGTGAATGCCGTTTACGAAGGCAAAGTGGTGCGTATCACGGATTTTGGGGCTTTTGTCAATATTCTGCCCAACAAGGATGGCTTGGTGCATATCTCCCAACTCTCCAGTCAGCGTGTGGCGAAGGTGTCGGACGTGATCAAGGAAGGGGATGTGGTCAAGGTCAAGGTTTTGGAAATCGACCGGCAAGGTCGAGTCAAATTGACCATGAAGGATGTCTGAACCGATATGTACGGGCCTATCATGAATAGGATTGTTTTATTCATGCTGGCCCTGTTGTTTCCTTGGACCGGTTGGTCGGCCACTGAGGCCGATCATCAGGCACAAATGGAACACCTGTTGAATATGGATTTCAAGGCCTTGTCAGAGATTCGTCTGACTTCGGTTGCTCGCAAAGAGCAGACACTGGTTGACACCACGGCTGCGGTTACGGTGATCGATCAAGAAGAGATCCGCCGTTCTGGTCTGAACACCCTACCTGAACTGCTGCGCCTAGTCCCTGGACTAGAAGTGGCACGCATCAACGCCAACAACTGGGCGATCACCTCACGGGGATTCAACGCCCAATTTTCCAATAAATTACTGGTTCTCATGGATGGACGTACCCTGTATACCCCATTGTTTGCCGGGGTGAACTGGAACTTGCAGGACGTCATGTTGAACGATGTGGAGCGGATCGAGGTCATTCGGGGACCGGGTGGCACGGTGTGGGGCGCGAACGCCGTCAATGGTGTCATCAATATCATCACCAAAAAGGCGGCGGATACCCAAGGCGGTTTGTTGACCGTGGGGGGAGGGAATCTGGATCAGGTGCAGGCCGGGTTGCGGTATGGTGGACACGTGGGCGACAAAATGGATTACCGGGTTTTCGGTAAGGGATTTCAACATGCGGAGTTCCTGACCGCCAATGGTGCTGGGGCCAAAGATTCCTGGGAGTTGCAACATGGCGGCATACGCACCGATTGGCATCTGAGCAAACGAGATGAGTTGACCATTCAAGGTGATCTCTACCATATGACCGAAGAGTCAAGCGTTGAGCAAAGAAGAGGTGGTAATCTCCTGACACGCTGGACGCGGAAAAGTCAGGATAAAATCGATTTTTCCTTCCAGATGTACTATGACCGCACGGTTCACTCCAACACCGAAGAGACTGAAATTTTTGATCTGGACTGGCATCATCGATTCGATTTGTCCAAGAGTCAGGAGATTACTTGGGGTTTAGGGTTTCGTCAAACCGATTTCAACCTAACAAATGGCCCGCTCATCTCCTGGGTGCCGCCTAGGCGACACGATCAGAGTCCCAGCCTGTTTGTGCAGGATGAAATCGCTGTGAGTGACGACCTTAAGCTGACCATTGGCTCTAAGCTGGAACATAATGATTATACGGGGCTGGAGTATCAACCCAGTGCGCGTCTGTTGTGGCGGGTTGTGGAGAACAATACCGTGTGGGCGGCGATTTCCAGGGCTGTGCGTTCGCCATCACCGACGGATACCGCATTTCAATTGACCGCTCCGCTTGGCCCGACTTCAACACTCAAAATCTGGGGAAATCCAGAGTTCACCTCGGAAACGGTATGGGCATATGAGCTTGGTTACCGTACTCAGCTTATGCCTCGGCTCTCCTTGGATGTGGCGACATTTTATAATCACTATGATTGGCTCGGCACGACTGAAAATCTTCCAAAAACTTTTGTTCCGTTTACGATCAATCAAACCTTTGCCAACAAGGCGGAAGGCAATACCTATGGATTGGAAACCGCTGCGAATTGGTTGGTTTTGGACAACTGGAAATTGCGGGCCAGCCACACTTGGCTCAAAATGAACCTGGATCTTATGGACAACAGTACCGATACCACCACCATAGCGACCGCCAATAACAATCCCAGAAATCAGATACAACTCCGCTCCTATCTGGATCTCCCCTATGACTTGCAGTTGGATGCCGCGCTTTATCATGTCACTACCCTGACCAACCTTGATATCCCTTCTGTGCTGCGGTTGGATGTCAGATTGGGGTGGCAACCCATCAAAACGATGAGCTTGAGTCTTTCTGGTCATAATTTGTTGGATAATCAACATCCTGAATTTCAAGGGACCAGCATACAAAGCAGTGAAGTTCCCCGCAGTTTTTTTGCAAAGTTGGACTGGATTTTTTGATTATATGTTTGCCAAAAAAAATTTATAGAAAGGCTTGCATCTCCCTTTTTAATTTTGCATGATGTTTCATCCAATCCATGCACAATCAACAAGGAGCCTGATCTGAAATGAAAAAATCCAAGTTCTTACTCCCTTTGTACCTAGCGGTTTTTGGTTTTGCGGGCACCGCAATTGCCGGGGATTGCGTCATCAGCTATGACAGAACAGCCTGTGCTGGTCAGGAAAAAGTCGCCTATGCCAAATGTGACGGCAACAAGACCTGCGACAAGGCCAAACCAGCCGATACCCAGGAAGCCTGCATGGCTAATGCCATGAATGCCTGTGCCAATGATCGGGTTGATATTACCAAATCCAAAAAGATTGTGGCCAAGTTCAATGGGGCTGCTTTGGTGGGTGGTTTTAATGACGCAGGGGACGCAGATCCGAAAGGGGCCAATTTCTGCGCCAAGGCGAGACCAGATTTCAATAAGTGTCCATAAATAATCGGATCAAACCAGGGGCTTTGCCCCTGGACCCCACCAGGGGGATAATCCCCCTGGACCCCTAATAATTTATTATTATTAAAA
>JADFYY010000064.1 GCA_015232825.1 Magnetococcales bacterium
GCCCAGGTCAAATCTGCCAAGGCCGTTTTGGATCGGACCATGGCAGAACGTCAATTGGCCGGGCAGACCGTGGAACGACTGAAAAAATTGGTGGGAACTGATACGGTCAGCCGACAAGAGTTTGATCAGGCCGAAGCCCAAGTCAAGAAATCCAACGCAGAGGTCTCTGCAGCGGAAGCCGCACTGACCCGCGCCCGTATTGATCTGGAATACGCCACCATCACCGCCCCCATTGCAGGACGGGTGGGGCGCACCAAGGTGACGGAAGGGGCTCTAGTCGGCCAGAAAGAGGCCACCCATTTGACCACCATTGAGCAGATTGATCCCATTTGGGTCAATTTCACTCAATCGAGCCCAGAACTGTTCCGCCTACGTCGGGCCATTCGCACAGGGAGTGCCAAGCCCATTGAATCGGTTGAGGTCCATCTGGTGCTAGAGGACGATGTCACCTACTCCCTTCCTGGTACATTGCAGTTTACCGACATGGCCGTGGACCCGCAAACCGGTTCTGTGGCGTTGCGAGCAGAATTCCCCAACCCTGACAAGATCTTGTTGCCAGGACAGTTTGTGCGGTTGGAGTTGGCCATGGCCACCACCGATGGGGTTGCTGTACCGCAACGGGCCGTACAAACTTCGCCCCAGGGACAGATTGTGATGATGGTGGATGCCAACAACAAGGTCACACCGCGTCCCATCAAAACCGGGGGCTTTTCTGGACACGATTGGGTCGTGCTGGAAGGATTGAAGGAGGGTGAAAAGGTGATTGTCACCGGATTGCAAAAGCTCCGTCCCGGCATGGTGGTAACGCCCAAGGAGTCGGTGAGTTCCACGCCTTTTGCCAGCACCCCATAGGATCACGCCATGTTACCAAGATTTTTTATCGACCGTCCCATTTTTGCCTGGGTGATTGCCCTAGTCATTCTGTTGGCCGGTTTGCTTTCATTGAGTAAATTACCCGTTGCCCAGTACCCGGATGTGGCCCCGCCAGCCATTACCGTCAGTGCGACGTATCCAGGGGCTTCAGCCCAGGTCGTGGAGGAGACGGTTACCGCCTTAATCGAACAGGAGATGAACGGCTTGGAGCATTTGCTCTACATGGAATCTTCCAGTGACTCCATGGGAGCCATGACCTTGACGCTCACCTTTGAAAGCGGAACCAATCTGGATATTGCCTCGGTGGAAGCACAGAATCGCATCAAACGGGTAGAGGCCCGCCTGCCTGAAGATGTCCGCCGACAAGGGGTGAGCGTTGCCAAGTCCCGGCGTAATTTTCTAATGTTTATCGCGATTTTTTCGCCGAATCAAAGCCAAGACCATATTGCCTTGGGCTCTTACACGGCCAGTTCCGTGCTGGAACATTTGCGCCGGGTGGAGGGGGTTGGGGAGGCCATGTTGTTTGGCACCGAATACGCCATGCGCATCTGGTTGGATCCAATGCGACTGACTGAATTCGGTCTCTCCCCAGGCGAGGTGTTGCGAGCGGTGCGAACCCAAAACAATCAACTGGTCACCGGGGAGTTGGGTCAATTGCCTGCGGTGACGGGTCAGGAGATCAATGCCCCCATTATGGTCCGTAGCCGTTTGGCGAGTGTCGAGGAGTTCGGCAATATCATCTTAAGGGCCGACCCCAATGGGACGACTGTACGCCTTAAGGATGTGGGGCGGGTAGAGTGGGGGGCGCAGGAGTATACCATTCGCGCCAGACTCAATGGTCAACCTACGGCGGCCGTCGGCATCAAGGTGGCACCTGGAGCCAATGCCTTGGAGACCGCACAACGGGTTAGAGAACGGATGAAAGAGTTGGAGAAGTTCTTTCCCGCTGGCATCTCCTGGGATATCCCTTATGACACCTCCACCTTTATCAAAATTTCCATCCATGAGGTGTTGGTCACATTGGCAGAGGCCATGGGGTTGGTCTTTTTGGTGATGTTGCTGTTTTTGGGCAATTTACGCGCCACTTTCATTCCCACCATCGTGGTGCCAGTGGCCTTGACTGGTGCGTTGGTGGGAATTTATTTATTGGGATATTCCATCAACGTTTTGACCCTGTTTGCCATGGTGCTCTCCATCGGTATTGTGGTAGATGACGCCATCGTGGTGGTGGAAAACGTGGAGCGGGTCATGGTCGAGGAACATCTGCCGCCGCGTGAGGCTACACGCCGGGCTATGACTCAGATCTTTGGAGCCATTATTGGCATTACTTTGGTGCTGTGCGCTGTCTTTATTCCCATGGCCTTTTTTAGTGGCAGCGTGGGGGCCATCTATCGTCAGTTTGCCGTGACTTTGGTGCTGACCATGCTCTTTTCTGTCCTCATGGCCTTGACCCTTACCCCGGCTTTGTGTGCGGTGTTGCTTCGTCCGTCGTCGGTCAATGGCTCTCATTCGGGCGGATTTCTTGGCCTGTTTACCCGGATCACGCAGGGCTATCGCGGTGCTGTGGCTTCTATTCTGCGCCGCCCATTGCTCTATTTATCCCTCTATTTGGCCTTGGCCGCGACAGCGGGTTGGTTGTTCTTGAAACTCCCTGGCGGGTTTTTGCCAGAAGAGGATCAGGGTTACTTTGTCACGGTTATCCAATTGCCAACTGGGGCCACTCAGGAACGGACCTTGGAGATTCTTTCCCAAGTTGAACGCCATTATTTGCAACAGCCTGATGTGGCCAAGGTGGTTGGTGTGGCGGGTTTTAGTTTCTTTGGACGTGGGCAGAATGCTGCCATCGCTTTTGTTCGTCTCAAAAGTTGGGATGAACGGCCTTTGCGCGATCAATCCGCCACTTCGTTGGTCATGCAGGCCAATATGGCGTTGTCGCGCATCACGCAGGCTTTGATTTTTGCCATCAATGTCCCGCCGATCCCAGAGTTGGCCGCCGTGGGCGGGTTTGATCTGCGGTTGCAGGATCGGGCCGGTGTGGGACGTGACCGTCTGCTAGAAGCACGCAATCAATTGATGGGGCTTGCGGCTCAAGATCCCACATTGATGGGCGTTCGCCCAGAAGGTCAAGAGGCGGGTCCACAACTTCTTTTGACTGTAGATCATACCAAATCTAACAGCTTGAATGTCAATCCTTCAGATCTTAACGAAACTTTGCAGGTCATTTTTGGCTCGGCCTATGTCAACGATTTTATCAAGGATGGACGTATTTTGCGGGTGCAGATGCAGGCCAATGCCCTCACTCGTGCCAATCAGGAAGAGATTCTGAAGGTGCGGGTGATGAATCGCAATGGCCAATTGATTCCATTGGGCGAGGTGGTCAGCGCGCAATGGGTTACCGGTTCACCCAAGCTGGATCGTTATAATGGCATGCCAGCCATGAAGCTCTCTGGCAATCCGGCTCCAGGTCGCAGCACGGGTGAAGCCATGGCCGCCATAGAAAAATTGACGCATCAACTGCCGCCCGGCATTGGCTTTGAATGGTCTGCCACCTCCTTTGAGGAGTCCCTTTCTGGTGCCCAGGTGCCGATGTTGTTTGGACTCTCTTTGCTGGTGGTGTTTCTTTGTCTGGCCGCCTTGTATGAAAGCTGGTCCATTCCTGTGGCGGTCATGTTGATTGTCCCGATTGGGATGCTTGGCGCGGTTTTGGCGGTCTTGTCCATTGGCATGCCCAATGATGTCTATTTCAAGGTAGGGTTGGTGGCGATTATCGGCTTGTCTGCGAAAAATGCCATTTTGATTGTGGAGTTTGCCCGGACCTTATCTGCTGGGGGGGTGCCGTTGATTGAGGCTACCTTGGAGGCCTGTCGAATGCGTTTTCGTCCCATTGTCATGACTTCTGCAGCGTTTATTCTGGGAGTGATGCCCTTGGCCTTTTCTACTGGAGCTGGGGCGGCCAGTCGTCGTGCCATTGGCACTGGGGTCATGGGAGGGATGCTCTCTGCCACACTTCTGGGGGTGTTCCTGATCCCAATGTTATTTGTTATGATGCGCCGTCTTTTTCCAGAACCCGTTGTCAAGGAGTCCACGCACCCAGATTGATGTCAATTCATTGGCAGTGCGCCTGACTGGATTGGCTTAATTTTTTATATACAAAAACAATTGGTTAAATTTAAAATTAAACACAGTGAACAACATGGCATGAGCCTTGTATGCATGTGCTTTCGTAACGATAATGATCCATATCGAGGAGAAACGAATATGCATGCCAAGACGCTACCAGGAAAAGTCAATCCGCATAAGCCCAAGGCGGTCCCATTTCGTCTGTTAACAGCCATGCCCTATATGGCCAAACTCGCCATCGTTTCCAAACGTTGGAAACGGGAGGTGTTTGGCAGTACATTACTGAATCTGCAGCCGGGTTCGCAGTCTGTTCTTGTTCGTGGCACAAGAGAATGCCCAGATGGTCAAAAACCGCATCCTACCGTGTGTCATCGGGGGTGGCGGGGGGATCTCTGCCATGGATGTTCCGTTTTTTGAACGAGTATTTATCCATCGATCAGGTTGTATTGGCGCATTTTATCCAATACTTTATCACGGGTGACGGGCTTCGCGAGATAGTCCGTACACCCTCCCCGAAAAAATGCCTGTACAACCTGATCTTCGGTATTCAAAGCCGTTACCATGAAGATCACTGCTTCATCGCTTTCATCAATGTTTTGGTCTCGTTCCAAGGCACGGATTCTACGTAACGCCTCTTGACCATCCATTTCTGGCATCATGATGTCCAGACAGATAAAATCATAAGGTTCACCGTCGGCCAGAGAGAGTTCAAAGGCCTCGACAGCCTCCAAGCCGTTTTCCACCAAATCACACATTCCATACGGAGAGAGAATCTTCTCCATCAACATGCGGTTATGATTCTCATCGTCACTGATTAGTATTTTCATTTTTGTCTCCAAAGTGTTAATTTTGATAATAATTTACAGGACAGATTCGCCATTGTCAAATTCATTTTGTTGTGTGGCGCGTGACTGATTGTGTGATTCCCTTTGACTGGATGATTGGGCCAATTTGGTATCATACGGTTGTCGCCATCCATAGCTCAAGATCTCTTGAACAGCACTGACCCTGAGCAACTCATGGAGCAGTTTGCCCAGGACTGCCGGTTTTTTGCCGTCCATCTCCATGCTGATGACATAGATATCCGCTGTGCGGCCTTTTCCTTGAATGGTTTGCCCATTGATACCCATTGTCGCAAGGAGTTCTAGTACCTCCAGCAAAGCCCCGGCCCGATGACGAACGGTGAAGGTGATCAACAGGGCTTCAGAGCCGGGTTGAATGGCCCACTGTCCCTTTTCCCATTGGGATCCCTGAATTTTAATACAGTCGGCGCAGTGTACAATCCATCGTCCATCTTCGGAAAGTCTGCCAACAATCGGCATGCCCGGTGTGGCCAGACAACAGGTGGACCAGAGGATATCCTGACCGGTCAAGGAGGTGAGTTGGAACGTGCCAGTGGCGGCATTGCGATTGATTCCTCGCACGGTGGCTTCCTGATTTTTCAGAGCCTGTTTGATCAGTGTGCGCGCCCGTGCGGTTTTGACGCAGTCCAACCAAGATCGTTGGGGACGGGCTCCCTTAGAGGTCAAAATGCGTATCACATCGCCGTCGGCCATGGGATACTCTGGGGGACGTTGAATGCCGTTGATCTTGGCCCCGATACACCGTTCTCCGAGTTCAGTATGAACGATATAGGCAAAATCCACGACCACGGAGTCTACCGGAAAGGTAAAACGGTCACCTTTGGGGGTGTAGACATCCAACATGTCGGGTAATACGTGGGCATGAACCTCGGACATGCGCAGATCACTGTCTCCTAGAGTGGCCAGCAGACGCATGTAAGGGGTTTGGTCTGGACCACTGACTCCCCACTGGGCCAAGACACCCAAACGGTTGGCCCGTTCGTCAGCCTTGCGGACGACATGGATATTGAGGGGGTGTCCATCCCAAATGATGCGTGTGGTCAGGGCGCGAAAACCGTTGACCCGTGGGGCATTGAGATAATCGCGGACGTGACGGGGTAATGGCCCGAACAAAGAGTGCATCTTCCCCAATACCCGCCAAGCGGTATCATCGTCTTCCACCAGCAAACGCAGGCGATAGGCTGGCCAACCGACGAGCAGTAGGCGACCGGTTCCTGGCTTTTCGGTTAGGTAGAAAAAATCCGAGATTTTTTTGGGTTCGATCACAAAGCTTTCAGCCAATCCCTCGCCAATGACCATGTCTAGGTTGCGCGACAAACGTTCCATACTGGACTCGCCGCGTTTGAGCAGATCGTCCAGGGTTTTTTTGGCGCGACGATATTGCATAGGCATGATATGGGGGAGGGTGTAATCGATTAGGGTGTCGGCCAGCTCCATGATTCCCAGTCGCCTGGAGACGCCGACATAGATCAATGCCAGACTGGCCTTGTTTTTGGCCTTGGCAGGGCCATGCACCTCCAGAGTTTGGGAGTTGTGCAAGACGTCAAAAATTTTGATGAGCAAGACGCGCAAATCCAAGGAGGCTGCCATCAGAATGCGTCGATAGGTGGCTGGGAGATCCCCGCTCCCGGTTTGTAGGCTACGGATTTTAGAGAGGGCTTCAACTAGGGTCAGGACGTTACTGTTAAACTCCCGGATGTGACGTTCCGGTTCCATTTCAGGTGGCGCGTCTTCCAGTGCATCGTGCAACAGGGCCGCACAGACGGCTTCCGTGTCGGTCAATCCCCATTCCAGACAGCTTTGGGCAACTTGTAAACAGTGCGTGACATAAGGTGCCCGGTCAAGTTTGCGCACTTGTTTTTCATGAAATTTACAAGCCATATCAATAGCTTGAGATATTTTTTCAGCCGCTTTGTCGCCGAGGTGCCGCCGGCTTGAAACAAGCAGTTCCTCAATCAGCTTGGCTAGATTCATGGCTCTAATTGTTCCTGTGTTCTTTGACGTTGTCACTTTCGGTGAAGGCTCTAAAATATTTCTTTCTTGCACTGCAGCAAAGGGGAAATGAAAATTTTTTTTTCCTCCTGCTTTTTAATTGATGCAAGCAGTGTAATCCGCTATTCTGTGAATTGATCATCATCGTTTTGATTGTCGAAGGGTTCAAGGAGAAATACATTGATTCGATTTGTCAAGTGGTTGTTTCGTACATTCACCCCATATGTGGCAGGCATTGCTGTGGGTGTGATCTTTTTCTTCCTGTTGACGCACTACGCCTTTAAGCCGCAGAAGAGTCCTGTACCTGCCGTTCCTGTTGCCAAGGTGGAGGTTGTGGCCCCGGTCGTGGCCCCACCGCCCAAGGCTCCACCAGTCGTTGAGGAGAAGAAAGCGGTTCCTCCACCTGTGGTCGAGCCTGCTCCGGTTTTGGCTCCAGAACCGCCAGTGGTTCAGGCTCCCGTTGTGGCCCCGCCTGTTCAACAGGAGCCAACCAAGACACCCGATGTTGCCCCTCCTGTTCCTCCACCCTCGACTCAGCCGCAACCAACCCAGAACCTCTCCCCACAGGCCTTGCAGTGGCAGATGGCCTGCAAGGAACAACTCGTCTGGGCCAAACGCATGGTGGAAGATGGATTACATCAGTGTCCAATCTCTGGTTTCATGCGGCAGAACTGTCTGGACTATTACCGGGGTCTGGAAAGACGTTATCAAGGCGTCTCTTGTGATCCCAATGCCTATGGCATGGGAAAAGCTAATCCATAAGCTCTACGGGTGCTTCTTCCTCTTCGGATGGAAAATCCAGCATCCCGATGGACCAAGAGCTGTTGACGATGGCCGGGGGACCAAACAGGACAATGGTGCGATCAATGACGCGCCATTGCTCCTCCTTGCCAAGTCGGGTATTCCGGTTTTTGGAATCCCTGAGCTGAAACTGTAGTGTAAAAAGTCGAGCGAAGCGGTCCATGAAGCACTCGTTATAAAGTGGCTGGTCCATGGGGGAGATCCCCCTTTTGACGGTTCTGCTGAATGCATGAGTTCGACGTGGCCTTCATACGCATGCTTCATGCCATGGTGATACTCAAAATCAAACTCGAAAGAGGAGTGGTCGGTTATTATGGGCGACCGGAAACTCAGTTTAGAAGAGAGCCCGTTTTCACTGGAGCCTCCCGTTTATCAGGGCACTCTCTCTCGAATTGGCGAGTTAGAAGAAAGAGTGAGCCTTCTTAGAAGCCGAGCTGTTCTTTCGCGCTCCACCCTGCTGAAGTACTATGGGGAAAAAAGATTCGAGCAAGTGGCCGCTTCCAACGCATTGGAGGGGAGTACCCTGTCTGCGGGGGAGACAGAACTGGCCATTTTGAAAGGTGTTACCATTACTGGCCACGATCCGGCCTATGTGCGTGATGCTTTGGCCTTAGATAAGGCTTTGCGGCGTCTGGTAGAGATTGCCCAGATCAAGAATAGCCCCACCGATCTGGAAGATCTGAAAGAATTGCATGCCATGATCCTTGGGGATCGACTTGGGGCTGGGATCTTCCGCACGCAACCGGTGCATATTTCGGGGTCACGTCATCATCCTCCCGAAACATGGAAGGATATCATGACGGGAATGGAGGCCTGGGAAAAATGGTCGGAGCGGAATCGTGAATTGGCCGCGCCGGTTCGGGCCATTGTTTTGCATGCATGGTTAGCGCATGTTCATCCTTTCATCGATGGTAACGGACGCACCTCTCGTGCCATCGGCAACCTGGAACTGGTACGAGCCGGATATCCCCCAGTCATCATTAAAAAGAAGGAGCGTTCTCGTTATCTGGACGCCTTAGGGGAAGCAGATGAAGGAGGTAATCTGCAAGGTTTTTTTGAATTCATGCTGGAGAAGATGGATGGCTCTCTGACGGGTCTGGAACGATCCGCCTGTCAGGAGGAGGGATACGATGTGGTATTGGAGAAGCTACGTCAGGAACAGAGACGACAACTGGAAATTTGGTTGACCCAAGTCAAACTCCTAGCTTTGACACTTACGGAAACTCTCCAGAAAAAACTTTCTTTTCTCGATGGAAAAGTCTCTCTGAAGCTTTATGAGGATTCTCTGGATTTAGACGAATATCTTACCCTCGTTCAGGGGCAATCTGCATCGAAGAGCTGGTCCTTCATCCTAGAGATAAAAATCCCCTCCCTTCGGACAATCACCCATCTCTCTTGGTGTGGAAATCGCTCTGCCAACATGTTTGACCATCTCCAACGGACTGGTGGACCTGCCTTATATTGGTCGGTTTCCAATCCAGAGGGATACCCTCGCTGGGTCACCGCTTCTCCCCAATCCCCGCGATATGTTGAGATGACGGTTTTGTCTGAAAATTTATCACAATGGGTCGTTCGTGAGCGCACTGGTGTGATCAAGAAAATATCTCCAGATCAACTGATAAGGGATCTTGTAAAAGATTTATTGGAAAGTTCGTGTTAGTTTTTGCAGATCCCATCGTGTTCCTCCGATTTCGCCACTGGTCCAAAGGGTGCCAAGGCGGTAATTTTTAAGCCATGGTTCCAGATGTTGTGCGTCGAGACGTCGAATAGTGGAGCAACCATCACTCTTTTCGCAGACGAGGATGACCTCAGGGTCGTCGGTAAAAGCATCGACCAGTATGGTTGAATGGGTTGTTACGATGATTTGCGTGTTTGTGCTTGCAAATCGCAAAGCCTCTGCGATGTGGTTGATTAAATCGGGATGAAGACCCAGTTCCGGTTCATCAATGCAGATGAGTGGTGGGGGATTTGGATCGTAGAGGATTGCAAGCAGACAGAGATAACGCAGAGTGCCATCGGAAAGCCGAGTGGCTGGCACATTGAACCGGCTCTCCTGGACAAAAATCTGTACGGTTCCACCCTCAATCATGACATCAAAATCTTGAGCCTCCGAATAGATGGCTTTGAAAGCCTCCAGAAGTTTATTCTTAGTAACAAGATCTCTTCTGAGTCGATTGAGAACCAAGCCAAGATTGCGTGCATTCTCTTCCAACCATTGGTTGGGCAGATCAGAGGGTTGAGGCAAACGCGGCAGTGAATTGCGCCCCAAAGACCAGTCGCGGTAAATGCGGATTTTAGCAAGTGTCTCGGCCAGCGTGGTGATTTCCGGGTAAATGTCTGGGTCGCGCCGTTGAGCAAGGATGGATTGTTCAGGATTCACATCTTCACGGCGTAGATGTCTTTTCTTTGCATTACCTTTAGCGTTGGTCTTGACATTCAGAACTGGATGGTTGTTCTCGTAGCGATAGTAAAAATAGGGTTCATTATTGCCTGAAAATGCCTCATAGTTTTCAATGCGCTCATCCACGATTTCAAATCGATTGCCGGATTCGGTGAAATCAAATCGGTATCGAAGAGGCATTTGACCGGAACGATTGGGTAGTTCAACAATAATTTCCAAACTGGCCGTCGTTGGTGGGTTGGATCCCTTCCAAAGCCAATCATGAATACCGCCGCCATCCCGGATCGTCGTGACAAGTTGACCGGGTGCGGATTGTATCAAGGCAAGTCCTTCTAGTAAATTGGATTTTCCAGATCCGTTTGGACCGATGATCACATTCAATGATTTCAAGGGGATTGCTTCGCTATTCGTGCCATACGAGAGTAGGCTTCGCATTTGAATGCTATGTAATAACATTAATGTACTCCAAATTTTTAATTATTTAAAAAGCTGTAGTGTGTATGTCGGTTTTGAAGTGCTTTTTTTGTTTTTTTGTCATCCCCATTGTCCAACAATCTGTTTGAGTTGTTCAGCCTTATCTTGTTGTCCAGCTTCCATATAGGCCTGAAAGCAGGTGGCAACCAACTCTTCCAGAAAGGTCAGGCTGTTGCGATCCGCATCTTTGTCAGCCAGGGCAATCGCCTCTCCTAAGTGAAACAATCCTTCGCTGGCCAATCCCAGAAAGCGTAAATTCATGCCTAACTTGTAACGTCCATAGACTGAATCGGGGTCGTTGGTGATCCATTGACGCAGTATCGTCACATTGCGTTGAATTTTTTGCTTGTTGAACCCAGATGCATAACCATGATGAACCAAACGAACCTCGATTTCACGCGGGGGACGATGCGGCCAGTGACGATAGAGCGAATCCGCGATTCCTTCATGCACCGGATTGGCAAAACGAATCCGGGGATCGTTACGAAATAGACGCAAAGCCTTGCTTGGATGGATACGGCCATCAACCATCCGGTTGTCAATCTGGATGATCCAGGCTGGTTCCTCTTCGGCAAGGCATTGGTTTAAGATCCGCTCCCGAAATCCTTCGTCGTCCACCAGAACCTCATCGCAATCCACATTGAGGATCCATTGAAAACGGGAGTGAGATAACGCCAGATTTTTGGGAGCGGAAAAGTCATTGTTCCATGGCAAATGGAGAATACGGCAGCCAAAATCCCGCACGATTTCCAAAGTACGATCCGTGGAACCGGTATCCACGAAGACAATTTCATCCGCTACCCGTTGCAAAGGGGGGAGACTTAAGGGCAAAAAGCGTTCCTCGTTCCGCCCCATAAGAATCGCGGATAGTCCATGGACCAGTGATTCGTTGGTCACAAGGCGTCCGCTAAAACAGTCACTCCAGGCAACTCCTTGCCTTCGAGTAGTTCCAGAAATGCCCCACCACCGGTTGAAATGTGTGAAATGTGTTCAGCCACCCCAGCCTGTGCAATGGCCGATTCGGTATCTCCACCGCCGGCCACTGACAAGGCCTGACCTTTGGCAATGGCGTGGGCCAAATCCAAAGTGCCACTGGCAAAAGCCGGAATCTCGAATACGCCCATGGGACCGTTCCAAACAATGGTTGCCGCTTGGGCAAGACGGTCGGCATACAAACGGACGGTTTCCGGTCCGATATCGAGTCCCATCCAACCCTCAGGAATTTGTTCCACGCTCACCACACGGGTAGGACCGGAACCGTCACGGTTTTGGGAAATCACCGCATCCACCGGCAAAAGCAGTTCAACGCCCGACTCTTTGGCCTTGGCCTCGGCTTGCGCCGCAATGGTTAGCATGTCGGGTTCGACCAAAGAACTCCCCACCGCATACCCTCTGGCCTGTAAAAAGGTGAAGGCCATGGCTCCACCGATTAAAATCTTGTCCATTTTTTGCAGCAAAGATTCAATCAGTTGGATCTTGGTCGAGACCTTGGATCCCCCAAGCAATGCCACCACAGGTCGTTGTGGGGCGATCATGGCCCGGTGGAAAAACTCCAGTTCGTCCGCCATCAGCAGACCAGCCACCGCTGGCACCCCCTGTTGCGTCACTCCGACGTTGGAGGCATGGGCGCGATGGGCCGTACCAAAGGCGTCATTGACCACTACATCCGCCAGACGAGCAAACCCTTTGGCCAACTCTGGATCGTTTTCGGTCTCGCCTGCCTGTAAGCGGACATTCTCTAATAGCAATACCCCGCCCATCGGTAGTTGTTCCACTAGGGCTTCCACTTCACGGCCAACGCAATCCGGGGCCAATGCCACCGTTTGTCCAAGCAGTTCGGACAGGCGTTGCGCCACAGGACGTAGGGAGGGGCCAACCCCTCCCTTGGGGCGTCCCAAATGAGAGGCCAATATGACCTTGCCTCCCTGCTCCATGACCCGTTGAATGGTGGGCAGGGATTTCCGAATACGCGCATCCGAACCAATGGTTCCTGTCGATGTGATCGGAACATTGAAATCCACGCGAATAAAAACCCGTTTGCCAGCGACATCCCTGTCTTTTATCGTGCATTTTTTCATAATTTTTGGGTTCCTTATATTTTTTTAAGCCGGTGATGGGGATGACTCAATGGCCAAATCGAGTTTTTCGTTCGTGGCGCGGATCGTGACCATGCCACCCTGTTTTAATTGGCCAAACAGCAGTTCGTCTGCCAGGGGTTGACGGATTTTCTCCTTGATGAGTCGTTCCATGGGACGCGCACCATTTTTGCGATCATAACCACGTTGCGCCAGCCAATGCCGACCACTCTCCTCAACGGTCAAGGAGACGTTTTGTTGGCTCAAGTCACGCTCCAAAACGGCCAGGAATTTATCGGTTACCTGGAGAATGATTTCCGGTTCCAGATGGCTAAAGGGCACAATGGCATCCAGACGGTTGCGGAATTCAGGGGAGAAAAGACGACGAATGGCCGCCATATCGTCACCTAGATGATCCTGTTTGGTAAAGCCAATAGAGGCCCGTTCCAGATCCTCGGCCCCGGCATTGGTGGTCATGATCAGGATCACGTTGCGGAAATCGGCTCGCCGACCATTATTATCCGTCAGACTGCCATGATCCATAACCTGAAGCAGTAGATTGAAAATATCGGGATGGGCCTTTTCCAGTTCATCCAGGAGAAGGACCGCATGGGGATTTTTGGTAACCGCCTCGGTAAGCAAACCCGATTGCTCGAATCCCACATAGCCCGGCGGGGCCCCAATGAGACGTGAAACGGTGTGTCGCTCCATGTATTCGCTCATGTCAAAGCGTATCAGTTCAACCGCCATTTCTCGTGCCAGCAAACGAGCCAGCTCGGTTTTACCGACCCCTGTGGGACCAGCCAGGAGAAAGGAGCCTATCGGTTTAAGCGGATTGCCCAGACCGGCCCTGGAGAGCTTGATGGCTTGGCACACCATGGTCACGGCACGATCCTGACCAAAAAGCGTCAGAAGAATGTTACGCTGTAGATTTTGCAACAGGTCGCGGTCATCGTGGGAGACAGAACGGGTTGGAATGCGAGCGATGCGGGCGACAATCTCTTCAATCTCCCGGACGCCGATGGACTTCTTGCGGCGTGAAGCCGGGGCGATGCGGACAGCAGCTCCCGCTTCATCGAGGACATCGATGGCTGAATCAGGATGCTTGCGATCATGAATGTGACGAGCAGACAACTCGGCGGCCACGCGCAAGGCCGGGGCAGTATAGCGAATGCCATGGTGTTCTTCGTAACGGCTTTTTAATCCCTTGAGAATCAGAATGGTCTCTTCGAGAGAGGGCTCATTGATGTCGATTTTTTGAAAACGTCTGGCCAGAGCCTTATCTTTTTCAAACACGCTACGGAACTCTTCGTAGGTTGTGGAACCGATACAACGCAATCCGCCATTGGCCAGCAAGGGCTTCAGAAGGTTCGAGGCGTCCATGGTACTGCCACTGGTGGCTCCAGCCCCAATGACAGTATGAATTTCATCGATGAAAAGAATGACGTCCTGCTGTTCCTGCAACCGTTTGAGTACCGCTTTGAGTCGGGCTTCGAAATCGCCCCGGTATTTGGTGCCTGCGACCAATGAGCCCATATCAAGGGCATAGATGACACTTTTGGCTAAAATCTCTGGGGCCTCTCCCATCACAATTTTGAGAGCCAATCCTTCGGCCAGATGGGTCTTGCCAACACCCGCCTCTCCGACAAAAAGCGGGTTGTTTTTGCGGCGGCGGCTGAGAACTTGAAAAGTCCGTATCAGCTCCTCGCCACGACCAATGAGGGGATCGATTTTACCCTCACGCGCCTGTTGTGTCAGGTTGACGGCATATAAGGCGAGAGGATCTTCGGGTTTGGCTGTCTTGGTCTCTTGAGTTTTTTCGGTTTCTGATCCGGTGTGGGCTTCTGAGGTGGGGTCGGGGCTGGCTCCCTGGCTTTCCATGAGTTGGGTGATGGTGGTTTGCACTTCTAGTCGGCTGATGTTTTGTCGTTCGAGAAAATAGACGGCATGAGATTGTTGTTCGCTAAAGATGGCCACCAGAACATACGCCCCGGTAACCAAGTCACGTCCCGCAGCCTGGACTTGATACGCAGCCCGCTGAATCACGCGCTGGAATCCGATGGTGGGGGTGATTTCAATGGGTTGATCATTATTGGTAATCAATGGGATATGGACATTTAAGTGACCTTCCAGATCACTGGAAAGCTGTTCCAAATCGCAGCCACAATTGATCAAGATGTCTGTCACTTCTGGGTTTTCTGTCAAGGCGAGCAGCAGGTGTTCCACTGTGGCGTATTGATGACGCCTTTGGTGGGCGGCACGAATGGCTTTGTTCAAGGAGACTTCAAGATGCTTGCTGATCATTTGGCGTCACTTTTCTCGATAAAATTCCAAAGGGAGATTTTTGTTTGATTGACGTGGGATCAATTTTGTTCCATGCGACACTTCAATGGGTGCTGGTTTGTTCGCGCGTGACGGTTAACTTGGATCACCTTGGTTTCGGCAATTTCTCGGCTGTAGACTCCACAGATGCCGAAACCCTTGTGATGGACGTTCAGCATTATTTTTGTTGCGTCCTCGATGTTTTTATTAAAAAAACTCATTAGTACATCTACGACAAACTCCATTGGAGTAAAATCATCATTCATAAGAACAACCTTGAATAAAGGTGGTTCTTGCTCTCGTGTTCTTGAATGGGAATGGAGGAGTGTATCTTCGGTAAAGTCGTGCTGACTCATGAACAAAACTCCGTTTACGCTTGTTAGTGGGATTATGGCTTATGGTGAATTTATTTTACTCGATCCAGAGGATCAAGGCCAAAGAAAATGTTTAGGATGAATCGACGGATGCGGCCCGCAACAGTTCTTGTGCATTAATGCGGGCTGGGGTTGTGATCTCTTCGCCAGCGAGCATACGGGCGAGTTCTTCCACGCGCATGGTCATGTCTAGGGAGGTGACCGCGATTTGGACTCGGCCATTGCGGGTGGATTTGGATACTTTCAGGTGGTGTCCGCCCCAGGCGGCCACTTGGGGAGAGTGGGTGACGGCTAGGGTTTGACGTTGGCGGGCGACTTGGGCCAATTTGGCTCCGATGGCGGCGGCGGTGCGTCCGCCAACGCCCACATCGACCTCATCGAAGATTAGGGTTGGAATGGTGACGGCATCGGCTAGGGTGGTTTTTAGGGCCAGCATGATGCGGGAGATTTCGCCACCGGAGGCGACTTGCTTGAGGGGTTTTAAGGGTTCTCCTGGATTGGCACTGA